>CAYGQD010000017.1:11399-56971 GCA_964351855.1 uncultured Verrucomicrobiales bacterium
GCTCGAACCCTTCCAAATCTCCAAAACGCTCGTCACCAATCAGGAATTTGCCGATTTCGTCGATGACGGAGGCTACGAAAATCTCGATCACTGGACCTTCGGCGGCCGCTACTGGCTCCGCCAAACCCAGGCAAAACATCCCATCTACTGGGAGCAACGCGATGGCGCCTGGTGGAACCGCCGTTTCAATCAAATCGAGCCACTCCGCCCCAACGCCCCGGCTCTGCACCTGTCCTTCCGCGAAGCCGAAGCGTTTTGTCACTGGGCCAAACGCCGATTGCCAACCGAATTCGAATGGGAAGCCGCCGCCCGCGGCCCCGAAGCTCTTTCCTACCCGTGGGGAAACCAAATCGTGGACCACGCGGCCTGGGATCTTGATGCCAAATATCTCGGTACCGCTCCCGTGACCGCCTTTCCACAAGGCGCGAGCCCCTTTGGCTGCCTCCAGATGCTCGGCACCGCCTGGGAATGGACCACCAACCAATATCTCCCCTTCGATGGCTTCCAAGTCGATATGTATCCCTACATGTCGACCCTCCAGTTCGGCGATCACAAAACCACACGAGGAGGCGGCTGTGCGACCTCATCCTGCCTCATCCGCAATACCTATCGGCAAGCCTACTTTCCGGACCGCAACGACGTCTTTATCGGGTTCCGAACCTGCGCGATCTAACGAAGGCACCGAATCCTTCAACAATTCGGAACTCTAACGATCCGAGCAAATGGCGGAGTGGGAAGGAATCGAACCAACCTCGGCAAGGATCACTTGTCGACAACGGTTTTGAAGACCGCGGGGGCCACCAGGCACCCATCTCACTCCATTTGCTCGCGCGACTGGAAGCTGGAATCCTGAGACGCTTCCGTCAATGAAAAGTGACAGGGGAAATGAACTCGCCCGGATGAACCCTTAATAGAAGTTCGCGAGCGTTTGCTTCCAGACTCGTTTCAGCTCGGCGATCTCGACATCAAACACGCCTTGGAGCTGAAAGTTGCTAGATCCGGAAACGGTGTGCCCGACTTTCTCGACCGGTCCGAGAATGGTTTCGACCCGCTCGACATCGGCAGCCGCAACTTCGAGAACGATTCGGCCCGGAGACTCCGAAAACCATTCAGCGGGTTCACGATCGCCGATGAGTTCGACACCGGATTGCTCTGAGAACGCCATTTCCGCCAGCGTGACAAGAAGTCCGCCTTCCGAGACATCATGAGCGGAGAGAATCAATCCTTCTCGGACCGCCGCGTAATACGTTCGATAGCGCTCTAAATTCGCGGCAAAATGAGTAGCGGGAACGGGTTGATCGGTGATCCCCTGAGTGCGAGCGAAGACGCTACCGCCGATTTCAGGGCTGGTTTCGCCGAGAAGCAGGAGAACCGAGTCCGCTTTTCGAATGGAAGAACCGATGATGTGATCGGAGCTTTCGACGATTCCCATCCCACTGAGCAGCAGGGTCACGGGAATGGAGATGGATTGGCCATCCGCTTCGAAGAAATTGTAGAACGAGTCTTTGCCGGAAACAAAGGGGGCTTGGTAGGCGAGCGCGGCTTCGGCCATGCCTTTGCAGGTCTCGACCAAGGCACCAAGCTCCGTTGGATCATCAGGATTGCCGACGCAGAAGTTGTCGAGAATCGCGATGCGATCCGGATTCGCGCCCACGGTGACGAGCTGGCGGACGCATTCATCGACCACCGCCGCGCCCATCGCAAACGGATCCGTTTTGCCCCATTCGGGAAGAATCGCCAGACTCATGGCCATGAGTTGATCACTGCCATCGATTCGCATGACCGCACCGTCCTGTGGCGCATCGCCTTTGGCCCCAGCCAAGGGTTTAAGGTAGGTGTTTCCCTGGACCTCGTGATCGTATTCGCGAATGATCGGAGCGCGGCTGCAAATGGCGAAATCCGCGAGGAGCGCAAGCAAGGCTTGTTGGAGATCGATCTCGGAAAGATCGGGTTTCGCCGCGACCGCAGGAGTCTTCCACTCGCTCTGACGGTGCTGTCGAGGAGCAGTGTGGAGCGCGGAGTTGTCCAGTTCGCAGACCATCTCACCATGGTGACGCACTTTGAGAATGCCCGAGCCATCGGCTTCCCCGAGAACGCAGATTTCCGTCTCGTAAATTTTCGCGAGTCGCTCCAATTCCGGCAGGGAGGCTTCCTTGACGGCCAACACCATCCGCTCCTGGCTTTCGGAAATGAAGATCTCCCAGCTGACGAGGCCGTCCTCTTTCAAAGGAGCATTTTCGAGATGCAGCTCTCCCCCCACTTCACTGAGCATCTCCCCGGCGGCGGAAGAAAAGCCTCCCGCTCCGCAATCGGTCACAAATTCGATCAGCCCCTGAGCCCGCGCATCAAGGATGAAATCGCTGACTTTTTTCTCTTCGATGGGGTTACCAATTTGGACCGCTTGGATGTCTTCTTGATGACTGGCATCATCGAGCGCCATCGAAGAAAAGGTCGCACCTTTGAGGCCATCCCGCCCGGTCCGTCCGCCCACGGCCACGATTTTGAGGCCCGGGGTGACTTCTTTGGCGATGTCTGCGATCGGAATCACTCCCGCGGTTCCGCAATACACGAGTGGGTTGTAGATGTAGGCGGGATCAAATTGAATCGCGCCGGAGACGGTCGGAATCCCCATTCGATTTCCGTAGTCCCGAACGCCTCGGACGACACCCCGCATGATTCCCAGAGGGTGAATCACGTCATCGGTCAGCAAATCCGCTTCTCGCGTATCCGGCGGGCCGAAACAGAAGACATCGAGGTTCGCAATCGGCTTCGCCCCTTTTCCAGCACCGAGGATATCGCGAATGACACCACCGAGTCCAGTGTTCGCTCCTGCGTAAGGTTCAATCGCACTGGGGTGATTGTGCGTCTCTGCTTTGAGACAAATGGCGAGTTGCTCATCCAGTTTGATGAAACCGGCATTGTCATCAAAGGCGGCGACGACGAAACCCGGCTTCTTTTCGCGGATTTGATCGGTGATCGCCTTCACGTAGGTTTTGAACAGACCATCGACGGTCTCGGTCTTCCCATCGCACGTGTGCTTGATCTCAGCGCCAAAAATCCGGTGCTTGCAGTGCTCACTCCAGGTCTGGGCAATCACTTCCAATTCGACATCGGTCGGTTCGCGCTCCCAACTCGCATAAATTTGCTGAACCGCGAGCATATCCTCTCGACTCAGAGAAAGCTTCATGTCGCGGCTGAGAGCGAGCAGGGCGTCTCCATCGAGCGAGGAAATGGGGATGTGGCGGTAGGTTTTCATCGCGAGGGATCAACAGGCAGCAGCCGACGTTTTCTCGACCGTCCAGGTGTGAATCGCTCGATTGACGATGTCGCGCTCGAACTGGGCGATGGTTCCTTCGGCAGCCTCACCAAACACGTAAATCCGATGCCGGATCGCGAGATTCTTTAGCTCGAAACCCGGATTCTCGAGGCCTTTGTAGTAACCCATGACCGCTTCCTTTTCCAAATCGAGCGCTCCGGACTTCATCCCGTAATCGAGCACGAAGGCATAATCACTCCAAGGTTCAGCGCCGGTCGAAAGGTTCTGGGTGATTTCATCCACCAAACAGCGCCGCACGAATTCCGTCAGCCGATCCACCGGACCTTCGAAATCGAAGGCGTAATTCCGCGATTGGCGATAGCTCAAAGCGGGTTCAATCGGCGCGTAAAGCAGGCCACTGCAGTCTGCCAATTCCTCAAATTTCCCGGTGATTTCGTAACGTGTGTGCACGGATGGTCTGTCTAACAAACCCATCCTTCTTCAACGCAGCCCCGAGGCAATGCAACCGGTTTTCAGTCGATCGGAACGATCTCTTCTTCCGCTGCCGAAACCCGTTCCAGCCTTTCCGCCACCTCGATGCTTTCAGGCCCCACCTCAACAATCAGCTCAGGCTCTCCGTTGCTCGAAAAAAACACGGGATTCGAAGCTTCTTCCGCACTGACGGCCAATTCTTCCTCCTTTCTGCGAACCGAGGTAAAGACCTCTCCGGCGACAATCGGCCATTCCCAATTCGGAATCGCATCCTCTTGCTTGAGAGCGGCTTTCAGAAACGACTCCCCGAAATGGCTGTAGACCTCTCCAGGCGAACTTCGGAAACTTTCCCGATCATGTCGCGACGCTGTCAGCACCACAATATTGGAGACCTCTGAGAGGCAATCTTTCGCCAGTTCCTCAAAGTCACTGCGTACGAATCCCCCGCTGTAGCTGCCTTGGAGAATGACGAATTTCTTGGTCTCATCCGGAAAGGCGTTTAAGGCATCGATCAAATAGCGTGGCGTAAAGAGCAGGTTCTGAATCGCGATCCCGTCTCGCAACGCCTCCAGGCGCATTCGGGGATTCATATGCCCGCTGGGCCCCCCCGCCAAATCGATCCGATACTGACCGAAATACTCGGCATGATGCTTCGCCAATTCGCGCTCCGGCCCCTCGGCTCGATCCACCCAAATCGGTTTGTGCCCCTTTCCGGCGGCGTAGAGATACACGTAGTTGGGCGTCGCTGCGGCCGCTGCCTTGAGATGGCGGTAGATCAAGTGCGGTGCAGCCAGGTAGAAACCATCCACTTTGGAAGCCAACTGATCGAACTGTTCCTTGTGCTCGAGATACTCCAGTTCACTGGGTTTCACATAGAAACAAACGATCTCACTAGCGGCGTGACCGACGGTAATCAGATGGTTCCGCTGATCGACGATCTCTTGGAGGTAGTTGGGCGTTTCCGCACCGCCAGCCACCAGAAAAACCCTCGAAATCGGTGACGCCTCTTCCCGATTGTATTCTGGAAAGGGGCCTTGAATACTGAGATCGCCGCCCTTTTCCGCATCTGTCAGTGCTCGCAACTTCAAACTATCTCCGGTCACGGGAATGAGGTCTTTTTTCCCCAGGTCCGTAATGGAACAACTCGTCAGGGCTGCCGCAACAAGGAGGAGTGCACAGAATTTGGCCGAAATTTGGACGTTGCAGAAAGACATATTGGAAAGCCGTTCCCGGGTTCGGAGGAACACCGTCCCATTTTAATTAGAAAGACTAAACTATCAACCGGTCTTTGAGACTTTGTTTTGCTATTTTTCTTAGAATTAACAGGCGGTGCCTCAAAGCGAACCACCTACAGCTCCTCGAGTTCTTCCCGAAAACCGCCAGAGAGGATCGGAAATCGACACCAGGATTTGGGATCGAGATTGGCGTCATCCACATGGAAGGACGGTGCATAGCGCTCTCGCTTCCATTGGTTCCGGCTCCACAAGGTGAAAAACCGCTTCACCCAGAGACGCAGTTGATTCTGATCATGCTTGGGGAAGAGCGCTTCGAGTTGCTCCAGAACCTCTTCGGGCATTTGCTTGTCTCGAATCGCAGCCCGCTCGATCGCATCCAACACCGGATAGGGCATGAGATCGTCTTCGTCGGTTTGATGGGAGGATTGGGGGCGCAGTTCCGCTGTCGGTTGCTGATTATTGATCAGGCTCAACTCGGGAATGGGATCAATTCCGGCAGCTCCTTCTTTTTCGAGCCAGCGAAGCCATTGCCGCAAATAGGCCTTGTCGATCCCGGCAATCGGACTGAGACCGCCACTGGTATCCCCATCCATCGTGGCGTAGCCCACCGCAGCTTCTGAACGATTACTCGTGCTCAATAAAAGCGCACCTTTCACGTTGGTGATCATCCAGATTCCGGGGGAACGAACCCGAGCCTGGATATTCTGCAGGGCAATGTCGTCCTTCTCCCACGTCAAATCCCGCTTCAGCGAGGCCGCGATTCGATCCGAGTAACCTTCAACCAATTCATCGATATCCCATTCGTGATAATCGGCTCCAATTGCCTTGGCGACTTCACTGGCAGCCTTGCGTGTGACCGAGCCACTGTTGCGCGTCGCCTGGTAAACGCAGGTCAACAGATTCGATGCCCAATCGCTCTTTTTCCCGAGCCAATCCCCAAGCTTCTCTTTGACCGTCGCATCGCCCAATTCCTGGCGCGCCACGGTCAGCATCAGATGAACCAAACAGGCAACGGCCGCTGAATCCGCTCCACCACTCAACGAAACGACAAAGCCGCGGCTGTGACTTTTTCGCAGATAATCGAACAGTCCCAGCGCAATCGCTCGGGAGAATTCGATCTCCTTGCTCAACGGCGGACTCTCAACAGGAATCGGCGCTTGAGCGGGAATATCAGGCCAAGCAAACTCGATGCGAGGGCCGCCCAGAGACCGGGGAATGACATCGCGACTCACAATTCGCGCTTGGAGCGAGCGAATCAATCGGAGATCGAAAACGCTGCTGACCAAATCCACTTCAGAAAACCGGAGACGAGGCCCTTCACCCAAAAGCCGTCCGCCACTGGCGAGGACACAGCCTCCATCGTAAATCGCCCTCCCCGCTTCATTCCCCATCAAGTTCGCGTAGACATAGCCACAGGCAAAGGCACGAGAGTTGTCCAAAATGAAACCACGCCGCGTGGCTTGCTTGCCGAAAGCGAAGTGGCTGGCGCTGGGATTCAGAATGATATCCACGCCATGACGGGCCAAATGAATGCCGGGCGGATCCGAAACCCAGGCATCTTCACAGATTTCCAGGCCGATTCTGACCCCACCCACCTCCATCAAAAAATCGCCAATCGGATACTCGCCCTGCTCCGTCGTTGTGACCAGTTGGCTGGGCCATGGCTTGAACCAACGCGGCTCGTAATGCAGCCCATCACCGGCCAGATTCTGTTTGGCGACGAATCCGGCGATCTTTCCATCGACCAAGAGAGCGGCAGCATTGAATATTCCTCCCCGCAAAAAGACCGGGAGCCCCAAAGCCACCACCATTCCTTCTGTCTTGGGAGCAATCTTCTCCAACTCCCGCCAAGCTCGCTCCGCCACGCCAATCGACAAAAACGCATCTTCGCAGCCGTAGCCGGTGATGCAGAGTTCCGGCAGACAGAGGAGCGAAACCGACCTCTTCCGAGCCTCGGCGATCGCTTGCTCGATTCGTTCACGGTTTCCCGTCCAGTCGAGCGGGGTTTGATTCAGCGCTGCGGCGCCAACGCGAATTCGATTCATAGGAAAAGGCAGCATGGCTCAAGCCAGGGGCCTCGTAAATGCAGATTTCTTCTCGACTTGAGCGTTCGCCCAACTCACGGTATTTCCGATACGTCTCAACTCCTATGAAAGCGCCACTTCTCCTTCTCTCAGGAATCCTCGGACTCTTGCTTTTCGGCTGCGAAACCAACCAAGATCAGGCCGAAGCCCAAGTTCCCCTGATTTCCCCGACCCGTTTTGAGCAGCGCTACGAATTGGATCAAATTCACGACAGCCTGACGGACAACTTCTCGGATCGCACTCAAATCGTCCCGGAACAGTTCCCCAATCTGATTCCGTAGGCCCTATTTCTGGCCGTAGTAAGCTCCGGGGCCGTGTTTCCGGAGATAGTGTTTGTTGAGAATATGTTTCGGCAAATCCGGTGCCCCTGAATTCAACTGATAGGTACCCAGAACCATCTGGCAGCAGACTTCCAACGCGATGCTGTTTTTCACGGAATCGATCGCACTCTTTCCCCAGGTGAACGGTGCATGAAAGCGCTGCAATGCGGCGGGCATCTCCAGTGGCTTGAGCCCATTTTCCTGAAAACACTCCACGATCGCCAGCCCGGTGTTCGTTTCGTAGCCTTCTGCGACTTCTTCTTCTGTCAGTTCCCGAACCAAAGGAACATCGCCGTAAAAATGATCGGCATGAGTCGTTCCTTGACAAGGGAGCGCTCTCCCCGCCTGACAAAACATCACCGCATGCGTGCTGTGGGTATGGGTGATTCCTGAAATTTCCGGAAACTCGCGATATAGCACCGAATGAGTGGGCGTATCAGAGGAAGGATTCAGATCTCCTTCGATCTTGTTCCCCTTTAAATCCATTACCACCATGTCCTCGGCCCGAAGCTGATCATAAGGAACTCCGCTTGGCTTGATCACGAAGCAGCCCGATTCGCGATCCATCCCACTGACATTTCCCCAGGTCAGTTTCACCAATCCTTCGGACTGGAGCATGAGATTGGCTTTCAGCACCTCTTGGCGCAAGTCTGGGAGTAACATGGGTCAAAAAGGTAGAGGTTCTCCGCAATGTCTAGCTCGAGATTGATTCGGCTTTTTATGAATTCTTGATCTATTGACTTTTCATATCTAGAAAACGTCCTAAATTTACCTCTGGCTCTCTCAACAAGCGCCGTCTTCCCATGAGTTTCGAACCCGACGACCTTCCAGGCACTTCCCCATCCAGTCTCCTCGCCCGCAAACTTGCTCTGGCGTTAATCCCAATCGTCACGGCGGTTCCCGTGACGGTTGCTGTCCTGAACAAGTCGCAGAACGAGCCTACGCTGAAGGACGCGATCGCCTCCTTGGAAGAATCGGGTGAAATCTTGCCGCCCGAACGTTTGGAAAGCGTTTCCGGGCTTCCTAAAGGCCCCACCGAAGCCAAGGCACCCGATACGACTGAAAGTGAGGAGGAAACTTCAGACGACAGCTCCGCAGTCCCAAACGACGGGATTCCTCCAGGCCCCGTTGACCCGGAAAGCGGCCAAGCCATCGCTCCCCAAACCCTGCTCGCGGAAGGAGCCGAAACTGAACTCGAATCAGCTCCCGAGACCGAACCGCAGGCACCCGAAGAATTTTCCCCCGAAATCCCGGAATCCGGAGATGAAACCGCTCTTCCCTCCGAACCGGAGTTGCCCGTCAATCACACCGTCCAACCCGGCGATACCCTCTACCGAATCGGTAGGGAAAACGGAGTCACGCCCGAAGAGATTGCGGAAGCGAATGGGATCGAAATGGATAGCCCCATTTTGCCGGGACAGGTTCTTCAGCTTCCCGGTGGGGGAAACTCCGCCGATCTTCCTCCAGGACCATCCGATTCCGAATTCGGTGGCGCGTCACTGGCCACGACGACCACCACGAGGCAAGACTTCCTTCCGTCACCTCCCCTCCCTCCCTTAAAAACGGGAACGGAAAGCTCAGAAACCTACTATCCTGAGGCAGTATCTCGTCCGGTTTCAGGCTCAAACACGGGCCAATCGGCGCAGCCAATCGACCAATATTGCATTGCTTACGTCGTCCATGAAGGGGATACCCTCGAATCCATTGCCTTTTCTCATTCCACGACCCAATCTGTCCTTCGAGCGTTGAACCAAGGAGTCCCGATGAGTGCTGGCCAAGTTCTCATGATTCCGATTGATCGGATCCTCACAACCTGCCAATAGCTTTTACGAATCGCCTCCCATCGATTTTCATCGTTCGGTTCAATTTGAAATCGGCTCAGGGTAGCGACAGGTTCTGCCAATGAGTATGCCGATTATCGAAGTTCAGGGTGTCACCAAAACCTATGAAGAAAGGGACGTCTTAAAGGACCTGGACCTCACCGTAGCCGAAGGCGACCGCATTTCGATTGTTGGCTCTTCAGGCTGCGGGAAGTCGACCTTGCTCAACCTTTTGGGAACCCTGGACCGCCCCACCTCTGGAAAGGTCATCATTGAAGGGCAAGATCTGGCGGACCTGGAAGAAAAAGAGTTGGCGAAGCTACGCAGCCAAAAAATCGGATTCATTTTTCAGCTTCACCACCTGTTGCCCCAATGCACGGTGCTGGAAAACGTTCTCATCCCAACTCTAGCCTCTGGAAAATTGGACAGAGAAACGTTACAGCTCACCCGGGAACGGGGAACCACTTTGCTGGAGCGCGTCGGACTCGGCGAACATGGAACGAAACACCCCGCCCAGCTTTCCGGTGGTGAGCGCCAGCGCGTTGCTGTCGTTCGGGCGCTGATCAATCGGCCAAAACTCCTGCTCGCGGATGAACCCACCGGGGCGCTGGATGAGCAAAATGCCGCGATGTTGGTTGATCTCCTCGTTGAAGTCAGCAACTCCGAAGGCGTCGCCCTCGTAATGGTGACCCACGACCGGGAACTCGCCAACCGCATGCGAGTCATCCGCGAACTTCACGCAGGAAAGCTTTCCTGAGCTTCGCAGCGGACTCATCCCCCGGAACCCTAACCTCTCCCCACTTTGGAATTCGTCCGCTTCAAACACGCCCGCCTTTCGGCCCGGTTCCCGAAGACCTTCCGGTATTCGAAATCCCATTACTGGATGTCCGATCAAGGCGACGGAATCTGGCATGTCGGGTTCACTAAATTCGCGACCCGAATGCTGGGCGAACTCGTCGAGGCGGAGTTCAACCTCGAAGTTGGTACACCGGTTGAATCCGGCCAGGAAATTGGCTGGGTGGAAGGATTTAAGGCCGCCAGTGACGTTTTTTGTTCCATGAACGGCAACTTTGAAGGCATGAACCCCGCCCTGGCAGCGGATGCCTGCATCATTCGCTCGAGTCCCTATGTCGATGGCTATTTGTATGCGGTAAAGGGCGAGCCAGAGGTAGGGAGTATGGACGTGGACGCCTACATCGCCCACCTCGATGGCCTGATCACCTTTATGCAAAACGACCCGAAGTACGCCGACGGAGATCCTTGATGACTCGCGACGCTTATTCCCCTCTTACTGCCTCACTCACTGCAATACGAGCCGCACGAGCAGCCGGGATTAGCCCTGCCAAGACCGCAACCGGCACCAGCCAAAGCGGTGTCAAGAGCACGTCACCCCAGGGAATCTGGAGTTGGATCGTCCAGCCGAAGAAGGCTTTGTTCACCACCAGCGTTAAGATCACCGCCATTCCCAACCCGCTTAATATCCCAATCAGACTCCCAAACAGGCCCAAAAGGCCCGCTTCAATCAAGTAAACGGCGCGAATCTGCCCCTGACTCGCCCCGATTGCCCGAAAGATTCCGATTTCCCGAGTCCGCTCCATCACCAACGTCGCCAGCGAAAGACTGACTCCGAAGATTGCCACTAGAATCGCGATCGATCGCAATACGTAGGTCACCGCGAATGTTTGGTCGAAGACTTCAAAAATACGGTCCCGTATTCCCTGATTCCGATAAATAGTAAGTTCTCCCTCACCACTGAATCGGACGCGCAGGGCCTCCGCCACGGCTTCGGCTTGCTCGGGATCCTTGAGAAAGGCGGCAAACGAGTGAATCCGATCATCCTCCCAGTACTTCGCAAACTCTGCTCGATTCAAGACGAGCTTTCCCCGGTCATCGGAATAGTCGTAATACACCCCGGCAATGGTGAACTCCTGAAAACCCGCCGGCGTTGGAATCCGAATCTTCGATCCCTCTTTTAAGTCAAGCCTCAACGCCAGCGCCTCTGTGGCCAAGGCTGAACCGGGTTGAAAAAACTGTTCGATCTTCCGCTCCCCATCTCCCCCCAGAAAGATCAGCGTATCGCGGGCCGCATTTTCGACCGCCCCCAACACAAAACTGGTTCCATCCGGCAAACTGAGTTCCGTTTGCCGGTACGTTTCGACGGATTCCACCGAAGGCTGATCCTCCATAAACTCCACAACCTCATGCGGAAGAAACGCTTTGAATCCCAAGACCTGACTGGATGCCGCAGTGACGTAAAGATCCGCCTTCATCGCCTGGTTGATCCACACATCGATCGTGTTGCGAAAGGAAGAAACCATCACCGTCACCCCTATCGTCATCGAAACGGCCATCATCAAAGCGGCCACGGTTACGGCGGAACGATGCAACGAACGTCCCAAATTATCGCTCGCGATCCTTGCCAATAATCCGATGTAACCGTTTCCAGGATTGATTCGCGATACGAAGGTTGCCATCAATCGGCAAAGCCAGGGAGTCGCCAAAGAAGCCCCTAACGCCAGGCAAAAACAGGCAGCAAAGCTGACCCAGGGCGGTCCGGTCGTGAGAGCCTGCAGCGAAAACGCTACCGCAAGAACCAACGCCAGCCCCCCAATCAGGAGGAGCCTGAGAGCCGGTAAACGCTGCGGCTCCATCGCTCGGTTGGGCCGAAGCGCACTCAAAGGGGGGACTCGGGAAGCCTCGAGCGCAGGAAGCCAGGCTCCGAGTAGGGTCGCACCGATTCCGTAGGCGGTCGCCACGATCACATCTCTCGAGGCAATCGTGATCTCGGAAGCACTGATCAACACATAATGGGAGGAAATCGTCTGACTCACGTCAGCAATCAGCATGGACGCTAACCAAGTCCCCAACGGAACGCCGAGAATCACTCCTGGGATACCGAGAAGCAACCCCTCGGCGAGAAACATGAAGCGCACTTGCAGACGACTCGCTCCAGTGGAACGCAGGATCCCGATTTCCCGCCTTCGCCGAACCACCGACGCAGAAACTGAATTGTAGATCAAGAAAACGCCGACCAGGATCGAAACCATACTAAGGGCGGTGATGTTGAGCTGGAACCCTTCCAACATCCGCTGAACTTGCTCAGAACGCTGCTCCGGAGCTTGGACGATCACCCCGTCTGAAAGCTGGCTGGCGATCTCTTTCCTGGTCGTCCCAATCTGTTGAGGATCTCTCAAGAGTAGTTGAATCGATGTCAACCGATCCGAGTTGCCGAATAACTCCTGAGCCCAGCCAATATCCATCACCGCCATCGACTCCGAACCGACACCCTCCGGCAAGATTCCACCGACCGTCAACTCCACCAACGTCGCATCGATTTCCGCGTTGATGGTTTCTCCCGCCTTCGCTCCGAGACGTCCCGCTAAGTCCGAATGGATGAAGACGAACCGAGGACGCGACAACCAATCTTCCAGATTGAACTGATCCCCAGCTCTCGCAAGCGCCCCCACTGTTTCGAATTCCCCATTCGTAAAAGGATCGGAACCGACAATGTGAAGGTAACGCCCCGGGGCGTCTGGCAGAGTCGCATAGCCTTCCAAAAGTGGGGTGGCCGCCCGGACATCGGGATGCTTGCTAACGGTTTCTAAAACATCGTCCTCGATCCAACCACTGCTTCCTCGAACCTCCAGGTGACTCTTGCCGGCTACCAAATCAATCGTGGAGCGAAAGGCACGATTGGCACTGTGATTCGCGGTTTGGATCGCGAGATAAACCGCCACTCCAATCGCCACGCTTAACACATCGAACAGCGCAATGAGTTTGTGCCGTGCGAGGTATCGTAAAACAATGGGTGGAAGGAGTCGCAGCATTGCCGTCTTCTAAGCTACGCGTCAGCTTCCGCCTCGGACGATACTCTAGATTCCGATCGCCTTTTCCACGCTTCGAACCAGCGCCTTGACTGTCTTCGGGTCTTTGATCTTCTCGCCGGTTTGATCGGTCAGGTAGAAGGTATCAACAGCAGCCCCTTTTTCCGTGCAGATTCGAGAATGAACCACTTCGATATCCTGATTTCCGATTGCTCGAAACACATCAAACAGTAGCCCTAATCGGTCGAGCGCCTGAATTTCTAATTCGGTGTGCTTTCCTCCCGAATGCGGATCCACAAACACTCTGGTAGGGAAATCCGAGACTAACTCCGCATCGTGTTGGCAGTTCGTTGGAATCTGGGTCTCGATTTCCGAAATCTCACCTGAGGTGTCCAACATCCGATTTAGCAACTCTTCAACCGCACGCTGAGTCCGCTTCGATTTCACATGAGTCATTTCCGTGGTGCAGACTCGGAAGATATCCAAAACCAAATCGTCCTGTCTCGTGAAGATATCTGCACTGAGAACGTTGATTCCTTCGGCGGCAAGAGCTCCGGCAACCTTCATCAGAAGCTGCTTCCGATCCCAACACACCAACTCCAGTTGAGAATATCCACGCTCGGGAAAGTGAATCCAATTTAGAGCCGGATGAAGACTTTCTGAGCCATCCGATTGATAGAGATGCGTGAGATAGTAGCGGTACAACTTCAGGTGGCGAACGATGTCCGTCGCTTGGCGAAAAAGATAGTAGCGCTCAGGCATCAATTCGAACACTGCATCAATTTCTTCGGCATAGTCATCACCCAGCTTTTTAAGCGCGGCCTCTTTCAGTTCGATTTTGGACTCCTGAATTCCGCTCTCAAAGGCTTGCTGATCTTCCAGATACGAATAGGTGGAACGGAAAAGCTGCATCATGAGCATCTCCTTCCAATGGCTCCAAGCTTCCTCATTGGTCCCGTTCGAGTCCGCATACGTCATCAGAAGCAAGGTCTGCATATAGAAGCGATTTCCCATAACTGCGGCAAACTCCTCAATCACTTCCGGATCCTCGATATTCCTCGATGTCGCCGTTTTCCAAAGGGTCAGATGATTATCGACCAAGAAAATTAGCAACCGCCGCCGCTCCCCGCGAATCCCTAGTCGCCGACACACATCGCTTGCCAATACCGTGCTGGCATCCGTGTGATAGCGCTTGTTTTCTGCACGCCCGGTATCGTGCATAATCAGAGCGAGATAGAGGATAAAGGGATCCTCCAAGTCATGAAAAAGCTTTTGAAAGAAGGCCGTCTTCTGTTCTTTCGAGTCGCTAAGTGAGTCCAGTACATCAATGCATTTCAAGGTATGCTCGTCAGCGGTAAACCGATGAAAGAACTCGTGTTGCACCAAACAATCCAACTCACCAAACTCCGGCAAATACTTCCCCAGGAATCCCACTCGATGCATCTGACGCAACGCCCGCCCAACTTCCCCTTTTCGACTTAGAATCGATTCGAAGATCTCCTTTACCGCCCGATTGCGTTGAAAACCTTTCCCAATCAAACCGTAGTTGTTCTTGAACATCCGGCGCATCGCCGGGCTTAGGCTAAGATGGCGCTGTTGGGTGTGTTGAAACACTTTCATCATCAGCGTCGGATCTGTTTCAAAAGCATCTTTCTCACGAGGATAGATGAGCCCGTTCCGGCTATAAAAGGCCCCAAAATCGTCTTCTCCCCCACCTCTCGCCAAGAAACTGATAAACGCGGGCTTCTCGTCTTCCTGGGCCAACTGAAAGGTCTGCATGAGAGAAGTGCTATGCATGTAAAGCGCCCGAGTGTGACGGTAATAGTCACGCATGAACACTTCTATTCGGCGTAGCATCTTGCCCTGCGGGTAGCCCAGATTCGTCGCGACGACGCCTTGGAGACGCAAAGTTAGGGTTTCGGTCCCCGATTTCTCGGAATAGTGAAGCTCATTCCGGACGCGCATCAGAAATTCAAAGGCCCGGGTCATGGCCAAGAAGGCCGTCTTCGAAAGAATCTTCTGCTCGCGTAGATAACTCAACTGGTTCTGACCAAATTTGACCTGTAAGACCCAGATAATGTTTTGGTAATCCCGCAATCCTCCACAGCCTTCTTTGATATTCGGTTCCTGAACGTAAACCGTCTTCAGGTATTTTTTGTGTCGACTCTGAAACTGTTCCTGTCGAGTCTTGAGGTATTCATTCTCTTTGCCCTGAATGCAGTGGGTGTGAAATCGGTCCGAAAAATCTTCGAACAAGGCTTGATCTCCGGTGACGAATCGACGGTCCAACATCGCCGTCTTGGTGGCATGGTCGGAATTCGCCATTTTGATGGATTCACGGATCGACCGAACCGCGTGCCCCACCTTGAAACCCACGTCCCAGAGCATTTGCAGAATCTCCTGCACCATTCCCTCGGTGTCATCGGCGAGCTTGTTGGTATCGTCCGGACAAAGAAACAAGAGGTCAACATCACTCTTCACATTGAGAGTGCCCCGTCCATATCCACCAAAGGCCACCAAGGTCACCGGGTGAGTGCTGCGCTTCCGTGCTCGGGACGGCTTCGGGTCTTCACTGACAGCCAGTAACGCATCGACGAAGACCTGTTGGAGAACGTGATCGAGCAAATCTGACCGTCGTTTTGCAAACTCCACCCCGCCCAATCCATTTCGATGCCGAACCTTTAAACGATAGTTTTCATATTTTAAGTAGCGCCGATAGAGCTGAATCTGTTCCAGCTTTGACATCGCGTTCCGACGCTCTGCTTTGAGATCAGACGGATCGACGAAGTTCTGTTTGTGGGAAGACGTGGTTGCTGACATGGGCGGGAAGGAGAACGGTATTTCATGTCCTGGAGATTTCCATTGATTCTTACCCTCGCACTTTTCGGCCCATTTTCGCGTTCCACGGTGATGGCGGACGCCGAAGAGCAGGTCGTCACCCGCATCGCGTTCGGCTCCTGCTGTCACCAAAGTCGCAGTCAGGCCATCTGGCCTTCAATCACCGCTCAAAAGCCGGACGTTTTCCTGTTCCTGGGAGACAACATCTATGGCGACACCCTGAGAATGGATGTGCTGCGAAAGAAATATGGCCAGCTTTTAGCCGAACCCGGTTACCAGAACCTCCAACAGAGCGGTTGCAGAATTCTAGCGACTTGGGACGATCACGACTACGGGCTCAATGATGCCGGTGCGGAGTTCCCCGCGAAAGAAGGCTCCCAGAAAGTATTCCTGGAAGCCTTCGAAGTTCCCAAGGAGCGAGAGCCTTGGACGCGGCCAGGGATCTACGATGCCTATCAGCTCGGTCCGGAAGGCCAACGCGTTCAGATCATCCTTCTCGATACCCGCTATTTCCGCTCCGAACTGGTTCGCATGGAGAAAATCGATACCCGAATCCTCGGACGCTATGCCGAAAACAGCCTCCCCGGGGCAACCATCCTCGGGGAAGCACAATGGAATTGGCTCGAGGAAAAGCTGAAAGAGCCCGCCGATTTTCGAATCATCGCTTCCAGCATCCAGGTAATTCCTGTCGATCACTTCTGGGAACGCTGGCAGAACTTCCCCAAGGAGCGGAGTCGTCTTTTTCAGCTGCTTCGTCAGACCAAAGCGACGAACACGATCCTCTTGAGCGGAGACCGTCACTTGGGAGAAATCATGCGCTTGCCGGAGGGCGACCCGACGGGGCCCGGCTTTCAGCTCTTTGAAGTCACGTCGAGCGGCCTCAATCAGACCTTCGACGGAGGCGGCCAGGAACCCAACCGCTATCGCCTCGGCGAAAACGTCACCACCGCGAATTTCGGGCTTCTGACCATCGATTGGGAGGAGAAAACGGTTGTTGCCGAGATTCGCGATGGAAACGGCGAGGCGGTTCGCCAGATTCGGACTCCTCTCAATCAACCTTCGCCGTAAGGTCCCCGGATGAAAACGCGATTTACAGTCTGGCTATGTGGGCTAGCCCTGATTCCAATGGCGTTGACGGCGACCGAGCCGTCGGATGTCGTGGTCTATGGAGCTACTCCAGGTGGAATTGCCGCCGCCATCAGCGCAGCCAAAGGCGGCCACTCCGTTACTCTGATCGAACCCACGGACCGCATCGGCGGCCTTCTTACCGCAGGTCTTTCCTATACGGATTTTCGTAGCTTCGAGGCTCTCACCGGCTTTTTCCATGATTTTGCCAGGCGGGTTGAAGCGGACTATGCCCAACACTATGGCCCGAACTCCGAGCAGGTGAAGAGTTGCTTCCGGGGAACACATGGCGAGCCTTCCGTGAATCTGCGCGTCCTCGAAACGATGCTCTCGGAATACCCGACGATTCACGTCCGAAAAGAGGCCATACTTCGCTCGGTGGAAACTTCCGCCTTCATTCGAGGTCGACAACGCATTCTGTCGATCCGGACCGAGGATGAAGTCAACCACGAGGCAAAGTTTTTCATCGATGCCACCTACGAAGGGGACCTGATGGCGCTGGCGGGTGAGAATTTTCACGTTGGTCGAGAATCCCGAGACCAATATGGCGAGCCCATGGCCGGCGACGAGAACGGTCACGGGGATGGCCAGGTTCAGGGTTACAACTTTCGGTTCATCATGACCCAGGAGGAGGAGTACAAGGTCATGGCCTCAGCTCCCGAAGGCTACCGCAGAGAAGACTTCATCGGAGCCCTCACCCACTTCGAATCCGGAGCCCTGTCGAAGGTATTCGCAGCTGATCGGAGTGGCATTTTTCGCGCGCATCTCCCGCTGATGCCGAACCGCAAAACCGACGTCAATGACACGCCTCACGCCCTCATTCGCTTATCGATGCCAGACATCAACGACGCGTATCCCACCGGTGGTGCTGAAGTTCGCAAGGCCATCGTTGACCAACACCTCTACAACAACGTCGGCTTGCTTTACTTTCTGCAAAGCGATCCTGAGGTCCCGGCGGAGATCCAGGACGACGCCCGGTCCTGGGGATTTTGTCGCGATGAATTTCCTGATACGAATCACCTTCCCCCCAAACTCTACATTCGGGAAGCTCGCCGATTGATCGGCCAGTATGTTTTCACCGGGAAGGACACCCCTCAGCTTCCCGATGACGCGCGAGGAGTTCTTCATCCCGACAGTATCGCGATTGGAGACTACGTTCATAACTGCCACGGAACGGGACGCGTTGGCACTCGCTACCAGGGTCACCACACCGGTGAGTTCTATCAACCCATCCCTCCCTACCAGATTCCCTATGGGATCATCGTCCCGCAGAAGACGGAAAACCTCCTCGTTCCGGTCGCCTGCTCGGCCAGTCACTTCGGCTTTGGCGCACTTCGTCTCGAACCCATCTGGAGCAGCCTGGGACAGGCCGCAGGCTGGACCGCTCATCTCGCGATTTCCAAACAGACTTCCGCGCAAGCGATCGATGTCGAACAACTCCAGGAACGTCTCCATCAGGACAAAAGCGCCACGATTTACGTGAGCGATGTCAGCCCCGATTCGCCGGATTTCGCCGCCGTTCAATGGTTCGGAACTCGCGGAGGACTTCACGGTCTCCATGGCCCCGAACAGCCGAAGCGAACCTCTCTGGGCGGTCAATACTCGACCGCTCATCCCGGCCACAACGCAGAGCTGGAATCACCTCTCACCGAGCCCCTTCAAGAACGTTGGCAGATTCTAACCCCTCTCGCTGCCGAGCCGGAAGGTTCGACCCGCGGAGACTGGATCCGGCAAGCCTACGCAACTCGCAAACCATAGGAAACTCAGTCGGGCTTCAAATACCTCACCCCAAGATCCGCCGGAAGCGGCGTGACTTGGTTCTGCTCCGCCCATAAGTCCCAAGCCGCGTTGAGCGCCTCGACCTTCTCGGGATACTTTCCGGACAGATCGTTCATCTCGGTTCGATCGACCGAGAAATCGTAGAGTTCCCAAGGCTGGTCATCCAGCGCCACCAACTTCCACTTCCCCTGCCTCACCGCTCGATTTCCCTGATGCTCGAAGAAAAGCGTTCGATCTTCGCCCGTCCCCTCGTTGATCTGCTCGATCAGATTGACACCCGGCAAAGGCAACTTCCCATCATAACGTGCCTCAGCCAGCGCGACCGCTGTCGGCAACAAGTCGATCAGGTGAGCCGGTTCATGGTTGATCGATCCCGCCTTCACCGTCAGACCTGCAGGCCAATGGACGATCCCCGGCGAGGCAATCCCTCCCTCATGATTAAAGTGCTTATACATCCGCCAGGGCGTATTTCCCGCATTCGCCCAACCGGAACCAACGCTATGAAACGTGCCGGGGATCCCCATTTCATCGAGCTGATCTCCCGCATGGAGAATATTCTGATTGCTCGATATGATGTCGAAACCAAACGGGTCCCACTCAAAGCAAGCTCCGTTGTCCGAGGTAAAGACAATTAGGGTATTCTCCCACTCCCCTGCCGCCTTCAGGTCTTCCACGATGCGACCAATCTGCTGATCAAGCCGGTCAACCATCGCGGCGTAAATGGCCATTCTCCGAGCGAGATCCAACTGCCGATCCTGATCGAGGGTGTCCCAAGCCGGATTCGTTCCCGTCTTCGTTTCACCATAGTTCTGCCAGGTCGAACGTGGGCTCAATTCGGTCGACTCCGCCACAATATCCAGCTCCTTCATGCGTTCCAACCGCTCCGCTCGCAGCACGTCCCATCCTTCCAAATATCGGTCGGCATACTTCGCGATCTCTTCCTTGGGTGCGTGAAGGGGAAAATGCGGAGCGTGATAGGCCAGGTAGAGAAACCAAGGCTGATCAGGCGTCTCTCGGGCGAGGTTCAGGAAATCAATCGCATGATCTGTCACCGCATCCGTCGCATAAAACGCTCCCTCGGCATACTCCCTCGCCTTCCTCCCCTCAGGCAGCCGAATCAAATGCTCCGCATCAAAAAAACGCTTCGCACTCACCAGCGTACCGTAAAACTCCTCAAATCCATGCTCCGTCGGGTCCTCGGTTCCCAAATGCCACTTGCCAGAGATGAACGAACGATAACCTGCAGGTCTGAGGGCTTCGGCAATCGTCTGAGCCTCCTCCGAAATCACCCCGCGATATCCAGGCCGCCCCAAATCATTCGTCGTCATATGACCGAGCCCCACGCGATGCGGATACTGCCCGGAAAGCAACGCCGCCCGGCTCGGACAACACCGCCCGGTATTGTAAAACTGAGTCAGCCGAACCCCTTCCGCCGCGAGCGCATCCAAAACCGACGTATCAATCTCCCCACCAAAACAGCCCAAATCACTGAAGCCCAGGTCATCAGCCAGGATGTAAAGAAGGTTTGGCTTCTCAGCGGCGTGCAGCAACGAGCACCAGCCAAGAGCGACCCCAAGAATCAAATTCAAGCGTTTCATCCGCGAAGTCTCCAGAAAACCCGACCTCAATAAAGCCTTTTCTGATAATGATCTTCAGGTGAACCAGCCCAAAAATGAAAGTGGCTCGGGACGGAATCGAACCGCCGACACAAGGATTTTCAGTCCTCTGCTCTACCAACTGAGCTACCGAGCCCCGCCAAGGCTTCAGCGCCTAGCAAAGAGGGAGGATGTTTAGCACTGAGATGGACGATGGCAACTGGAAAATACGCTTTCAGAATGGCGTTCCAGAAAATCTTCGGCTTCCCGGTGTTTTGAAAGGCAGTGGAAGAATGAGGGTGCGGAAAACTGACACTCCGAGCGATTCCGAATGAGTTGGCAAATTTTGCGATGGTTCAACACGCATTTCGAGATAATGAATGCACAGACTATGCCAGGACCAGCCAAACGACTTCGCTACTTTTTTGAGTGGCTCGCGCTCGCTTCCGCTTATTGGATGATTCCGTTTATTCCTAGATGGATTCTCCTGAAACTAGCGCGCGGCCTGGGGATTCTTGGCTTTTACCTTCATCGTGACGGAAGAAGAACGGCTTTTTCCAACCTCAATGCCGCTTTCCCCGGAAGATGGACTTCCGATGAAACGGAAGTCGTCGTCAGAAAATGCTATCAGAGCTGGGCAAGAACCTACCTTGATCAATTCTGGACGAGTCGCCTTACGGAATCAAAAGGAGCCGATTATCTGATCTATCAGTACATCGAAGATGCGCATCAACTCGCTGAAAGTGGAGGAGTTCTGATGACACCACATTTCGGCAATTTTGAATGGATGGCAGCAGGCTTGGGCCTACATGGCCTGCACTACACCGCAATTGCTCAGGACTTCAAAAACCCCAGATTAACCAAGATTTTCAAGCAGAACCGGGAATTTTTAGGCCATCAGCTCATTTCCCAAGAAACATCCATGCTGAAGCTGCTTCGAGTTCTCAAACGAAAAGGAATCGCCGCGTTTCTTCCAGATCTCACGATTCCACCCGGTGAAACAGCAACCATCATCCGAATGTTCGGACTCAAGGTGAGCGTCACCATCCTCGGAGCTTTTCTTAGCAAACGGACAAAACTGCCCGTTCTGACCGGAATTTGCGTTCCTTTAGAAGATGGAAGTTATGTGGCCATTTCGAACCACTTGATGGAGTTTTCCACGGATACCTCTGCGGAAGAGATCGCCCAAGCCTGTTGGGATTCCGTGGAAGGAATGATTGCCCAAAAACCGGAGCATTATCTGTGGATGTACAAACACTTCCGCTACCGACCTGCCGTTGGGGGCGAGCGATACCCGGACTACTCCAATCGGTCAAAAAAGTTTGATCGCTTGGAGGAACGCCTACTCACCGCTTCTGCGGAAAAATAGGGTTCACCGATAATTTAGGCTTGTATTGTCTTTGTAAATGCAACAGTCTGCACTTGATCGTTGTCCATTTCTGAATCTGACCCTGACGAAATTGTTGAAAAACCCACTATGAGATCCCCATTAAGCACCACGAGTGGTCAAAAAAGCCAAGCGTTTACGTTGATTGAAGTCACCTTGGCGGTCGGAATCGCGTCTTTGGCCTTGGTAGGCTTACTTGGAATGCTCCCCCAGGGAATCCAAACGCTGAAACGCGCCGGCGATTTGGCGATCGAAGCGAGAATCCACCAGCAAATCGTTTCTGAAATTTCGCTGACGGACTGGGACAAGCGCTTCAACTACAACGACGATGAAAACCGGATTCGTTTTTACGATGACCAGGGAATTGACATCACTCGGTTGATTAGTTCCGACCCTGAGAATTTCACGAGAAACTACGTGGCGCGGATTATCGTGCCGAAGAGTTCGAACACGGAACGCCCCGGTGGCTCCGCGTCTGGTTTTTCGAGTGCACCGGGATCGGTTCCTGATCGACTGGATGGCGCGACCTATACGGCCTACGATGCGACAGGAAAAGACCAAGACGAACTTCAGTTGGTGATTGTGGAAATTCTCTCCTCCTTCATTGATGAACCCTCTACCAACGCATCTGACTGGGATACCCACTTCGATACCGAAGCGAACTGGCGAAACATTCACACCTACCAATCCCGAATTACGCGGTTAATCGACCGCGAGATGGCCGAAGGTTCGCCCGGAAATACCAATCCCTAACGTTCTTAGACAGTAAAATACGATGACAACTCCAGTCAACCAGTCGGGATCAAGAGGCTTCTCACTCATCGAACTGATGGTTTCCATGACCGTCCTCTCCGCCATCATGCTGATGTTCGTCGGAATTTTGGATCAGACGCAACGAAGTTGGGATCTTGCCCAGGGTAGAGTCTCCCAGTTCCGCGAAGCGAGGGTGGCCTTTGATATCATTACCAAGAACCTCAGCCAATCCACCCTAAACACCTACGTAGAACAAGCTAGCCAAAATAGCTCGCCGGATCAATTCATTCCGGACAGCTACGAGGTGAAATCAGAGTTGAATTTCAAGATCATGTATTCAGAAGACCTGACTTCGGTCTCCGGTGAAAAGCCAGGCCACGCGATCTTCTTCCAGGCTCCACTAGGGGTCAGTAGGAAGGCCGAATACAATCAGCTTTCGAATTTGATGAATGCGCGGGGATATTACGTGGTGTTCAACAGCGATAAACCGTATCGACCCAAATTTGTGAATGCGCCCGAGCGAAACCGCTACCGCTTAATGGAATATCTACCTCCTGCCGAAGAGAATAGCATCTACATCGACTACGCCAAAGATTTGGAGTCAACCGACAAAAAGTATTTCGATGATTGGTGGGAACATTCGCTCGAAGAATACTCCCGACCACTCGCAGAGAACATTATTGCGCTCACCTTTATGCCGCGAAAGGCTATTGCTGATCTGGACCCTACCAGCACCCGGGATGAAGCCATTTTATCAACCGATTATCGCTACGATTCTCAATACCCGAATGGTGATGTTAATGAGGCTTCCAGCACCAGTTTGATTCGGCACCAACTCCCTCCTCTGGTAAAGGTGACCATGGTTGCGATCGATGAAACCTCAGCGATCCGTCTTGAAGAAAAGTTTGGCGAACGCCCATTCATGAAGAATTTCGGCCTGCCCGGAAACTGGATGGAGGTTTCTGACAAATATGAGGACGACATCAACGAGTTGGTCGAAGCCCTTGCTGAAACGGCCGCGACAGGTTCCGATGAGGGCATGAGAGTCCGATACAAAATCTTTAGCACAACCGTTGGCATCCAGGGAGCAAAGTGGATGACACCCATTCCCTAAGGTAGAGCCTCATGAAAATTCATTTCCATAGACCTATGAATCGAACGAAATCACAGAGCGCTGGTTTTTCTTTGGCTGAACTTCTGGTGGTAATCAGCGTCATTGCATTCTTGCTAGCGATGGCGGCCCCCAATATTTTCAGCCTGATGCGATCAAGCACCCTTTCAACACAGGGTGATATGTTTCGGAACCGTTTAACCCTTGCCCAGCAACAGGCGCTTTCGACAAATTCGGATGTTGAGGTCCGCTTTTACAAATTCAAAGACGCCAACAATGCCCAGCCAACGGACGAATACCGGGCCATGCAGTTTTTCCAATATAACCCCGAGGGGCAATTGGTACCGATCTCTGAAACCTATGCCCTCGAAGACCCTCTTCTTTTCTCTGAGGACATGTCGTCCATTCTGTCGGAGCGAGATTCCGAAAAGACGTTCAATCAAAGCCAACGGTTGGGGTCAGGAGTTGATTCCGCCGTTTATCAATCGTTCCGTTTTCTTCCCGATGGATCGACCGATTTGAACATGATTCGCGAAGGTCAAGATAATGAGGCGAAGCATAACTGGTACATCACGATGATTGAGGAAAGACCGGGGCAGAGTACCGCCGAAGTCTACAATTATTTCTCGATTCAAATCGATCCTTACAACGGGTCGCTCCGGGTATTTCGCCCGTAAATGCTGGTGGCAGTTCGTTTTGCTGTTCTGACACGCTTAATGGCCCCCCTAACCTTCATTGGGATCCTTTTGTTCCCTTGCATGGGTAGTGAGGTTCCCGATACGAACACGTTCTCGATCGTGGCGTGCGATCTCTCCACCGGAGAAATCGGAGTTGCTGTTCAGTCGAAGATTGTCGGAGTCGGAGCGATCGTTCCTTGGGCGGAGGCCGGAGTGGGTGCCATCGCCACTCAGTCGCTAGCAAATGTCCGTTACGGTCCTGTTGGACTCCAATTACTGCGACTTGGTACGGCCCCCGAAAAGGTTCTCGAAGTGATGACGGAGGCAGATCCCAACCGAGAGCTTCGTCAAATTGGGATCATTTCCGCGAAGGGAATTGCCGCTGCCTTCACGGGATCTCGATGTGAAGATTCTGCGGTTCATCGGGTCGGAGAAGGATATGCGATTCAGGGAAATCTTCTCAGTGGTGAAGAGGTTGCTGCCGAGATGGAGCGAGCGTTCCTTGAAACGACAGGCCATTTGGCCGAGCGGATGATCGCGGCCCTTGAGGCGGGTCAGAGAGCTGGCGGCGATAAGCGAGGAAAGCAATCCTCCGCTCTTCTAATTGTTCGAGACGGCTGGGGATATGCCGGCCTGAATGATCGATTTCGCGATATTCGAGTTGACGACCACGAACAGCCGATCGGTGAGTTGAAAAGGATCTATTACCTGCATCGGGAAATGTTTCCAAGACCGGACTAGGCACAGACGGCGAAGAAGAAGGGGAGTTTTTGCCGAATCCTCCATTTTTGGAGCCGGGCGGCCAAGGTCCGACAGACTCCGAGGCAGCCTTCGATAAGACCCTAACAGATTCCCTACTTGTAAATCGGGCCCGGTGTGTCATTGATGCGACCATGGCTGCAGCCTTTAGCGAAACGACCAGTAAAAATTGGCTTGGACGACTTGGGGACTCCATCAAAGGAATCTTGGTTGGACTCCTCCTTTTTGTCATTGGTGGTGGTTTACTATGGATGAACGAGAAAAATTCCGCTCAGACCATCGCGGGCCTGAAGGAACTTTTCAAAGTCGTTATTCCAATCGACGCGGCCTCCGTCAATCCAGAGACAGACGGACTACCCGTTCATCTCTCCGGACTTGCAGATTCCAATGATGTCCTGACGGACGGGGCCTTCGGAGTCAACGCCGAGGCCATCAAATTGATTCGGGAAGTCGAAATGCTGCAATGGCAGGAGACGAAAAAAACCGAGACCAAAAAGAAACTCGGTGGAGGTGAAGAAACCGTTACGTCCTATGACTACGCGACAACTTGGGCGAGCGAGCCGATCAACTCGGGCCAGTTTCATCCAAATGGGCGCGCCGAGCACCAGAATCCTTCAATGCCTTTTCAACGAGCCGTCCAACAGGCCAAAGAAGTGGCCCTTGGTGCCTATCAACTTAGCCCCTTCCTGGTTGAACAAATGAATTCGCAAGTGGAGTTCGTGCTGGACGAAAAGGCGCGACGTAAGCTTCCTGAAGCGATACGATCCGAATTCATCGATGAGGGACCCGGCTACTACCGCGGTGATCCAAAGAGTCCGAAAGTCGGTGACGTGAAGGTCCGTTTTTTTACCGTTCAACCCGATATTGTCAGCGTCATTGCGCAACAAAGCGGAAACACGTTCGAGAAGTATCGAGCGAAGAATGGAAAGGCGTTTGGGATGCTGGAGATGGGAGACCTCGATCCCGAGGGTATGATTCAGGTAGCCCAATCAAGAAACAAGTTCCTAACCTGGATCCTTCGTATCGTCGGCTGGTTGTTGATGATGATTGGGCTAAGCGCTATTCTCCGACCACTTTCCGTGGTCGCGGATGTCGTTCCCATGATTGGCAATCTGGTCGGTGCCGGAACTGGTTTCATCGCGGCACTGATGGCAACGGCTTTTGCCTTGATCATCATTTCCGTTTCCTGGATTCTCTATCGTCCCATGCTCAGCATTCCGTTAGCAGTCTTAGCGCTAATTTTGATCGTTTTCGCCTTCATGAGAATGGGACGAAAAAAGAAGGCAGCATGAAGCGGTCGCCGCGACGAATCGCCCTCCAAGTTCTCCAACAATGGGAAAAAGGTTCCACCTATGCTGCTGATCTGATCGAAGCAGAAGTTTCCCAGTACAGGCTTCGGCCCATCGACCGACCGTTGGTGCAGCAATTGATCTACACCACCATTCGCAATCAGACGCTGCTCGATCATTTCGCTCGTTTGCTTACCGATGGAAAACTAGATCCAAAAACACGGAGAATTCTTCGGCTTGGACTTGCGGAGCTGGTTTTGATGGATGGCACCCCTCACGCGGTCGTGAATGAGACCGTTAGCCTTGCCAGCAAGTGGGCCAAAGGCGTGGTCAACGCGGTCTTGCGGCGAGCGATCGATGAAAAGGAAAATCTCTTGGTGGCAGTTCCCACTTTGGAGCCTTCGATCCGGTGGTCCCTACCGTCCTTTCTTTGGGATCGGTGGATCGATCAATTCGGACTTGAAGACACGTCCAAACTTGCCGCTTGGAACCAAATACCTTCACCGGTTTATCTTCGCATCAACCCGCTCCACGAACGACCCATTCAATCATGCGATGGAGTGAGTGAGGTGGCTGGTCATCCTGCCTATCGCAAGGTCAATGGAGATCTCCCCAAGGACGCTCTCAACGAAGGTCTCGTCTACGCTCAAGACCCCTCAACGGCACTAGCGATCTCCTTGCTCGCGCCGAAGCCTGGAGAAACCATCTTGGACGCTTGTGCCGCGCCCGGCGGCAAGACGTTGGCGATCGCGAGCGCTATGCACAATCAAGGGCAGATCATCGCGACGGATAATTCTCCAAATCGGGTCGAGCGGCTACGCATCAACTTGAAACGACTTTCGGTGTCGAACACCGTCTGTCAGCTTAAGAATTGGCAGGTGGAAGATTCTGAGGCTGAAGCGTTGCCGGAGTTTGACCGGATCTTGGTGGACGTCCCTTGCAGCAATACGGGTGTCATTCGGCGTAGAATCGATGTCAAATGGCGGATCAAACCGAGAGACTTCGCCAAGCTTCAGGAAACCCAATTGCAGTTGCTCCACGCGGTCTCAAAGCGGCTGAAACCTGGTGGATCTCTGGTTTACAGCACCTGCAGCCTCGAAACGGACGAGAACGAGGCCGTGGTAGAGAAGTTTCTGGAGCAGAATCCTGAGTTCAGCCTCCGCGAGCAGCAACGATCCCTGCCCTGGCGAGACGGATTCGATGGTGCTTTCGCCGCAAAGATTGAGCGGATCGGGTAGATTACACAAACGCAACTCCGGACAAGAAATGGTTCTTGTTCCTCTTCCGGTGACCTCCTAAGATTTCGCCGATCCCGCCATCCGCGCCGCCATGACCCGTCTCGATTATCTCGTTCTCATTATCTACCTCATTGTGATGGTTTTGATCGGGATTTGGGCCATGCGAAGGGTCAAGAAGCAGGAAGACTATTTCATGGGAGGCCGGGGCTTTGGGAAACTCCTCCAGACCTTCGCCGCGTTTGGAGCGGGGACCGGCGCTCACGAACCCGTGACAGTGGGAAGGACTGGCTGGACGAGCGGACTGAGTGGAGTCTGGTCGGCGTTGATGTGGCTTTTCGTGACACCGATCTATTGGTTCACTGCGGTGTGGTATCGACGGATGCGTCACCTGACCCTTGGCGACTGGTTTGTGGAGCGGTATCAATCCCGCGCCCTTGGCGTCGCCTACACCCTCTTCGCGATTGTCTTCTACATGTTCTTTCTCTCTACCATGCTCAGTGCCATTGCGAAGTTCGCGATTCCCTTGATGGGAAGGGAGGAAATTGCAGGATGGGACCTGAAATATATCCTCATTCCTACCATCTCGATCGTGGTAATTCTCTACGGGGTATTGGGCGGATTAACGGCGGCCTACTGGACCGATCTGATCCAAGGCATCTTCATCATTGTCCTGTCAGTGCTTCTCATCCCATTTGGTCTCTGGGCATTGGTCAAAGAGTTTGGAGATCCTGCGACCCAAGGAGTCATGGATGGGTTTCAGATCATGCATCAGCGAGTTTCCCCGGACTACTTCAATCTCTTTGATGGACCCAGTGCGGGCGAATTCCCGATTCAATATATTATCTCCCTGACCCTGCTAGTCCTTGTCGGAATTGTGGTCCAGCCCCACTTCATCGCCACTGGCGGCGGCTCGGCCAAGAGTGAGGACGAAGCGCGTATCGGACTGGTCGTGGGAAATTTCCTGAAACGATTGTGCACCGTCGGTTGGGCGCTCACGGCGCTGATTGCCTTGGCACTGTTAGCCGGAAATGCGGAAATTGCCGCAGATCCGGATCGCGTTTGGGGCGTGGCGGCACGAGAGATTTTGGGGCCACTCAATTTGGGCTTCGTTGGCCTCATGCTAGCCTGCCTCCTGGCTGCGATGATGAGTTCAGCAGACACCTACATGATTGTCACATCCGGACTCGTGGTCCGGAATGTCTACGCCGCCTATGTCAATCCGAACGCCAGCGAGAAGGAGTACGTTACGGTCGCCCGATTGACGGGTTGCTTGATCATTGTTGGCGCGGCGGTGGTTGCTCTGACCATGGCGGATGTCTTTGGGCAGTTCAAATCAGCGGTCGAACTCCCCATCCTGTTTGCGGCTCCCTTTTGGGTTGGGATGTATTGGCGACGCGCCAACCGAAGGGCTGTCTGGATCACGATTTCCGTTTCGTTCCTCCTCTTCTTTGTCCTTCCCTTCCTCTTACCCAAAATGGTTCCAGGGATGCGAACCGCTCCCGGTCTGACGACATCAACCCAAGTTCTTACCAAGATCCAAACTCGACCAGCGACCGCTGCCGACGTCGCGAAACACGAAGCTTGGACCGAGGCGATGGCTGCCGCCCAGCAGAAGAACGACTCTGCCGCGATCACGAACCTCGGGCCAGAGCCACCGGTCGCAGCGGTTGGAGAACCCATTCAGGTCACGATCCGATCCGGAGGACAAGCGATTTTCTGGCGAGAAGGCGTTTCGCCGATTGAAGAACCCCGGTTGGAAACGCTTTTCGATACTGACGATGGAAACCTCCGAACCATCGTTCAGAAGAATGTCGGAGACATGCGCGGGAATGGAACCTTCAATGTCGATTTCTTATTCTATCATTGGATCGGCTTCGATCTTTCAAATGCATCCAAAGCAACCCTGGAATCCCTTCGGCTTCCCCCTCGCCTTTTGCTTCCCTTTCTTGTTTTGATTCTCGCGAGTTACTTCACCGCGCGGGATGATCAAAAGGCGCTGAATCGCTATTTCGCGAAAATGAAGACCGAAGTTGACCCGGATCCTGAGATTGATCGGCGGAATCTCGAGAAATCCTATGCTCAACCGGGCCGGTTCGAAAGCCGCCGACTCTTCCCGGGAACCGATCTGGAATTCATGAGGCCGCGAACGAAAGACTGGCTCGGATTCCTGATCTGCGTGGCGGTCTGTTTTGTAATTATTCGGCTCTTGATGTGGTTGGCTCAGATAGGGAGCTGATTAGTTAGAAGAGCAGGGAAAAAAATTCCGCAAACCTTGGTTCAAACCGCTACGACCGCCAATGGGAGTTTCAATCGTAACGTGCTTCCGTTGTTGGCGGATTATTGTTTCGAGGGTCATGGGCCTTTCGGATCTCTCCGGCAATGTTGTTCGCCAAATCCTTACTTGACCGCTTCGCCAGTGAGATGCCGGGGGAGTTCGGCGACGGATTTGAGAACGAGGTCCGGTTCAATCCCGCAACGATGTTCCGGAAAGAGCTGAATCCAGCAGGTGCGAAGACCGACGGCTGCCGCGCCTTCAATGTCATTCTCCGGGTTGTCGCCGACAAAGAGGATTTGTTCGGCCTGCAATCCAAAGGAATCGATCAGCGGCTGAAACGAGCGAGGATCAGGCTTGTGATGCCCGATGTCCCCCGTGGCAAAGACGTGCCCGGGGGCGAAATGCGCATCGAGGCCTAAATAGGCGAATTTTTTGAGCTGAAAGTGGCCGTCGCCGTTGGTGAGAACTCCCAACCGAAAACGATTCGCCAAAGCTTCCACCGCCGCATGAATCGCCGAATCCTTCGCGATCATGCTCATCACTTCGCGCTGAAATCGAGCTTCCACCGCCTTCCAATCGTCCGCCCATGCGACGCGCTCGGCAATCCATCCGTAGAAGTCTGGCCTGGGAATGAAACCACTGTTGTCATGGCGAATCGCAGCGTCCGCCAGGGCTTCGTCTTCCGGAAAGATGGAACGGACCCAGGCATTGACCGCTTGATCGCGACCATAGAGAGTGTTGTCCAGGTCGAACCCGATCGCCTGAATGTCAGAAAGGTTGCTATTCACGAAGAGTCTGGTGGTGTCAGGCGGGAGGTTACCCGGGATTGACGCGGACTCAACCACCTGGCGATTTTTCTGATGCAGACCTGCCCTAACCGGCGTATAGGCCCATCATGAGCGAAAGCGTCGTTTATTCCCGTAAGAATCCGTTCCCAGCTACGTTGACTGTTCACGAGCGCCTCTGTGGCGAGGGATCCGTGAAAGACATCCGTCATTTTGAGCTGAGTTTGGCTGGTTCCGGCTTGAACTATGAATTGGGCGATTCCCTGGGTTTGGTTCCTCAGAATGATCCGGAACTGGTTGATGAAACCATTGAGGTGTTGGGATTGAACCCGGAGGAAGTCGTGCCAACGCCTGATGGAAGTGAAGCTCCGCTTCGTCAGGCTCTGATTGCGAACTACAATATCACGACTCCTTCGCGGAAATTTCTCAAGGATTTCGCGGAGCGCGCTAACAATGATGAACTTCGCGGTCTGCTCGAGAAAGATAAGATCAAGGAATTCACCGCTCACACGGAGAGCCGCGAAATTATCGACTTTTTCCTGGAGTATCCCGCCGTGAAAATTTCGGCTCCGGAGTTGGTTGGGTTACTGGGAAAACTGCAACCGCGACTCTACTCCATCGCCTCAAGCTTGAAGGTTCATCCGGAAGAGGTGCATTTGACGGTCGCTCGGGTGGATTACGAAACCCATGGAAGGAAGCGGAAAGGCGTCTGCTCCACCTATCTTTCAGATCGCGCTGACACCGGAGCCAAAATGCCGGTATTCATCCACGTTGCGAAGGGTTTTAAGCCACCGACAGACGATAGCGCGCCCATGATCATGGTTGGTCCGGGAACTGGAATTGCACCGTTTCGGGCCTTCCTCGAGGAGCGCGTCGCCACGGACGCTCCCGGAAAGAACTGGCTCATCTTTGGCAATCCCCATTCCAAAACGGATTATCTCTACGGCGAACAGTTTGAAGGTTACAAAGCGAGCGGGAAACTGAACCGGATCGATTTGGCTTGGTCACGCGATCAAGACCACAAGATTTACGTCCAGGACAAGATCCGAGAAGCAGGTGAAGAACTGTGGAAGTGGCTCGAAGAAGGCGCTCATTTCTACGTCTGTGGCGATGCCGTTTACATGGCGAAAGATGTCGATGACGCTCTTCACGAAGCCATCGCAACGCATGGCGGAATGCCCGCCGAAGCTGCCGCAGAGTATGTCGCTCAGATGAAGACCGACAAGCGCTATCAGCGCGACGTTTACTAGACTTCGCGGACCGTCTTCGAATCCAGCCCTTCGACGAAGTCTTCGTAGGCGTTTTGGAGACCGGTTTCCAACGTGAACCGAGGTTTCCAGCCTGTTTTGCGAAGAATGGTCGAATCCATTAACTTCCTCGGCGTTCCGTCCGGTTTACTGCCATCGTATTCCACCACCCCTCCAAATTGGGTGACGTTTGCGATCAGTTCGGCAAGTCTACCAATGCTCACCTCTTCACCTGAGCCGACATTGACCAAATCCGGTGGGTTCTCCAAATCAAGGAGGTGAAGGCAGGCTTCCGCGAGATCAGACACGTGAAGGAATTCGCGAAACGGTGTTCCTGTTCCCCAAATCTTCACCGAATCAGACTTCTTCTGTTTGGCTTCATGGAACCGGCGCAGCATGCCGGGAATGACATGGGAATTGTCCGGATGGTAGTTATCGCCCGGTCCGTAGAGATTCGTGGGCATCGCGGAATGGTAGCGAACTCCATACTGTCGCCGATAAAACTCACACATCTTGAGGCCCGCGATTTTGGCTATCGCATAAGCCTCATTGGTTGGCTCCAGCGGCCCGGTCAACAAGGCGTCTTCTCGCATCGGCTGTTCAGCTAACTTTGGGTAAATGCAGGAGCTACCGAGGAAAAGGAGGTTCGGAACACCTACGGCAAAGCTTTCCTGGATCAGATTGCTGGCAATGACCAGATTCTGATACATGAATTCTGCGGGGTAGCTGTTGTTCGCGTGGATCCCACCGACCCTGGCCGCAGCGACGATCACCGTATTCGGCCGAGTCCGGGCCAAAAACTCGCGAACTTGAAGTTGCTCGGTGAGATCGACCTCGCTTCGCTTCGCCGTGAAAATCTCGCTCGCTCCCGCTTGCTCCAGGGAACGAACAAGGGCTCCTCCCACCATTCCGGTATGCCCGGCGATGTAGATTTTGTCAAACTTGGTGGCCATCGCGGGGCTGGTTAGGTTGCCAAGGAAGCCTTCGCTTCCTGATACGCATGCTCTTCTTTTGCGAGTTGAAGATCGGCATCGACCATGATCTCAACCAGCTCCTTGAACTTCACGTTCGGCTCCCAACCGAGCTGTTTTTTAGCCTTGGCTGGATCCCCGACCAGGAGATCCACTTCCGCAGGCCTCAAGTAGCGAGGATCCGTTTCCACATAGTCGCGAAAGTCCATATCCAATCGACCAAATGCGACTTCGCAGAACTCTTCCACGGAATGAGTCTCGCCAGTCGCCACGACATAGTCATCAGGCTTATCCTGCTGCAGCATCATCCACATCATCTCGACGTATTCCTTCGCGTAGCCCCAATCTCGCTTGGCATCGAGGTTCCCGAGAAAGAGCTTGTCTTGCAGCCCAACTTTGATCCGAGCAGCAGCGCGGCTGATCTTTCGAGTGACAAAGGTCTCGCCCCGGCGCGGTGACTCATGGTTAAAAAGAATCCCGTTACTGGCGTGAAGATGGTAGCTTTCGCGATAATTCACGGTCAGCCAATAGGCATAGACTTTCGCGCAACCGTAAGGCGACCGCGGCCAGAAGGGAGTCGTCTCCGTCTGCGGGACTTCCTGCACCTCACCAAACATCTCCGAAGAAGAGGCTTGGTAAAATCGCACTTTCTCGACCAAGCCGACTTCTCGAATTGCTTCGAGAATCCGAAGAGCGCCCAGACCGACAATATCGCCCGTCGATTCCGGAACATCGAAGGAAACCCGAACGTGGCTCTGTGCGCCCAAGTTATAGATTTCGTCGGGCTGCAGGTTGTAGAGGAGCTTGGCCAGAGCGGAACTGTCGCTCAAATCCCCGTAGTGTAAGGTGAGGCGAGGGTTCGCAGTGTGCGGATCTTGATAAATGTGGTCGATTCGGGCGGTATTGAAGGAAGAACTCCGCCGAATAATCCCGTGAACCTCATAGCCTTTGTCGAGGAGAAGTTCCGCCAAGTAGGAGCCGTCTTGCCCCGTGATTCCAGTAATAAGCGCACGTTTCATAAACAAATCCCCCGTCAAGACAGGGAGCGAGAGCCAACATCAGCCGCCGGCGACCGTCAACGTTTTTCAGGAACACTTGACCCTGAGCGAATTTTAGTCCTCAAGTTAGTCGAAATGAACCTCACTACCACACTAGCTACCCTCGCAATTCTCGCCACTCTGGGCCAGGTCAACGCTCAAGAATTCAAAGTTGCAGTGGTCGACTTTAAAAAGGCGATCAACGCTCACCCCAAGGCCAAAGAGTTGGCAGCCATTCTCAAAAACGACGGTGACAACGCCGCCAACGTCATTGCGGCTAAAAATAAGCAGTTGGAGGACCTTCGATCCACCGCCGCCAAACTCCAGGAACAGAAGGAGCCGGATGGCAGACTCACCGACGACGCTTTCAAGATGCTGGTCGATTTACAGAAGCAAGCCGACGATATCAAACGGAGCATGATCGATACGCAAACCCGCACCCAAATGGGACTCAATGAACAGCGGGTCAAGGGATTGACGGAAGTAGCGAACGAGATCGGCGCATTGGTAGCCAAAGCTAATGGCGGGAAGTATGCGCTGGTCTTTGATAGCTCGGGAATCTCGCGGGACGGAACTCCTCAATTGCTGGATTTCCCGGGAGCCACGGACATCACTGAAGATGTGATCGCGCTGATTCCCAAATAAACGATTAGGGCTTCGGCCGAATAGCCAGCCAGAGCCAACCAGCCAGAAAGGATAATCCACCCAATGGAGTAATCATCCCGAAAGTCTGGATTCCGGTGAGGCAGTAGAGGTAAAGACTGCCACTGAACACAAGAATACCAACAGCGAGGCAAATCCAAGGTCCCCGAGGGACCGGTTCGCCTCGCCAAGCCATTGCAAATAAGGCGACCGCATGGAGCAAATGATACAGGCTCGCGGTTTCCCAGAATTCGATTCTAGCCGCAATCTCCGGGTTTTTCTCTAAACCATGGGCTCCGAACGCGCCCAGCGCGATCGCGAAGAAGGCAAAGACAGCGGAAATGCGCACGTAGTTCATGCTGCCAATCTTAGGCCAAAACTCTGACACTCAACATGAAAACGAATCGCATTGCTTATCTCGACACCTCCACTCTCGATGCAGGCGATATTGACTTTGGGCCTCTCGAAGCACTGGGAGAACTGACGTTATACCCTTTTACTGCTCGTGACGAGCGCGCGGCTCGCTGCATGGACTGTGACATTGTCATGGTCAACAAAGTGTTCTTGGATCGAGATGTCCTCTCGGCAGCCAAAGAACATCTGCAGTACGTCATCGTAACCGCCACCGGCACGAACAACATCGATCTAAAAGCCGCGAAGGAATTCGAAATTCCTGTTAGCAACGTCAGCGGCTACTCCACGGAAAGTGTGGCCCAGCACACCTTGACTTTGATTCTGAATCTGGCCACTAACATCCATCGATACGCCGCAGAGGCTCCGGCCTGGGCTCAATCCCCGATGTTTACGCGCCTGGACTATCATGTCGCTGAATTATCGGGAAAGACGCTCGGAATCGTTGGGCTGGGAACGATCGGTAGGCGAGTTGCGGAGATGGGCGCTTGTTTTGGGATGAAAGTGGTGGCCCTGGCCCGCCAAGACCCTTCTGATGGACCCATTCCTCGGCTCGGTTACGAAGACTTCTTCCGCCGTTGCGACTTTGTGAGTCTACATTGTCCGTTGACGCCTGATAACGAAGGGTTCATCAACCGAGAAACTCTGGAATTGATGAAACAGGGAGCCTTCTTGATCAATACCGGACGTGGTCCATTGATTGACGAGACGGCACTCGCTGATGCGCTTGGATCCGGTCATCTCGGCGGAGCTGCCTTAGACGTTTTGAGCGAAGAACCACCCAAGCCCGACCATCCGTTCCTTTCCGGGCAACTGCCGAATCTGCTCATTACCCCCCATACCGCCTGGGCCTCGCTCGAGTCACGGACTCGGCTTCTAGAGGCGGTTTGCGCCAATATCCGGGCATTTCAAGGCGGCGGCACGCTCCTTAATCGAGTCGCTTAGCGCTCTGCTTCAGTCCTCGTCGGTTTCAAACCGCTCGCGAAGAGCGGTGAAATAGCGAAGTACCTGATCACGGCGCGCAGCGGGCAACGCTTTAGCATCAAGAGCTTCTTCTTCCACGGCGACAAATTCCGCCGCTCGAGCCTGTTTTTCGCGTTGAGCCGCTTCGCGACGGACGCCGCCTTGAACGGTCTTGATGGTTGATTCACCGTCTTCATTGATTGTGGCATCCACCATGGCGTCTTTGTTTGCCACCATCGCTTCCGTCGGGTTGGGGGCCAAGTCAGCGGTGCCAAATCCAGCTTCCAAGCCTGGAGCACCAATGGCACTTCCTTTTCCACCCAATAGATTGCTTGGCGAGGACGATCCTGGAGCTTGGCCTGGGACCGGAGCCATCAATCCAGGCTGTCCCTGGCCGGGTTTCGCCGTTTGTCCCGGAACAGGCGCCATGGCCATTTGTTGTCCTTGCGGTTGTTGCTCTTGATCGAGCTGCATTCCGGGGACCGGTGCACTAGGAGGCGCTTGGCCGGGGGGAGCCTGCTGATTCTGCGGCCCGGGAGCTTGCAAGGTCTGAGGCGTTCCTTGAGGGCCATTCGGAGGAACCTGGGGAGGCAACTGTTGGGCAAGGTCAGTGGCACCGTCGGGAGGTTTGGGCCCATCTTGATTGCCCAATTGCTTCATGGGCTCTAGCTGACTTTGGGCAATTTCGTTCCCGCTCTGCCGAAGCCGGTCAGCCAGTTCCTTCAACTCACTCTGGGCCCGTTGACGCTGTTCGACATCCTGAAAATGACCGGCCAAGTTCTCAAAATCCTGCGCCGCTGGCTTAGCCAGATTCAGCGCAAGTTTTGTTGAGGCGTTTCCAACATGTTCACCGACTGGTTTCTGCCGATCCTCTTCTTCGGCCTTTTCCATGGTCCGCCCGAGAGCCGTATCGATCCGTTCCCGCGCTTCGATCGTCAGTTTGGCATCGGCTAGCTTCTCTGCAATCCGCTCGGCCTCATCAGCACTCTGCCGAGCGTTCTTCTCTTGAATCGCAGCCGCCAAATCAGCAGTATCCGCATGAGCCGCCATCTCGCCAAGCATCGCATCGGAAGCCCAGGCTCCGGATTCTCCGCCCAACTGGTTCGCCAGTTTTTCAGCCGCCCGAGCTCGTGATTCCAGTTCCTCGAGGATTTCTCTGGCCGATTTCTGCCCGGCATCTCCCAACATCTCAACGGTTTCGTCGAGCGACAATCCCAATTCCTCCAACTGCTGCCGCTGATCCTCGGTTCCGACCAGATCCTTGATGCGTTCCAAATCGGCCTTCTCGGCAACAAGGCTCGCGGCTTCTTCCGAGACTCTCTCCGCCATCTCCACACTGATGGTCTGATCCTCGCCCGAAACCGTGCGATGGAACCACGGGGTGGCCAAGAAGAGGACCAACAAAGGCAAACTACACCACCCCCAATGCCAACGAGGCAGAGGTAAATCCACATTCAGATTCTCTTGTCTACGTTGCAGCGCGGTACGCGCTCGCTCTAGATGAAGGGTCTCTCCAACGGTCCTCACCGGCAACGTTTCAAAGAACTCTGCAGAAGCAAATTCGCTCTTACCACCTGCAGCCTCGTCCCAATGGGCTAACGCTTGGAACGGCGAAGGACGCTTCAGAATCCCAATGACGAGGACGGCAACGATCCAACCCAGAAAAATGATCCCGAAGAAAATCCACTCAGGCCCCACTTGCCCGAGAAGGCGTAGTCCCGCGAAACCGAGGAGAAGGCCCAAGGACAGACCGCCAACAGTCAGGTTCAACCGTTGAATCGTTTTGATCAACATCAACCGCCAGGAAACCTGACGGCCAACGGTTTCGAACGGGGTTTCCTGTGGCATGGTAGGCACCGTAACCAGGCATTCCAAGATCCTCCAGTCGATTTTCGAGGAGAATTCCTTCGAATTTTGGTCGGGCTCAAGCGGAATGCATCTGGCAGCTTTCGCCAGACCATGGTATATTGGTTCAGAATCCTGCTTTCGCAACGTTGTCACAACCTCTCGTAGAACCTCTTATTTCCCCACCAACCGAATCAACAGAAACGAGGTTGCTGGTCAGCTACGGCTTCGATCTCGCCCGCCAGTTGGGAATCCGGAAGGTAATGGTGCTGGCCGACCTCGTGATCGATCGCCGTCTCGTCGACAAACAACGCGGTGAGGAACAGCTGATTTGGGTAACTCAGGTAAACGACCCTGGCCTCCAAACCAGCGGAGGCGATTTTCAAATCTCGATTCCCGAGAGCAATGTGGACCGGATGGATCAGTTGACCCTCGCTCTGATCATGGCCGTCATGAACGATGCCTTGGATGTCGATGAATCCGTGGTCTGCTTGACCGGCACGGCCGGCTCCAAACGTCTGGATACGCTCTTGATCGCCAATCCCAAGCGCGATTTTCCCTGGTTTTCCCGGAAATCCGCAGATGCCGGACGGGAGCAACTGAAGAGCCGCGATTTTGTCCGGCTAATTGAGATCGCTTGTAAATTTGCCTCGGAAGGCCGGGAGGGAAAACCACTCGGCACCATTTTTGTCCTGGGTGAAGTGGAGTCCATGGAGCGCTATCTGCGCCCCTTGATTCTCAATCCCTGTCAAGGTCATCCGAGGCGCGCACGGAGTATCCACGAGCCCGGTTTTTTTGAAACGATGCGCGAATTGGCGTCGATTGACGGCGCTTTTATAATCGACCAGAAAGGCGTCGTCGAACAAGCGGGAGTTTATCTGTCTGCCCCACTGAAACGCGCCACCAAAGTGGAAAAGGGCCTGGGAGCTCGGCACATGGCGGCGGCGGCTCTAACAGGCGTCGTAAGCGCGACAGCCATCGTCGTTAGTGAATCCTCCGGAAGAGTGACGGTTTTTTCCCAAGGAGGTCAAGTGATGGCCCTGGATGGCCGGACGAGTCCGAGCTAAGGGCACGATTTCCCTCAGACTTCCCTTCCCTTCTTGAAGGGGGCGAGGTCTTGGTTAAGCTTTCCTGCGATGCTTCCCTGGCTCAACAACGGTCGAGTTCCCCTTTATCTGGCACCCATGGCAGGTGTTACCGATTTGGTATTTCGGCGTCTTTGCAAAGAACTGGGTGCAGATGTTATGGTGACCGAGTTTGTTTCCGCAGAGGGAATCATGCGCCGCGATGATCGAACCCGTAAATACACCGAGTTTGAGGAAACCCAGCGCCCGGTCGGCGTGCAGCTCTTCGGAGCCGACGGCGAACGAATGGGTGAAGCCGCTCGGAAGATCATCGACTGGAAGCAGCCGGATTTCATCGACATTAACTTCGGTTGCCCGGTCAATAAAGTCGTCTCCAAGAACGGAGGTTCTTCGTTGCTCAAAGATTGCCCGCTTTTGGCTCAAGTTGCGGGAGGAGTTCGCGAAGCGGTGGGAGATCAAGTCCCCGTGACCGCAAAGATCCGCACCGGTTGGGATCTGGATACCATCAATGCTCCCAAAGTCTGTCGCATTCTCGCGGAAAATGGAATTCGCGCGGTATCGATTCATGGCCGCACCCGATCCATGGGCTATACGGGGCGCGCAGACTGGAATGTGATCCAGGAATGCGCCGAGACGTCTCCGATTCCGGTAATTGGCAATGGCGACATTTCCAATGGAACAGACGTCGAAGAACGGCTCCGCCAAACCAGCGTGAAAGGACTGATGATCGGCAGGGCTGCCATGACCTACCCTTGGGTCTTTCGCGAGGCCAAACATTACCTGAAGACGGGAGTTCACCTGCCCGGTGTTTCAGTAGAAGAACGTTGGGAGCTGATTGTGCGTCATTGCCGAATGGCGATCGAATACGGTCGCTATGGAAACGAAGTGCAGACGATGCAGAACATGCGGGGAAGGCTCATGGCCTATTCCAAAGGGCTCCGCGGCGGAAAACTCCTGCGGCAGCGCTTTTGTCAGGTCGACTCGCTCGGCGAGATGGAAGACATCGCAGCCGAATATCTGAATTTCGCGGCTCAGGCTCCCCCGGAGAATTCGGTAATCGCGGCTCCAGCCAGCACCGCGCTCCCCCTCTAGGCCCCGGAAACACAGTTTGATGGGACAACAGGGTTGCAAGAAGGCGAGTTGGCAGCTAAGCACTTGGAAAACTTAAGAATATCAACTTTTCGAGACCCCAAACCATGGCAACAAAGGTAGGAATCATCGGAGCTGGCGGAATGGTCAGCTATCATTATGACGGATTCACCGCGGCGGGCGGAGCAGTTGCAGCGATCGCAGACGTGAACGTCGAGGCCGCTCAACGCGTCGCTGATGCACGCGGAATTCCAACCGTGTTTAGTGACGTTGCCGAAATGCTGCAAAGCGACATCGATGCCGTTTCGATCATTGTTCCCAACAAGTTTCACGCACCTTTAGCGATTCAAGCCCTGGAAGCTGGCAAGCATGTCTTCTGCGAAAAGCCCCCGGCGCTAAATGCTCCTGAGGTTGAGAAAATCATCGCGGCAGCCAATGCCTCCGGAAAGACCCTGATGTTCAACTTCAACAATCGCGCCCGGCCCGAGAGCATGGCGATGAAGAAGTACATGGATGATGGCACCGTCGGCCGCGTCAATTCCGCCCAGGCGAAGTGGGTTCGCCGGACCGGGATTCCAGGTTTTGGCGGCTGGTTCACCACGAAAGCCGTCGCCGGAGGAGGGCCACTGATTGACCTACTTCACATGATTGACTTGGGAATGTATTTCATGGGTTATCCGGAACCGGCTCACGTCATGGGCCAAGTTTTCTCCGATCACATCACCGACAAAGGCTTCAAAGGTCCCTGGGGAATCCCGGATGTCGCCGATGGAGTCACTGATGTGGAAGCGACTGCCCACGGCTTTGTGACCTTCAAGACCGGACAGGTTCTCAGTCTTCAGGTTTCTTGGGCTGAAATGGTGAAGCGCGAGGAAGTCTCCGTGGTTTTCCAAGGCACCAAAGCCGGCGGGAAAGTGGAGCGACTCTTCGGAATCGATGGATTCGATGAAACGGCGATCGATTCTTGCGAACTCTACGTTCAAGAGAACGGCAATTCCGTGAATCGCGATATCGTGACGGAAACCTGTGAGGACATGGGAAGGATTCGTTCCGCTTCCAACTTCATCTGGGCGATCGAGGGCAAGGAGCAACCGCTCAACACTCCCGACCAAGCTCTATCCTTGATGAAAGTGATCGACGCGATTTATCAGTCGGCAGCGACCGGTGCTCCGGTGGCCTGCTAGGCTTCAAGCGTCCGCTTCCTGATCATCGATCGCGTATTCTTCGAGGATACTGCGAGTGACATACTTCAGGGCCGCTTCATGAGTGGCTCGAAGGAAGATCGGTGGAGCGTGGCCTGCATCCAAGGCTTCCTTCCAACGAGGAGCACAGACACACCAGCGATCTCCATCTTTCAATCCGGGAAAACCAAATTGGGGTGCTGGAGTGGAAAGATCGTTCCCTGCCGCCTTGGAATACTCGAGGAAATCATCATTCACCTGACAACAGACCGCGTGGCAGCCAAAGTCCTCTTCGCTGGTCGAACAACTGCCCGTCCGGAAGAAACCGGTCACGGGATCCATTCCACAGGGTTCCAAAGGCTCGCCAAGAACGTTTCGATCAGGATGCATTCCACCAAGATGGTAGAGAACGATTCACTGACAAGGCGTTGATTGCAGTTTTTCGGAGAACCATTTTCTTCCTTTGGTATCTTTTTGCCTCATTCGAGGCCCTGCGAGTCGATTCGGACTCGACAGCAAATTAACCCTGTCCCAGTTTCGCCCACCCACGATGAATCGAATCGATCAGACTTTCGCCAACCTGAAGGAACAAGGCCAATCCGCATTTGTGGCCTACATCGCCGCTGGCGATCCTACCCTCGAAATCACCGAAACCCTGGCTCTGGAATTTGATCGAATTGGCGTCGATATCCTGGAACTGGGCGTCCCCTTTTCGGATCCAATGGCGGATGGCAGCGTGAACCAAGCTGCTGCGGAACGTGCCTTGAAAGGTGGGGCCAGTGTCCCTGGAGTCTTTGAGACCATTCGCCGAATCCGATCCTCGTCGCAGATACCGATCGTCCTCTTTGCCTATTTGAACCCGGTTTACACCTACGGATTTGAGCGCTTTTTCAAGGATGCCGCGGAAGCCGGAGCCGATGGAATCCTTCTCCTGGATCTCCCACCCGAGGAGCAGGCTGAGAATGCGGAGATGGCCAATGTCGGCGGTCTGCATTGCATTCGACTCGTTGCGCCAACCACGCCACCCGATCGGATTCGAGAAATTGCTGAACACGCCGAAGGATTCATCTATTACGTTTCCCGTGAAGGCGTGACTGGAATTCAGGACACCTTGGTCGTGGGCTTGGAAGATCAAGTTGCCAAGGTTCGCTCAGCGTCACCCGTTCCCGTGGTGGTCGGTTTTGGCATTTCGAAACCCGAGCAGGCGAAGACGGTGGCCGCCCTAGCGGACGGCGTCGTCGTTGGCAGTGCGATCGTCAAAACCATCGCCGACAACCTGGATTCCGCCGATTTGGTGGAAACCGTCAGCGCGTTTGTCGCTCCTCTCGTCCAGGCGACGAAGGAAGCGTAGTCAGACCGTTGGATATTCCCACTCGCCGCGATATTCGCGTTTCAGCAAGGCGTTCGCCTCCGGATCGCCGGGAATTTGCTCCGTGGCACCATCCCATTCAACGCTCCTTCCCAGCTTGTAGCTCAGCATTCCCAGCAGGCTAAGATTGGTCGACAAATGCCCAATCTCCACATCTGCGACAGGCTTGCGGCCAGTTTCGATCGCCTCCAGAAAATCACGCCAGAGTGGAGGGACGTTATGACCGTCTTTCTCGTTGTCGAAGTTGGGCTCCTGGTGAATCTCCGCTTCGCCTTTCTTCGTCGGATAAAAGGTCCACCCGTCGCGCCATCCCATGTGGAAGGTGCCTTTGCTCCCATAAAAATAGCAGCCGTATCTGGACTTATCGCCTCCGCTTCCTGCAAAGCGGCGATGCTCCCAAGTGGCTGTGAAGTTTTCGAATTCGTAGGTAGCGACCTGATGATCGGGAGCATCCGTCGTCTGCTCTTTTTCAGTGAGAACAGCGGGCCCCATGATAGGCCGTCCACCGGCGGAATGAACCCGTTTCGGCCATTTTTCCTCGCTCCACCAGAGCAATTGATCGAGCCAGTGAACTCCCCAATCCCCTAGCGTTCCGTTCGCGAAATCGAGGTAATTCCGGAAGCGACCGGGATGGATGTTGTTGCAATACGGACGCAGCGGGGCGGGCCCACAATACATGTCCCAGTCCAGATGGCGTGGCGGCTCGCTGTTGGGCGTGGGCGTTTCTTTCCCTCCGCCTCCGGTCACGAACATCTTCACCAATCCGATGTCACCGGCCCCACCTTCTTTGAGAAATTTCATCCCACTGGCGTGATGCGGTCCAATCCGCCGATGGAGACCAACTTGCACCACTTTCCCCGCCGCTCGCGCCGCTGAAACCATCGCCCGACTCTCTTGAATGGTATGCCCGGTCGGTTTTTCGACGAAAACGTGCGCACCTGCGTTAACCGCATCGATGGTTTGCAAGGCGTGCCAATGGTCCGGCGTGGCGATGATCGCAATGTCGATCCGCTCCTTCTCCAACAGCTCCCGATAGTCGGTATAGCTGTTCGGGATCGTTCCGGTCAGGTCACCGATTTCCCCCGCATTGATCTCCAAGCGGTCCGAATCCACGTCACAAAGCGCGACCGCATCCGACTTTCCGGCGGATAAGGCTTCTTGAAGAATATTCATGCCCCACCAGCCCGCTCCAATGAGCGCGGTCCGGTAACGCACGTCCGTTTTCGATTGCCCCGAAATGAAGGGAACTGAAAGAGTGGAGGCGGCTGTAGTGGCCAAAAACTGGCGACGATTCGTCATAGGTGACAACACTGAAGTTTTCGGTTTCAAGTTTCAAGTTCTGGTTCGATTCTGCGATAGAATGCGCATTGCGGAAATTTTCTACTCGGTTCAAGGAGAAGGCGACTTGACCGGAGTTCCGTCCGTCTTTGTGCGAACTTCGGGATGCAATCTCCGGTGCCGCTGGTGCGATACCAAATACGCTTCCTGGGCCCCCATCGGGGAAGACTGGGATTTGGCGAAAATCGTTGGCGAAGTGGAGAAATATTCTGCTAAGCACGTCGTCCTTACAGGAGGTGAGCCCATGGTGGCCAAGGGAATCCATGAACTGGCCGAGGAATTGAGCAAGCGCGGATTCCATCTCACGATTGAGACCGCCGGAACGATTGCGCCGGAAGGAATTGCCTGCGATCTCGCCTCCATCAGTCCCAAACTACGCCATTCTACGCCGGTTGACGGAGAGATCGAACCTGCCTGGATCGAAAAACACGATGATCGACGATTCCGACCGGAGATCCTCAGAGCCTGGATCACTCACTATGACTTTCAGCTGAAATTTGTCTGGGATGAGGATTCCATGGAAGAGATCGATTCCATTTTGGAGAACTTGGCCCCTGTTCCCGCTCCGAAAGTGCTGCTCATGCCTGAAGGAATTACGGAAAAGGATTTACGCCGCCACGAACGCGAAGTGATCGAGCTTTGCAAGGCTCGGGGCTTCCGGTTTTGCCCCCGCTTGCACATTTCCCTCTTTGGCAACACTCCGGGAACATGACGAAACGCCCGATCGATGCGATATTCGATTAGAAAGCGTGGATGGACCGTCCAATTCTGCGCAAATTCCTCCCCTTGTCTCATCTGCGTTTATCATGCCTCCAAAAAGCTGGCCAACCATCCTCCTCTTCTCAATTTTCACGACATCCGCCGCAGTCGCGGAAGATTCTCAATCCATCCAGGCGCTCGTATCCAGCCTACACCTTCAAGCAAATGTCCTGTGGATGGTTTCTGCAGTCGCTCTCGGGGCTTCGATCGCGGCGTTTTTCCTCCCCCCCGCGAGACGGGCGCTTGTCAGTGCGCTGGTTTTAGGAGCACTGGCAGCCGTTGGGATCTGGAAGAACTGGCATGCGGGTGCGTTAGACGTGGCGTCGGGGACAGCGACTCTGAGCGCCTCTCCTGAGATTCTCAAGGGAATTGCGGTGGCCGCAGCCATGGCGCTTTCTGTTCTCTTTCTTTTAGCAATGTGTATTCTGGTCCTGACTTGGGGACGTGGCGGTTATGTATTGATGGGCTTGGTGACGGTTCTCGGGCTGTGGGGAATGTTGGCCTACTTAGAAGTGGTTCCAAACCCGGTCGTCTGGGCTGAAGCTCCCCATTATGAGCTGAGTTCACTGGGTTTTCTGCTCAGTGCGAGCTCTGCCTTGGGGTTCGTCTTGAGTGCCTTTGTGATTGCTTTCACCGGTGGAACTGCTGAGAAGATGCTCGAAGAGGAAGTCGTTGGAGCCGCTCCCGCGGAATCGACTCCTGCCAGTCAGCTCAAAGTTCAGTCTATCAACCACCCGAATCCATCGGTCACCTCTAAGCCAAGTTCGAAAACAGAGCGCGTTGCGATTTCTGGCCCCACGAGAATCCCAACACCTGAGGTTTCCATTCAAAGCCCAACGCCAATCCCCAAGCCCGCTATCGTAGGAGCAGCAGCCGTAAATGTAGCCCAGGCTTCCGTGGCAGTAGTTTCGGCTCCGGCAAAGCCCGCAGCGCCGACTCCAACGGCTACCCGACCAGTTCCGGTTCCCAAACCCGTTCCAGCCCCACCGGTAC
>CAYGQD010000018.1:0-46208 GCA_964351855.1 uncultured Verrucomicrobiales bacterium
GGGTTGCGATAAGATTGGCCTCATCAATTGTAACTTCATACTCGGCATCGAAATTGAAATTCGTGGCGGTGCCCGTGATGAAACGCCCCAGATACTGTCCTTCGATCACGTGGCGTCGAAGCACCCACTGATAGGGGATTTCGTTTTGATCCAGGTAGAGATAACCCTTGATCGAGAAGACCTCTCCATCCTCCTCAAAGGCGGCTTCAATGTGATTGTTCAGCTTGGATTCCGGCCCATTCGGATCAGAGAGTTCTCCTTCGCCGACCCAGTTTCCCTCCAGCTTTTTGAAAAACGCATTTTCGGTCAGGGATTGGGCCTTGAGCGGCGGGATACCGAGAAGGACGATGATCCAAAGCGAAAGAAAGAGGAGTTTTTTCATGGGGGTTATTCGCGTTTCATAGTGAGTAGTGCAGTGCTTGGCGAGGCACCGGAACGTATCAATTCGACCTTCAATAGGTCGTCTCCAAGACTGAGGACAAATTCGCGCTCAGGCCCTGTGATCTTCGCGGTCTTCGCGGCATAGTCAACGAATGCGCTGAGCGATGCACTGCTGCCATCGCTGTTGGCATAGGTCACCGAGATCGCTCCGCTATTTTCCACGAAGGTCATGCTGTAGAAGCCGAGATCTTCACCCACCGTAATATCACCTTCCAGGGTGAAGGTTCCGTTATCCTTCGTTTCGGCCCGGATTCGAGCCGGCGTAATCGGAATCGCCCGATCACCGGCCTTCAACGTTCCCGAGCCCGACCAATCGCCGGTCAGGCTGATGAAAAACGGCTTGTCGAACTCGCCCGCGAATCCGGACGAACAACCCAACAAGCACATACCGAGGAGAAGTTTTCTGAGGAACATCGCAAGATTGAGGGAAACTTTTCTTGAGTTTAGCAAACGGTAGCCAAAAGCACAACCTCTTTGCGGTTGGGCCGTTGCCCAACGGGACTCAAAAGACGAATGATACCCCCATCTCTGCAAAACTGATTTTCCATTCCTTAAGCCACTTGTCTCCCAATTCATCAAATTTTCCCGCCTCTCGATAGGCCTTCAGGAAGGTATTGATCTCGTTGAGTAAGGCGGTATCGCCTTTTTTTACCCCGATTCCCCAAACCTCGGACCGGAGTGGTGTGAGGATGGCACGCGTGGTTTCGGGATTACGCTTCCAGTGTTGGAAGATGGAGACCTGGTCGTAAAGAAAGGCGTCGGCTTTTCCTTGGGCAACTTCCATGGCGCAATTGCCGGAATCCTCCAAGACGATGAGCGTGGCTTCGGGTAGGTTTTGTTGGGCCCAGATGTGCCCGGTCGTTCCCAGCTTACAGGTAATCCTGCACCCGGGCTTTTCGAGGTCTACTTTCGAGTTCACCGAGCCTTCTTTCTGAACCAGCATGCAAATTCCGTTGCTAACGTAGGGATCGCTGAAATCGATGCTCTCCGCGCGTTCGCGGGTAATGGTCATTGAGGAAATTACGCAATCGATTTGGCCGCTTTGCAGGGATGGAATGAGGCCAACCCAGGCGTAATCCCGAATCTCGACGGATTGACCCAAATGTTCCCCGAGAGCCCGGGCAAGATCGACACTGACGCCTTGAGGATTGCCGGACTCATCCTTCATCTCAAACGGTGGGTAGGCAAGTTCCATCCCGACGACAAAGACATCTTTCGGATTGCCGTCTGTGCAGCTGCTCAGCAGCAAAACCAGAAAACCAAGGTGAAAGAAGGGGGATTTCATACTTCGGAGACGGGTTCGGTTTTGACTACGGCGGTGCGTTCCATCACCACTACGAGAATAACGCCAACGACAGCCAGGCCAATCGCGATCCACGAAGTCACTTCGCTGAAATCGGGAAGTTGCCAGTTTTCATAGCCGGTAATTTTCTCTTTGATCTCGCCATCCGCTTTGGTGAACTCGACCACCTTTGCGTCTTTCCAGGGCCAGATGATGGCCAACGAGCCGGCGATAAATCCGGTGATGAGCGAAACCGCAATATCATGGTAATTTTTGAAGAGCCAGCTGAGAGCGCGAGATAGCGCCACTAAGCCAATTACGGCTCCAATCCCCACCGGCACCAAGATCTTCAGAGCCTCCGGATTGAGGGACTTCAGCTGACTGACCGATTCGATCATCACGAGCTGGTAATTCCCCATAAGCAGAAGAACAAAAGAACCGCTCAAGCCTGGAATGATCATGCTGCAGACGCCCACCACTCCACAGAGCAGGAGATAAATGAAATTGCTGTTTTGTTCGGCTTGGCCGAGGAAGGCCATCGAAACGGCAGCGATCAGGCCGATCAGCATCGCGATGATCGCTCCCGGTGTCCATTTCCCGACCATCTTCCCGACCGCCGGAATGGACGCGGCGATGAGCCCAAAAAAGAAGGCCCAAACCAAGGTGTTATGATGCTCGAACGCCCATTTCAGCAATTCCGCAATACTGACGATGCTGGCAAGAGCGCCAAATCCCAAAAGCAGCAGGAAAAAGACGTCCGTATGGACGACGAAGCCCCGGAAATCGCGTTTCAGGAGGAATCGGATCGCGTCGAGGTTGAACGACTTCAACGCGTTGATCAGGCGTTCATAAATGCCGGTGATAAATGCCACGGTTCCGCCGGAGACTCCGGGAATGACGTTGGCGGCACCCATGGCAGCACCTTTCAGAAAGAGGAGGATCGCGTTTCTAGCGTTCATGCGAGGCAAGCCTATGCGCCGAAGACTAGGGGTGCGCAAGCCGAGGTTTTCTAATACCGCAACGTTGCGCCAAGGTGCAATCGCCCATCGTGATCAAGGTTATCCACTCCCTTGGTGTCGAGGTGCCAACCATAGCCAGCCCGCATTGACCACTGAGAACCCCAGCGATATTTCAGCTCGAGTCCAATGCTGGAGAGGCTGGTGTCTTCTTCGTCGGCTGCTCCGTCTACCGATGACAGCCAAGCGGCGTCTGTAAAAACGATCAGGTGCATGTCATCGTCTCTGGCGCTGCTCAAGAACTGTGAAGGTGAAAACGGCGGAGAAATCAGTTCAAAGGACGAGAGGAACCCTTCATCTCCCCGAATCAAATTCTCATCAAATCCGCGCACGGAACGATACCCGCCCGCCAGGAGTTGCTCCGTCGAAATCAACCGAGAATTGCTAAACTGACCCGATCCAGAAAACGCCAAGCTCCATTCTTGAGGCAGACGGAAGAGGCGCTCCAGCGACAGTTCGGTATAAAAATAGTCGGAAGTTGCTCCTCCTCTTTGGGTTCCAAAGCTGCGATCATCGTTATCTCCGATCAGATTTCCAGGGCTCCAGACCGTATCGAACGAAAGCCCCGTTGCTCCCCATGGATCGGGCCGGGTTCCGTTCCACCCGACTGAAAACTGAAACACGGCAGCAGTCTCATCGAAAATACTCTGGCCACCAAACTCAACATCGTTGTTGGTGCTTTTGTAATCGGCCCCCAAAGAAAGCTCGGAGCGCGAAAGGTCAAAAAATCGCGGACGGATGGGAATCACGTAGTTGACGGCCGAAAGAGTGCTCTCTCCTCCCAAGCCGATGACTTCTCCACTTGCGACAACGTCCACATCGCTGGTGACGCGAGCCGCTATGAAGTCAATCCGGTGCCGCCAGGGGAGGGGGATCCGGTAAAAGAGCGAATGCGCCTCCAGATTCTGGAATTCAATGTCGGTGCTGTACTGGTAGGACAGAAGTTGCTCGGTGTTAAAAACGCGGCCCCAGGTAGCGCCGAAGTTCCATTGATGCTCACCGGTTACATCCAGTCCCGTATTGTCGATTCCGGCATGAAGGCGGATCGGTTTTGCGTCCGTCGTTTGTAAAACGATGTCAGTCGTTCCTTCGACCTCACCCGGCTCGAAAATCATATTCACCCTCCGAAACGGATGGCTGTTGAGCCAGTCCAAATCCCAATCGAGTTCACTCTCCCGCAAGACCTCACCGGGTTCGATCCGAACTTGTTTTTTGAGGTAATCGGGGTTCGAGCGCTCAACCCCTTCCGTTCGGACGTGGCCCAGTCGTCCCTCGATCACGACCAATTGAACCACGCCATTGCTGACGTCTTGCTCAGGGAGGTAAGCATCTACCACGGGCCGATCATCCTCCCGGTAGACGCGATTGATCGTCCGATTGACCTCCGCGAGCAGATTAAGGGTCAGCGGTTCTCCTAAGAAGGCTTGCAAAGCTGATCCCAACTCCGGAGGCGCACCCTCAAGGAGATTCTTGATTTCATTCGGAGACGTGAGGTCAGCCTTCTGAGCAACCCGTTCTTGAGAAGGAACCAGAACCAAGCCTCGCAATGCCGGGAGAAGGACCCTATCCCCTCCCTCGATGTCCCCGGGTTCATCGTTCCCTCTCGGCGCAACCAACGAACCCTGCCCTAAATCCTCCAGCACGTCTTCCTGGAGTGCCTCCAGTCGCGATTCGTCCTGGCTTTTGGCGAGTGGCAGCCCCCAACACAGAAATCCCAAAACAACCCAGCATTGCAGCGCGTGGTTTTGCGAAGCCACACCGTTAGGGTGAGGCAGGGTTGGAAGCTTGTGTTTCAGGAAAATCGGTTTTGTAGGAATGTTATCTTTAGGGGATCTCCGGCGGTCAAGCGTTAGTTGCGGTGATTGATTGGCCTTTCTGCCTGACGATGCTTTGATGTCGCTGAATGGCCGAAATTCAGCAGTTTCTCGGCCGCCTCGGCATCGCGCTACTGGAACCCAAGCGCTATCCGTGGTTGGCCACTCCATTGGTTGCGTTTCTTATCGGAATGGCAATCCATGGGAAGTGGTTTACCTCGTCGGAGTTGCTCGTTCAAGACTTCTTCATGCGAGAGCGGGCAGAGGCGAGCGAAAAAATTGATCAAAGATTGCTCTATGTGGGGATCAATGATGCCTCCATTGCCGCCCTCGGGCGCTGGCCATGGGAGCGCGAGATTCATGCCGCATTGTTTAAGGTGCTTGGAGCAGACCCTCCCGGAGCCATTGCCTATGATATTTGGTTTCCGGAAAAAAGCCAGGACACCGATCAGGATGAATCGCTAGCCAATGAAGCTGCGAAATTGGGGGCAGGGGTCTTCGCCGCCGTTGCTCGAAAGGCGGACCTGACTGGCTACAATCAATCGGATTTCGGCTTCACTTTTCCCATCGAAAGCCTATCCGGTAAAGCCGGAGATCGGGTCGGGGCCGCAGAGGCGATTTTGCCGTATGCGGAATTGGCGGGCAGTGGTTATGTTGGCTTTGTTGATAGCAAGCCAGATGTGGACGGGAAACGTCGAAGACTTCCCCTCGTCGTCCGCGTCGGTGAAGAATTTTACCCTGGTTTGATCACCCAAGCGCTGATGACCTATTGGGGGTTAGAGGCCTCTCAGGTTGAGGTGGAGTTTGGTCGACACTTAACCTTTAAGCGCCCTGAAGGCGATCATAGGGTGCCAATCGACCAAAACGGAGAAATGGCGATCAGTTGGCGATTTCAGGATCGTTTCCGGTCGGTAGGATTTGCGGACCTCCTTGCGGCGTTTGGGAGATCGATGAAGCATGGCGAACCCGTTCCTGAAGAACTCTCCAACTTGGGCGACCGAATTCTGGTCGTTGGTCAAGACTCCATCGCCCTGGCTGATATCGGCCCTACTCCCCTGGAGGTGGATACTCCTCTCTCCACCACGCACCTCAATGCGCTGAACACCATCCTAACCGGGGATTACGTACGGACTGCATCCAACGGAGCCGTGATGGTGATCTGGATTGCGGTAGCCCTGGGCGTGGGAATGTTTCTCAGCGATCGGGGGGCTATTTGGGCCGCTTTGTTGCCGTTGGGGCTCACCGTGGTCTATCTGGTATTCGCTCGGCAACTGTTCCTTTCGTCGCAGATTCTGTTACCGGTAACCTGGCCCGTAGTTTCCCAGATTCTGCTTCACTTTGGTGCCGGAACCGTTCATTGGCTCAAAGAGCAGCGACAGCGTGAGCAGCTGAAATCGATCTTCTCAACCCTGGTTTCAGGTTCGCTTCTCGATCACATTCTCGAAAATCCGGACTCCGTTCAACTTGGTGGCGAAACTCGCCCTGTAGCGGTTTTTTTTAGCGATATCCGAAGTTTCACGACCCTCAGTGAGGGGAAAGCGCCGGACGAGTTGGTTGACTTGTTGAATCAATACTTTGGCGAGATGGTGGACTGCATTCATCAGAAGGAAGGAACGCTCCACAAATACATCGGCGACGCGATTATGGCGGTTTGGGGCGATATTCTACCGAGCACCGAACAACACTGCGCCCGCGCTTCGGTGTTGGCCGCCTTGGACATGCGAAAGCGACTCAGAGTGTTGAATCTGAAGTTGAAGGCCGCTGGTGAAATGGAATTCAGCATCGGAATGGGAGTCAACTTTGGTGAGGTCCTTGTTGGGTACATCGGGGCACCGGAAAGACGTGAATTCACGGTGATGGGAGATGCGGTGAATACGGCATCACGGCTGGAAGGACTGACGAAAGAGTTTCAAACGGACTTGGCAATCGGCCCTCGCTGTCGGGAACTTCTCGGAGATCAATTCGTGACCCGTCTACTCGGGCAAATCGTGGTGAAAGGGAAAAATGAGCCCCTCCGCGTTTTCGAAGTCTTCGGGGAAGTCTCAGAAATTAGTGATCAGCGGCGACAGTGGGCCAGCAACTTTGATCGGGCGATGGAACTCTATTTTGGGCAGCGATTTCAAGAGGCAGAGTCCATTTTCGAGAACTGCGTCCGGGAGGCGGAAGGGGATTATGCCTCCACCTACTATCGGAAACGATGCCAGGAACTGCAACACGCGCCGCCACCGTCCGATTGGCAAGGCCATTACGTGATGACCTCCAAGTAGAGGGCAAAACAACCTGTGGATTGAAGACCTCTCGCGAAGGGTTACCGAGAACTGATCCCGGAAAATTCGGATCAAAATTGCGGTATTTTTAGAAAAAGGAACTATTCTAGGCGTTAGAAACCCCAGATTTCTTGCCTTTCAGTCTAAGGTGATGCTCAATTTGTTGAATTTCCAAAAAATGCGGTTCATCTTTGCGAGGATTTGGCAGGTAACTGACCAAGCGCTCCCAACACGATTTTTCAGGCCATGAAATCACTTATCTTTTTCTTGGCGCTCGCCCTGGTCATCTTTCACGCCACGGGGATGCGCCAATTTTCACAAATGGACACGGAGTCCGCGATCGAATTGCGCTCCGCCGAGGAATTGAATGATGATCTCGCCGAAATTGAGGTGGCAGCGGAATATCGGGATGCGGTTCTCAGAGGGCGTGTCGATAGCCTCGAAGCCAAGATGCGGGCGGAACGCCTTGTGCGAGATGCAATTCCTACAGGAAAGAGTCGTTTGCGCAATGAAATCGAAATCGTCCAAGAGAGGGCGAGCGCGCTAATCGCAGCGATGGGAGACGGAGTGATCGAGCTTTCCGGGACCATCCCTTCCCCTCAACTCAAAGCGCAACTAAAGGAAGCGGTTGGAACACTCGGCGTTCGAGTGCAAGATTCAGCCTTACGGGTGGACCAGAAAGCCGAACCCGAGGTTTGGTTGAAGGGAATGCCGGATTTCGTGAAACTGTTTTTGGCGAATTCCGATGGGGGGCGAATCGAGGCAGGGCAGGCTGGGATTAGGCTGAGTGGCAAGTTCGAAAAGCAGGAACAGAAGGATCGGGCGATGAGTCGGGCTTATGAATTGCTTCCCGCCGCGCGAGTTTTTGATGAGACCACGGTTTTAGAGCCAAAGGACGCCAGCTTGTTTGTGTCTCGGGTCGGTGGAGTTTTTCAGATTGCGGCGACCTTACCCGCGACGGCTGAAGGTGGAAACTTGCTTTCCAACCTGGTGACATGGAACAAAAACGGCCAGGTCACCTATTCGCCGGAGATTCGAGACGCTCCTTGGATCGATGAAGCGTGGAAGGGGATGAACGGATTCTTTGGTGATGTGCCCGGTGATGCGTTTGTTCGGATTAGTTCGAATGGCATGGAGGTCGGAGGCGAGGTCCTCTCCGCCGGGAAAAAGAAACAGGCATTGGCTTGGTTTCAGTCGAAGGAATGGAGCAGCCTCACCCTTAATGATTCGAATTTAAAAGTGCGCGCGGCAGTGCCCTTCCAGCTCGAATTGATCGCAAAATCTGGTCAGGCGCAATTGAATGGAACGGTCGGGACACAAGAACAGAAGCGGCTGGTTGTTGATGAAATCCGAAAAACAGGGTTGAAGGTCGCAGATAACACCAACATGGCCTCGGGAATCCAGCTCCCGGGGTGGTGGAGCCGCTTCCCCGTTTTGATGGGGCATTTTGCGAGAGAGGCGCAGGAGGCAACTCTGAAGATTCAGGACGACCAAATCGCGATTTCAGGGACGATGAAAACTCCCGGAGGCGAGCAAGCCTTTCGCAATCAGCTTGCCGCCATTCCAGGATTGCCTTCAGCTCCGAAGCTCGACTTGAAATGGCCTGCCCTGAAAGCTCCGGTTCTCGCGTTTCAAAGACTCCCCGGAAACGAGATCCGCCTCACTGGAATGGTAAGTAGCCCGGGTGAAGTTGCTGAAATTGGCGCTGCGGTTGCTGAATCCGGGATCAAGGTCAACAATGAGATTGTCTCGGATCCTGCTTACGCTATCGCCGATTGGACCAAAGGCTTCGCGACATGGTGGCCGAAGTTCCGCCAGCAGGCTCCTACTGCCTCGTTCGACTATGACGGGAAGACCTTTCGGTTCATGGATCCATCGACCACCTCCGCCCAAACGACGGAGGTGGCCAGTTTGGTGAAAGGCGCTTTTGGTCTATCCGTCCAGTTCCTGGCCACCGAAATGGAGTCCGATTTAGTTCCCAGTTTGTCACTGAAACGCGGGATATCGGGACTGATCGCTTCAGGAAAAGTAGGCACTGAAGAAGAGCGGCAAGCCATCCTGGCCACCTTGAAAGAAGCGGAGCCTGCCATGCGGGTGGATGGAAGGGCTCTAGAGGTCAATCCAGCGGTGAAAACGCTAGCTTGGGTTCAGAAATTCGACACTTGGTGGAAACAGCTTCGAGGTCAGGTCGAAAAGGCCAGTTTTTCGGTCGATGATCGTGTCTTTCGGTTAGAAGGACGGCCTATTTCCCCAAATGCCGCCAATGATCTGGCTGGCTGGAAGAATGAGGTGTTCGGCAAAAACCTGGAGTTCGATCGGACCAAGCTGGAAGTGCCGAAGCCGCGAATGCCGGCCTTTACGCTTCGACGAGACGGGAAGAAAGTGATCCTCACTGGCGATGTGGATGAGGGAGGCCGAGAAAAGCTGATTCTTTCCGTAGTCACCGCAGCGGAACCGAAAGGAACAGAAATCGTTTCGGAATTTGAGATCGATCCGTTTGTCACCACTCCGAAATGGATGGCGGACTTTGGGAGTTGGTGGCCGATCTTTGCCAAAAACGTCCCGCAAGCGAATTTCTCCTTCTCCGAAGGAATCGTCTCTGCCGAAGGAACCGCTGTAGGAGTGGGCCTCGAAAAAGAGGCGGAAAAGTTGCTGGTGGCAGTTTTTGGGAGCAATCCGAAAAACGCAATCAGCATCCGTCCGAGTCAGCAGGAAATTCCTTGGATCAAGTTTTCCTCCGATCCGGAATGGGTTCGGGTTTCTGGTTTGGTTTCCAGCGAGGCGGAAAAAAAGATCATCTTGGATGCGATTGCCCAGCTCCCCGGAAAGAAGGATACGAGCGGTCTGAAGGTTAATCCCGCTACGAAAAACGCGAACTGGCTTCAAGGCGTCATGATGTATGCCCGAGACTTGACGAAAGACCGCAAAACCGCCCGAATCGAGGTGAATGACGGTACGGCGCTGGTGAAGTCCACTGTCGCGGATACCGGTCAGGTCAATCGTTTGGAGCTCGCGTTCAATAAAGCCCTGGGACCTGGATTTAAGGTAGATCGACAGCTCACGGTGGAGGTGAGCAATCCGTCGAAATTAGAGTTAAAAAAGGAAGGGAATCGACTCTTGCTCATTGGGCAGGTTCCCACCGCCGATGACCAGAAAATGATCGTCGATACGGTCAAGAAGACTGATCCTACGGCCCTTACTCGGGTGGAAGTAGAAATGGGCGCAACGCGTCCGAAATGGCTCAGTGAATTCTCCAGATGGTGGCCGCGATACCGGGCTGAAGTTCCCGAAGGCGTTTTTGTCATTGAAGGCGATAAGGAACCGCAGTTCCAGGGAACGGTTGCCAATGCGCAGACTGGGAAAACGAACGCGGGAAATCTCCTGAAGGATGTCTTTGGGGCACGAGGCAAGTTTGACTGGAAGCTTCCGACCCTGGATCGCCCACGTCTCAGCTTGAAGCGGACCGATGCTGGGGTGCTTCTCGAAGGAATGGTGCCAACGGATCAAGAGCGCGCGGCTATCGAGACAACCGTGAAAAAGACCGAGGCGAAGGTGATCAATCGAATTGCGGTCAAACCCAACGTGGAGACGGCCGATTGGCTGGTAAAATTTGGCGACTGGTGGCCGAAGCTCCGCAAGGAAGTTCCGGATGCGACCTTCAATCTCGACACTGAAGAGAATTCAACGATCGGAGGGGAGGCAGACGAAGCGGCGCAGGGTCGGATTGGCGGCCTTTTCGCGGGGGTGTTTGGCTCGAAAATCAAGATTCCAAAGTTCGAGATGAAACGTCCAGCACCGGCGAAAAGTCCTTGGCTGAATTTCCAGTCAGATCGCTCAAAAATCATCGTGACCGGTGAGGTTGCTGACGCGAGGGCAAAACAGCAGTTGGAGACGGCATTGAAAGGGTTCAACGGAAAGATTGATACTTCCGGTCTACAAATAGGGACGGTAAAATCGGAGCCCTGGACAGGTGAGATCGGCAAGTATGTCACCCAACTGGTTGCCGCCGCAGGACCGGCCAACCTCCAACTCAAGGACGGGAAAGCTGAGGTAAGCGCGACGTTGAAGACGGGTTCGGAGCGGGATCAATTCTACAACGCCCTTGAGCGGTCATTGGGAAATCGCTTTCAAATTGCCAACGGACTGAAGATTGGCCGAACGACGGAGATGGGTACAACGGTCAATCTGGTCGATCTTCTTCCACAGGAAACCATCTTTTTCCCGAAGAATTCTTCTTACTACAGTGATTCGGAGCGGCGGAAAATCCAGGGTTTCGCCTCGAAGATCACCAACCTCAACGAATCCAAAATCACAGTTTTCCTGATTGGTCACGCCGACGCACGCGGGCAGTCGGACTACAATCAGTGGCTCAGCAAGAAGCGTGCGGATCGCGTCGGGAACGCGTTGGCTCGTTACGGCGTCGAAGCGCGTTTTGTGCAAGTAGAGGCCAAGGGAGAGACGAACGCGGCCCCACTGAAAGCGGGTGAATCGGCTTGGAGCAAAGATCGCCGGGTTGATATTCGCGTTGGGAAAACCCGTTAAACCACTATCCAGATGCAAGAATTTTCCCCTCAAACCTACGACACCATCATTAACCTGCTCAGTTCAGCGATGGCAGGGCTCGCGGTGTTCCTGCTCGGTCTGTTCATGGGGTGGCTTTTCTGGAGGGATCACGGTCGGCGAACGCTTCGCAGAGTCGGGTATGAAGATATCCTGGACGATTCCAAGTCGGCCGAGACGACGGACTACGATCTCGAACGGCAACCGGAGAAAGACTAGAGCCTTATCCTCGTCCCCTCAAAAAGGACTGAAACACCATGCTGCGCGACATCCTTTACAACTTTTTTCACTGTTCGACTTCAGTTTGCCTGATTTGGAATGTGGCGTTTCTCTTCGGAGTTTACCTATTGGGCTTAGCCATGGCCTACCAGATCTGGGTTCAGCCTTGGAGGCGTCATTGGAGTGAAGAAGATGAGGCGTTACTGAGAAAAGAATCCTTCTTGGACGAGGATTCAACGATCGATGAATCATTGGACGATATCTTGCTGGACGAAGAGGACCCTCCTCGGAAAGAGCTGGGAGAGTTATTCCCTGAGGACAAGTCGATCGATCAGGACCAATCAGGTGATCGATTAGCGATGGTTGCTACCGCAGGCGTCCTCGGCGGTTTGCCGGCAACGCAGGCCAAGGATGATTTTGAAGAGGAGGAATCGGTATTTGATTCCGAGGAAAGGGCAGATCTCGACCTGTCGGATCAGAGAGACGATTCGTTGGCACCAGATGGAATGCGCATGGATCCGCTGCTAGGTCCCGTTTACGGAGAGGAGCCTGATCAAACGGATGATTTGACCCGAATCGATGGAATCGATCTTGATCTTGAGGGCAGCCTCAATGACTTGGGCATTCATCGGCTGACTCAGGTGGCCAACTGGACCCCGGAAAACATGGACAACGTATCCGAGCGTCTCCACTTGGCTGGGCAGATTAAACGGGACGACTGGGTTTCTCAAGCTCGCCATCTGGTCGGTCTCAATGGCTTTCCAACGGATTCCTTGAAGGATTCTGAAGAAAGCGAAGAAAGCGAAGAAAGCCCAGATCCGACTGAAGCCGCCTCGAGGGATGCGGAAGACGGATTTCAGGCTCCGGCCATCGTTGATCAACAGGCGGCTATCGGAACGTTTTTCTCCAAAGAACCGGTGCGGGTAGATCCTGCTTTGGGAATCGTGTTCACCGAAAAGCCTGAGGTATCCGATGATCTCACCCGGATCGACGGCCTCTCCGAGGATCGGGAATGGGAATTGAATCGCTTGGGGATTCATCGGTTCCAACAGATCGGTCAATGGTCGGATCACAATGTCAGCAGCGTCGCAGATAAGCTTCGAATCTTTAAAGACAAAATCGAACGAGAGGAGTGGATCCCCCAGGCGCAAGCTCTCCATCATGAGACGTATCGCGCGAGCCAAATCTGGGCTTCGTCCCATCCCAGCCTGGAGGAATACGACTCCAAGATCGATGAAGATTATCAGGGAGAACCGGTTCGCTCAGACGGGATTCTCGGGATCGTCTATGATGCTCCTCCGAAGGAACCCGATGAACTGGGCGAGATCGTCGGGATCAGTGACTTGATGGCGCAGTGGCTCCAGGATAGTGGTGTTTTTCGCTTTCAGCAGATCGCCGACTGGGCAGAAGCGAATGTTTCCGGGTTTGCGGAGCGGCTCGATATTCCGGCTGAGAGGATTTACAGCGAACGCTGGATTTCTCAAGCTCAAGAACTAGCGGCAAAAGCCAGCTTCAGCGAATTGGCTTAACGAAAGCCAAGCGTCGGCCTCTTACTTCGCCAGAGTTTGGTAGAGTGCGAGGACTCGATCGGCGACACTACTCCAGCTATAGTTCTCAATGGCGCGTTTCCGGCCAGCGCGACTCATGGCCATCCGGCGTTCGTGATCTCCCATGAGTTGGTTGATGGAATCCGCCAGGTCGCGAGAGAACTTTTCGGGATGGATCGGTTCAAACGGACTCTCAGCCTGTTGTTCGACGGGAACCAAAAGGCCGGTTTCTCCGTGAACGACCACCTCCTTCATCCCTCCAACGCTGGAAGCTACCACCGGAGTGTCACAGGCCATCGCTTCAAGATTGATGATTCCAAATGGCTCGTAGATCGAGGGGCAACAAAAGAGCCAAGCGTGAGTGTAGGCCGCAATCTTGGTCTCGTTATCCATCATCTTGTCGATCCAGATAATTTTACCATGAGACTCCTGCGCCTGTTCCACCGCCTCCTTCATTTCTTTGGCGATCTCCGGAGTATCCGGGGCTCCGGCGAACAGAACGACTTGAAAGCCGGGATCAAGGTGTTTGATCGCGTTCACCAGGTGAATAATTCCCTTCTGTCGTGTGATTCGACCGACGAAAAGGATGTAAGGAATATCGACATCAATCCCAAGTTCAGCTAACCGTTGGGGATTTGGCTTCGGTTGATATTCGACGGGGTCTATTCCGTTGGGAATGACATGAATTTTTTCCGGTGAAACCTGAAATAACCGTTCCACGTCATTCCGGGTTTCCTCAGAGACGGCGATCACGGCGTCGGCCATTTCAATCGCGGTCTTTTCCACCCAGAGCGAGAAATCATAGCCTCCACCCAGTTGCTCGCGTTTCCAGGGGCGAAGGGGCTCCAGCGAATGAACGGTTAATACGAGCGGAATCCCATAGTTCAACTTCGCGAGAATCCCTCCAAAATGGGAATACCAGGTGTGAACATGAACGACGTCAGCATCAATCGCACTGGTGTTGAAGTTTAGACAGCGTTGGATGGAGCCAAAAACCGAATGGAGAGATTGAGGTGCCGAATACTCGGAGACGTCTGCACTTTCCCCGGTGACGGTAAGGGCATCACTTTCAACGTCCTGCGTTCCAAAGCAGCGAACGTCAACTTGGCAGAGTTTTGCCAGTTCCCGCGTTAGATAATCCACATGAACGCCAGCGCCGCCATAAATATTGGGTGGGAACTCGTTGGTAAGGATGAGGCTCTTCATTAGAGCGGCTAGAATTCGACGGTTTCACGCCATTTCGCAACTTCAACTTTCCCTCGATTTCTTTCCGTTAAGGCTGAACAGAGCGCACTCGATTGCTCGGGTTCGCCATGAATCAGCCAGGTTTTTTCCAAGGGCCCGGAGATGGCGTCGTAATATTCCAACAGTTCGCTGCGATCAGCATGTCCACTGAAGGAGTCCATCACCTCAACCCGGGCTTTGACCTTATGCTTCTCGCCAAGGATCGGCACGGTCTTCTCTCCATCGCGGATTCTTCGCCCGAGAGTGTAGGGCGCGCAATAGCCCACGAAGAGGATGGTGTTGCGGGTATTCCCAATGTTGTTCCTCAAATGATGCAGGATTCGTCCGCTTTCGCACATTCCAGAGGCTGAGATGATTACGCAGGGCTCATCTTTCTCGTTGAGTCCCTTGGAGGCTCGGACGGAGCGGATCAACTCTAAACTTTCGAATCCAAACGGATTTCGTTTTTCGAACAGAAAGTTGTAGATGTCCTTGTTGAAACATTCCGGATGGAGCCGAAAAATTTCGGTCGCGTTTACCGCCAGAGGACTATCGACATAGATGGGGATTTCTGGGATTTCTTTGGCTTCCACAAGCTTATGCAGCACATAAATTAGCTGTTGCGTGCGTTCGACTGCAAAGGAAGGAATAATGACCTTACCCTTCTTCTCGACGGCCTGCTTAATCACTTCCGCGATCTCCTGGTTCGACTCTGTTTCCTGTTCGTGCTCCCGATTCCCGTAGGTGCTTTCCATCAGCAGAAAATCCACATTTTCGGGAATCACCGGATCGCGGAGAATCTGATTCTTACCTCGACCGACATCGCCGGAGAACAGAAACCGCTTTTTTCTTCCGGTTTTGAATTCTTGGATGTCGAGCACGACTTGGGCGGAGCCGAGGATGTGGCCGGCATCGAGAAATTGCAGGAAAACTCCGTTCGCGATCGGAATGCTGCGGTCGTAGCCGATGTTAACGAATTGGCGAATGCATTTTTCGGCATCGGGTTGCGAGTAGAGAGGCTTGATTAGCGGGAGATTATCCTTCTTCCGGCGCTTGTTGATCCAATTCACGTCGTGACTTTGGATCTTGGCGGAGTCCGCCAGCATAATCTGGCAGAGGTCTCGGGTCGCGAAGGTCGAGTAAATGTTGCCCTGATAACCATTGCGGCAAAGATTGGGAAGGTTCCCGCTGTGATCGATGTGGGCATGTGATAAAACGACTGCGTCGATTGAAGCCGGATCGAAGAAGAACGACTTGTTGCGCTCGTAAGAGTCGTCTCTTCGCCCCTGATAGAGGCCGCAATCCAGAAGAATGCGCTGACCGTTGATTTCGAGCAGGTGCTGAGATCCGGTGGTGGTTTGTGCCGCGCCGCAGAAGGTAAGGTTCATCATAATTCCAATTGTTGTTGGGAGGGTGGGATCGAGGCATCCTGGGAGGTTCGGTTCTGAACTGCAAGAAATCTTCGTATTGACTGTGATTCCTGGTGGACTCGATAGATTGTTCCGCTAGGATTTTAGAATCATGCGCACACAACTTATTACCAGAATGCGAGTCGTTGCCGTCTCCATTTTCAGCGTCCTTGCCGTCGTCGCCTGTACTACGGTGGTCGAAGAAACGGGGCGCAAACAATTCAACGCTCTCTCTCCGTCGAAAGAAGCGAGCATGGGACTCAGTCAGTTCGAGCAATTCAAGCGCTCGAAGCCAATCGTCCGCGGTGGAGCCTACAATGCTTCGGTTCAGCGGGTAGGGTCTCGACTTTCCAAGGTGATCAGCGTCCCCAATGCTCAGTGGGAGTTTGTGGTGTTTCAGGACGCCACACCGAATGCTTTTGCCTTGCCGGGCGGTAAAGTGGGAGTCCATTCGGGTTTGTTTAAGGTGGTGAAGAACGATGCACAGCTCGCGGCTGTGCTTGGACACGAGATCGGGCACGTCAAAGCCCGTCACAGTGGGGAGCGCCTGACGAATGCGGCTGCCGGTGCCGTGGCTGGTGCGATTGCTGGTGAGATTTTGGCCCGAAAAACGGGGATCGAGCGCGGGACCGCCCAAGGGGTAACCCAAGGGGCGGTTGCTCTCCGCACCCTTCGGTTTTCGCGGAAACAAGAACTTGAGGCGGACCAACTGGGTGCGCTCTACATGGCTCGAGCTGGTTATGATCCTCGCGAATCGATCAGTGTTTGGCGGAATTTCGCATCGGCTGCCGGGCGGAGTTCGACTCCTGAGTTTCTCCGGACTCATCCCTTGGATTCTACGCGGATTGCGGCGCTCGAAGCGTATATGCCGACGGCGATGGCCGCCTATAAGGGAGGCTAATTGCGGTAGCCGCAACACTCGCGATATCGCGTCTATTTTTTCGAAGAGCCGGTTTTGAGTCACTCTCAAAGCCGGTTTTTCGTTGCTCCATCGCCATGAACGCCGTTCAACAACAGAAGCGCGAGTTGCGCAAAGAAATTCAAGCCAGGGTTCGTGCGTTACCGCCCGAGGAGCGGAGGCAACAGTCTGCGGCGATTTGCGCAAAGCTCATTCACCTTCCGCAACTCCAATCCAGCCGTGCCATCCTCACCTTTTCCGGCCTTCCTGATGAACCCAATTTGGAGGAATTGTGGCAGCACGATCGCAATCTCATCTTTCCGCGAGTCCATGGCGAGGAACTCGAGTTATGGCGGGTTTCCTGCCCAGAGAGCTTGGTTCCCGGAACCTTTGGAATTCGCGAACCCAATCCTGAACGTTGCCAACGGGTTTCGCCAAGCCAAATCGAGCTGATCCTGGTTCCCGGCGTCGCGTTCGACCAGCGCGATGGGAATCGGCTGGGTCGAGGAGGAGGATTCTACGATCGTCTTTTGGCGGAGACGAAGGCAGCGACCATCGGAATTTGTTTTGCGGAACAACTCGTCGAATTCATTCCCCACGAGTCTCATGACCGGGCGGTAGATTCCGTTGTAAGCTCAACCGATTAGACCGAGAAGCTTCAACGAAGTAACTACAGCTACGGAAAGGGAGGCGAGAAATCCGAAGGAAACGATGATCAGCATCCACAGGGGAGGCGGAAGAATACCTTCTCGGAAGCGCGCTACTCCCAGATAAAGGAGCCCTGCCATCACCGCAGGCCCTCCCACCACGGTCGAAGCTTGCGCGATCACAATGGTTGCGGTGCGGCTAAAACCCGTGGTCAGGGCGAGAATTCCGATCACCATGCCAATCAGGAGCGCCGTCGTGGTTGCCAGTAGGGTCGTAGGACTTTTAAGCGAAGATCCGAGACCGAATCCATCGGCGAAAACGTGCCCTCCGATCATCGCGTTGACCAGGAATGAGCTCAAGGCTCCCGCGAGGAAACCAAAACAGAACACCCAGCTTGCAGCGGGCCCAAAGGTTCCCTTCAACTGGGCTGACATTTTGCCGGCATCGCTCAACTCTTCAGGACTCACCTTCCCATAAAACGTGGCCGCAGCGGTCATCAGCACGACGGAAGTGACTCCGACCAGGACACACATTCCGATGATGGAATCCTTGAACCCCGACCGTACTTCACGAGGTCCCCAGCCACGCTCACGGACCAAATAGCCCTGATAAAACGCCCCGGCGACGGAGTAAGTCGTTCCGATCAATCCCATCACGATCAGGAGCTGGCTGGGAGTTCGAAACGGGGAAAAATCGGGAACCAGGCCGCTGACGGCACCGCTGAACGATGGCTTTGACCAAATCAAGTTGATCACGAATGCCGCGACCATGAGGAGAACGAACACCTTCATGAGATTTTCGATTTGCTTGTAGAGATCCCGCGCCAAATAGAGGATCGCAATGATCGAGCCATTGACGAAGAGAAGGGTGAGGACAATCGCCCACTTGGGAAATTCAACATCTTCGCCGAGGAGAGGCTCGATTCCCGCCACGATTGCCATGTTGTTACTCGATTGAAAACCCGCGACGATCAAAAAGAATGCCCCTCCGATCACCCAGCCTGCCCAAGGCCCCAAACGCGCACGAAGTTCTCCGCAGAGTGATCGTTCCAGGGTTGCTCCGAGCCAGGCGGCAAGGGATGCCGCGCCGATTAACAGGACTAACAGGACTGCCAGCAACCAAAGCGTGCTGTAGCCAAACGCAGCGCCGACCTTGGTGCTGGTGGTGATACTTCCCGGGCCCAGGACCACCGCAGCGACGATGATCGCAGGGCCGATTTGACGCAGGGAATCGAGCGGGCTTTTCATAAAAGGACGCTATCAGGCGGAGTCGCTTGCTCCAAGTTCAATTCTCCAAGTTTCACCCCGTCAGCGCCGCTTTTCTACCCAGTTCCAAAGCAGGGGAAGCAGGAAGATCGCGACCAAGGCATTGAGCAAAAGGGCAAGGGCGCAAACTCGACCCAAGCTGGCGAGGCCCTGGTTGCTGGCCCAAGCCAATGAGCCGAAACCCACAACCGTTGATAAGCCGCAGACCAGCAGAGCTTGGCCTACATCGCGTTGCACCTGAAGAGAATCGCGATGCCGCCGAAACCCAAGTAGCATGTGAATGCTGTAGTCTAGTCCCGCTCCCACTGTCAGGAGAATGGCCGCAAGATTGAAGAAGTTCCAGGTCAATCCGAACAGAACCATACTGCCCAGCATTCCTGTCAGGCTGAGGGCAACCGTTACGGCAACCCAGACTACCTCTTGGACCCTGCCAAACGTGAAACCAAGCATGGCAATTACCACGAGGATCAATATGCCCAAAATCCGCATCAGCTCAGCGGGGATGTGATCCCGAAGGGCGAGCATGGTCTGATCCCAGTTCGCCAGGCGAACTTGGGCGCTTTGCAGCCAGCGCAGATCCTCCTGACCGGCTGCGATCGCCATTCCCGCCGCGAGGACTTCGTCCTCTGCGGATACCCGAATGAAATGGTAGAGCATCCGCTCAGCGACGATTCCTTTTGGAAATATCAGCGCTTCCTCAGTGAACCATGCTTCCCACTGTCGAAGAACCCCACTTAACATGAACTCAGCCTCCTCTGAGAATCCTGTTTCGGCCAGTTCCATGTTCAGTCGCGCTTCTTGATCCCGGATTTTTTGCAGATGTTCTCCAAGGTTGACCCGTTGATGCTCCCGAATCGGGACAAAATTGGTCGGGAGGGTATAGCTCTCCAGCCTTCCTTCGATTCGCGCGTCTGCCATCTGTCCCTCCATCTCCAGAAACGCGTTGCGGACCTGGCTTGGAGAGCCGGAAACCATAAGATACCCGGTTCGGTGGCTGTGCAGGACTTCCACTTCGATTTGGTCCAGAGCATCGTAAGCTGCGCTGTTTCGGGGACGTGTCGATTGATCGCTGAAATCGACTTTAGGGAGTCCCCTGGTCACCAGCGTGAGCGTACAAAGGATCAAAAACCCAAGAACGGCGAGGCCCGTGCCCTTGGTGACTCTCTCGTGAAAGAAGATCTGTTCGGGATGGCTCACCGGTTCGTTGGCTTTCGCCTTTGGCCAGTCCACACTGATCGTTGCGAGCCGATCCGAAAAGACCCAAAGCATCACGGCAGCCCCGGCGGCAATCCCCATCGCCACCAAAGTCCCTAGTTCCGCCACACCGGGTAGGCTGCTCGCGAAAAGCGACCCAAATGCGACCGAGGTCGTCGCTGCTGCCCAAACGATCCCTCTTCGACACTCTTTCAGCACCTGGAGAGCATTTCCCGGATTCCTGAGAGTGGCCTGATAAATCAGAATCCCGTAGTCCACACTCAACCCGATGAGGATAGAAGCGAATCCTACATTCATCACCGTCAAATCCCGGATGAAGATTCCGGCTAAACCCAAGGTGATAAGAAAGATGAGTCCTAACATCGCCACAAGCCAGGCCAAGGGGCGCAGTCTTCGATACCAGAACCAAAAGATCAGAGCGATCATTCCCACGGTCGTCAGTCCTGAGACTTTCATATCGCGTTCCATTCCCCGGGAAATTTCGGACACGATCGGGGGTTCTCCAGTCAACCGGACGCTGACTCCGTCCGGAAGCGACGTTTCAGAAATCAGGGATCGAATCCGATGGACCCGATCCGCCATCTCCCGGTAATCGCCACGAATCGTCGTTTGACCAGGTTCGGAGAGGTAGATCAAACGAAGGGTTCCGTCTTCGGACTCAAAAATGGAGGAATCCGGGGAGAGCAACGAGTCACCGTCACCAACGTCGAACGCGAGGTCAATCAGGCCGAACGGATCGTAGCCCGTTAGCATGGCTTCCCGGGGAGAAAACCCGAACGCCATTTCTTCGAGTCGACTCTCCAAGAAGGGGAGGGACTTGCCTTGCGTGAGGCGATCAAGGAGAACTGCGAAATCGTCAGGGGGCAGATTGATCAGTGCGAACGCCAAAACTTCGACCAATCCCTCTGGTTCCTCCCAGGGTGGTCGATCGTTCACCTGGTTCTTGAGATCCGGTGCGGCTCGAAAGGTCTCTGCCAGACGTTCCGCCGCGCTGGAAACCAGATCCGGATCTTCTCCTTGGATGACCACGATGGTTTCGTCAGCCTTGGTGAAGTGCTCGAGAAACAGTTGTAGACCCGCCACCTCCGGTAAATCGCCAGGCAGCAATCGGAGCGGATCGACATTGAGGCTGATTTGTGAAATCCCACCGCCGATTACGAGGAGCAAAGCAGACCAAATGATCCATTTCCGCTTTAGCCATTTCGGGGATTTCAGAATCATGAGGGACGCCACTCTAGAAACTTCCTGACCCACGGCAAAGTAAAATCACGGGTTCCGAATTTGCGAAACGGACGGTTCGTCCTACGCTCACCCAATGATCCGCCTTTCGCTCTTTCTGTTTCTTCATTTCGTTGTCTTTCAGGTCAAGTCTTCGGCTGCTGATATCGACCTGAGCCCCATTCAGAAATGGGTAGCCAATCAGGAAAAAATCCAATCCCTAACCTGCGATTTTACCCAGGAACGGGAACTCCGGACCCTTAGGAAACCACTCGTCGCGGATGGTCAATTTTGGTTCCAAAGTCCGGATCGATTTCGCTGGCAACTTGGCAACCCGGCGAAATCGATCGCCATTCACACGGGGAGCGAGTTGACGGTGTTGGATGTTCCGAAGAAGAAAGCGGAGATCACGGATACCAGTGGCGAGGAAGATGAGCGTTCCCGGTTTGCGGCCTATTTTGATCTGAGCTTTCCTCGGCGATGGGACACGTTTACCGAAAACTTTGAGGTTCTCGCTCTCAATCAGGTGGGAGGCGAGTGGCATGCCCACGTTTCACCGAAGAAGCGCAAGACGGCCCGTGGCATCAAAACCATGACCTTCTTTATCAGTGAAAACAGTGACGACTTGCTTGGTTTTTCCCTGAAAGTGAAAGATGGATCAACGATAACCACCCGGTTTCGGAACATTCGGCGAAATGCATCGGTTCCCGCATCTTCGTTCACGGCGGAATTAGAGGGATACGAAGTGAAGAGGAAGAAGGGGTAGGAACGGGTGAAAGCGTGAAGTCTCCTCCTAACTGCCTACCATGCTGAGCCTCGCCATCGGCGCTGGCGGAATGATTTGACGGGCTCTTGAATGCAGAGAACCGTGCCGGGCAGTTATTGAACTTCCTAAGTTAGTCAACATTTCTATGTTCAAAACCCTCCAGCGGTTCATCCCAGTAAGGAACAGGGCGAACATTGTTCTGCCCTGGATCGGAGGACCTTTGAAACCGGTTGGTCGGGCAAAACTCATTGAGTGGCGGATTTAAGAACTCTGCCCGATCACCAAATCTCCAATGGAGTGACAGACTTGGTTAGAGCTTATGACGAGATCTACTATTCGATGAGGTTTCCGGCTGGTCGTAGCAAACCGTCCGCTCTACCTCCGATTCCCGAAATCCTTACGCTAAAGGGCGATCCCAAAAATGGGGCGCTCCCTTCGAATCGATGTCACGCCTGTCACCAGATCGAAGGCAACGGAGTCGCCTATGGCCCCGACTTAAACAGGTCATTCCGAGGGCAAAGATGACGAAAGTCTAGAACTTCAGAAACTCGCTGATGCTTTCGGCGGACCAGTTTGGACTGAGCGCGCAAGATCTTGCTGACATCGCGGCCTATCTCAACGCCTACGGGCCACAAATTTGCGGGTCGTTTCCATTGCTATTGAGTTGCGAGTTGTTTCGCGAGTTCGATGCTCTCTGGCGCAAAAAGATTCCCGGGGAAAGACCGTTCGTCGCCTTCTTCAGAGCGAAGCACTAAGTTGCCGTCCTCTACCCGAACGAAGTAGGCCGAGATCTCTTTTCCGGAGGTGCTTTTCCAGACGTGTAGAGCGTCCTTATCGACTGTAGGTTCCTCGAAAGGCGTTGTAGCATCATTGGAGGCGACCATTGGAGCCTCGCCAGGCTCCAGCAGAGCCCCTTCCGTGATCCACTGACGAAGAATGTTAATCTCGGAAGCCGTGAGGCGAGCGGCCCCGCGGTCTGGGGGCGGCATCCGGTGGCTGTCCGTATCGGGTAGCGAAATGAGCTTAATGACTTCGCTTTCCTGAGGTTTCCCCGGAACGATGTATTTACCGGGCCCGATGTGTTCCTGAAGGGTGTCATTCTTGTCCATTCGAAAATCCTTCTTTGCGCGAGGGCCTCCGTGGCATTTGAAACAGTTGCTCCGAAGAATGGGGCGCACTTGAGTCTCGAAGTCCAACGCTGCTTCAACCGGGACCGGCGCCATGGCGATGGCAAGGATGGACAAAATATGGGGAGCTTTCATCAGGATACGAATTGCGCATTAGACGCCAATGTCCACTTGATATTCGTGGTAACCTAAGAACGGATCAACGTGCGAAGCTGATGCAGGATCGGAGGAATCTTTTCGTAGGGATTCTCAGTCTCTTCATACTCCAGGACCACATAGCCCTGATAGTTGGCTGATTGGAGGATCTCTATGACGCGAGGCAGATCCGTTTCTTCTGGTTCGTCAGCGCCCGGACGTTTGAATTGCACTTTCACCTGAACATTGACGGCGTGGGGCGCACACTGGGTGATGTCGGCGTAGGGGTCTTCCGTCCGGAAATTCCCGGTATCCAGATTCACACCAACCCACGGATGATTCGCATCCCCAATCAGCTTGAGAAGAGTCTCCGAATCCCCCACGCTATCGTGGTTTTCGATTCCCAGGAAGACTCCGCGTTGCCCGGCATAGTCACCGGCCATGCGAAGATTATCGACCACGTGATCCCACGCTTCTTCTGCGGGTTGAGAGGCGGCATGTTTCCCGGCGAAAACTCGAATGTGTGGCGCACCGAGAACAACAGCATGATCAATCCAGGTTTTCACATAGGTCATCTGTTCTTCCCGAGCTGGCCCCGGCGGAAGGGTGAAATTATTCCCCACCGCTGTTCCACTAATGTCGATTCCCCGAAGAAAGGCATGGCGACGGGTTTCAATGAGTTCGTCGTGACTGATCTTCTGGTCAAAAAAATAGCTGGTTAGCTCGGCTCCGTCACAGCCGTTCGCTGCGCAAAAATCGATGAATTCAGACATGCCGATTTGTTCTTCGACGGGAAGCGTTGAGGCTTTTCCGCGATTCTCGCGGAAGTAGTTCCGAAATGAGTAGGCTGCTAGCCCGAGACGAAGGCGAGGAGGCGTAGGCCGATCAAAAGGGCCGACTGCCGAAGCGATGGTGGACCCAACTAAGCTGAGAGCGGACGTTTTGAGGAGAGTGCGACGGTTCATGACGGAAAATCTAGCAAGCTAGCTACGGTCCGGCAAGCCTTGACCACGTCCCATCCGCTTAGGTCTTGGCATTTTCGGAATCCGACTCCTCCTCGTATCCTCTCATGAGATGGAGCGCCGGAATCCCAGCCAGTTTGCCGAGGCGATGGAGCACGAATACCAGTAATCCGATACTCAGGATCATCAGGGGAAGTCCAATCACCGGGAACTGAAGTCCTTGAAGTTTTCCGAGTTCCTGAACCGCAGTGACTTCATCGACTTTCGGGTCAGCTTTGAGAATGCGGGTGGCCAGCGCGAAATTGAGAATGGCACTGATGACCATCAGTCCGGCGTAGAGCACGGAAGTTTGCACCATCAGCGGGCGAATTTTGGGCTGGTTTCCCCGGTCATCGAGGTGGGCATTCAGCTTCTCGTGGTCAATGACCTGAGGATTGAGCAGGATTCGCTGGATGAGAGGCTTTTTCATCCATGCCGTGGCCAGACAAATGACCCCAAGGAGGAGAGGTATCCCCGTTTCTACCCAAATAATGAGCGCAGGGTTTCCTTTCGCCAACATCACCGAGCCCTTCAGGAGGACAGCGACGATACCCAGGATCGAGAAAAAATTAACCCTTCGTTTCTTGGCGTAGTCGTAGATCCCATAGCCAACGGGAAGGGCAAGGCCGAGGATGACCGCCCAGGTTGGGCCGATCGCATAGGCTGGAGACCCTTCGGCCCCTGGAATCGGGCTCAGCTTCATCATGATCAACGTCGGCAGGACGATATTGAAAACGAGGTTTGGCCAAGGGTTTTCCGGCTTCTGTGGAGAGGAATTAGTCACGCTGGCGGACCCTAGCATGCGCCGCCGGACGCACAACCGAGTGGGCGATCAAATTTTTCTGGAATCGAACGACGGTGGGTCCGCACGCTTTTTGGCGTGCAGAATCGTTGACAGTGAGCCCATTTCCGACACCTTCCGCGTTCGCTATGATCTCCCTCAACAACGTAGAAAAAGGCTTCGCCGGGCGCATCCTGTTTAGTGATGTGACGCTTCAGGTGAATGTAGGGGATCGGATTGGACTGGTGGGACCGAACGGAGCCGGTAAATCGACCTTGTTTTCCCTCATTCTGAATGAAGACCTTCCCGATGCGGGCACCGTCTCGCGAGATCGTCACACGACGATCGGGTTCCTTCCACAGGAGAGTGCGCCGGTCGGGGAGGAAACCGTGCTGGACGTCGCTACCGCAGTGAACCAAGAGATGGTTGAACTCAAGGGGAAGCTAGCGAGCGCGGAAACGAGCGGTCAGATCGATACGGATGAATATGCCGACGTTCAATCGCGGTTTGATGAACTGGGCGGCTATCATCTGGAACCCAAAGCCAAGCGCATCTTACATGGATTGGCCTTTCGCGAATCGGATTTCGATCGACCGATGAAGGAGATGAGTGGCGGCTGGGTGATGCGCGCGCATCTGGCTCGGCTCTTGGTCCAGGAGCCTGATTTGTTGATGCTGGACGAGCCGACTAATCACTTGGATTTGCACTCCCTTCAGTGGTTTCAAAACTACCTCAAAGGCTATCCTGGCGGAATTCTGCTCATTTCTCACGATCGGGAATTCCTCAATGAACTTTGCGATTCGATTGCCCACATTTTTGCGGGCCGATTGCATCACTATCGGGGTAATTATGATTCGTTCTTGGTTCAGAAAAAAGAGCGGGAAGAGCAGGCTTGGGCAGCTTACCGAAACCAGCAGGCGGAGATCAAGAAGTTGGATGATTTCGTGCGGCGGTTTCGCGCGAAAGCGAGCAAAGCCTCTCAGGCCCAGATGAAGTTGAAGCAACTCGAGAAGATTGAGCGCCTCGAGCCTCCGGTCTCTGAAGAAAGCGTCGTCAAAATCAAAATCCCACAGCCACCGAAGAGCGGCCGGAAGGTGATCGATTTGAGGGGAATTCATCAGGCCTACGGAGAGACGACGGTCTACGAAGGGATGGATTTCTCCGCAGAGCGAGGTGACCGACTGGTTCTGGTGGGACCCAACGGTGCTGGAAAATCAACCCTCCTCAAGATTCTATCCGGTGAGCTGGAATTCCAGAAGGGAGAGCGGAAGCTGGGGATGAACGTCACCCCGGGATACTTTGCCCAATATCGCAGTCTGATGCTGGATGGGACTCGCAGTGTCTTGGAGGAAGCATTGGATACGCCAGGACGTTCCGCGACCGAGAATGAAGTCCGCACCATGCTGGGCTGTTTTCTCTTTCGGAAAGATGATGTCTTCAAGAATGTGGGCGTGTTGAGCGGTGGAGAAAAGAGCCGCCTTGCCTTGGTCAAAATCCTCCTCAATCCACCCAACCTGCTGCTCATGGATGAGCCGACCACGCATTTGGACATGAACAGCATCGATGCCTTGACCGATGCGTTGAGGCAATTCGAGGGAACCCTCATTCTGATTAGTCATGATGTTTACTTCATTCGCTCGATTGCTGAGACCGTACTCCACATCGATGGCGGCGTCTTGACGCACTACCACGGGAATTATGACTACTACCTCGAAAAGTCTGGCGCGGAATCCGAACGAGCGGCCTTGACGGCCGGGCAGCCAGGTCAAGTGCAATCAGTAGCGAGCCCGAAGTCGAGTCCTGGTGGGAGCGCCGGAGGACGGAAAACCAAAGAGCAGAAGCGTCAGGAAGCCGAAGAGCGTCAGCGAAAAGCAAAGGCCCGCAAGGAACTCGAAGCGAAGCTTCAGCAGGCCGAAACACGGGTGGCAGCGTTGGAGGCTCGCCAAGCCGAAATCGCGACTCAACTTGATAATGGAAATCTGTATCAGAGCGACCCTAATGCGGTCGTTAGCTTGAATCGGGAGTTGAGCAAACTCGTGGAGGATCTTAATGTGGCTACAGCTCAGTGGGAAAAGCTGGCGGAACACTTCGAGTCCATCTAAGGCGTCGAACCATCGAATGGGCGCAGGATTTCCTCAGCGTGATTCCAAAGCTTTTGGCTCAGTGAAGCATCGCGAGCCGCTGCGGAAGGAGAAATAACTTCTCCGCGTTCAAAATAGACGCCGCTCGCCTTGGGGGCCAGTGCATCGGCGACAATTGGCAGCGCGGCTTCGCTCGGTGAGACGCGAGTTCGTGCGACCAGTTTCCAATAGGCGCGCAGATACCAGGGGCCGCGGTTTCCGAGGTTCGTTGCCACTTCTCCGGGGTGATGGGCGTTTGCGGTCATTCCAGCCCCCGTATATCGGCGGTTGACCTCAAAAGCGTGAAGCATGTTGCCGAGTTTTTGGGCGGCGTAAGCCTTGCGGCAGTCGAACGATTCCTCGCCTTGAAGATTTCCAAAATCGAGGGTTTCGACCCAACGATGAGCGTTGGAGGCTAGATTGATGACGTGGGACGAAGGGCCGTTGAGAAGTCGAGGTGTGAGCAACTGTGTAAGGTAGAACGGTGCTAAAAAATTCACCGCGAACATGCGTTCGAATCCCTCGGTGGTGATTTCCCTTCGGGCGGTCAACAAGGCTGCATTGTTGATTAACCCTTTCAAGGTTAGGAACCTCGCTTGCACCTGATCAGCCAGTGACCGAACTTCGCTCATCAGAGCTAGATCGGCGGAGATGAAATGGACGGCGTGATTGCCGGTGGTTGTTGCGATTCGGTGTTGAACCTTGGCTCCCGCTTCCGCGTTTCGGCCGCAGAGAATCACCGTCGCGCCAGTTTGGGCCAATCCCAAAGCAATCTCCAAGCCAATTCCACCGGTGGTTCCTGTGATAAGATAGGTTCGCGGCTCGATCATGAATGCGGATCGGGATAAAGCAGGTCGGCGAATCGCTTTCGATTGAACCGATAGATCAAAGTCGGCATCGCCCAGGGAATCGACCAGGTGAGGAATCGAAACGCCTTGCTTATGGAGTCGGGATAAATGTGGCGCTTTCTAGCATCGATTCCGCGAATTACACGTTTGGCGATCAGCGAAGGATCAACTCCCGATTTCAGGTCCTCGTTTCCATAATACTTCTTGAGATGGGCCGTTTGCATCTGGCCGGGGTAGATCAGACTCACGGAGATCTTTCGATGCATCAGCCATGGCTCTAGCGAATGACCAAAGGCTTCCAAAGCAGCCTTCGAAGCCGCATAGGTTGCCGTCACTGGAATGGGCGTAAACGCAGCGGCGCTGAGGACAAACGCGAGTTTGCCGCCGTCCTTCAGTTGGTTCTTCGCCAAAAGACGCTGCAAAAGCTTCAGATGGCCAATCAGATTGATGTTCAGCACAGCCTGTTGCTGCTCCCACGGAATCTCGGCGAAATTGCCAAATGCGCTGATTCCCGCATTGAGCAAAATGATGTCAAATGAACCATGATCACCGAAATCGAGTGCCTCTGGGTCGAAATCTCCCAAATCGATCGCGACAAACCGCATTCCCGGAAGCTGCGCGATCTCAGCACCTTTCGCACGATCCACGTCCAAAATCACGACCTCGGCTCCGCGGAGAGAATAGCCGAGGGCAAGCTTCTTCCCGAGTCCATCCGCTCCGCCCGTGATAAGGATGCGTTCAGAATTGAGGGAGGATTTCGACATCAACCCTGTCTAACACAGTGCAAAGTTCCTCGCAATCGCCGGTTGACGGGATGAGCATCTTCTCTCACGATTGAGTTTAATCTATCAGAAGTACTATGAGCGATTCCACACCACCACTCACCCAAGACCCTCATCAACTCCCCACCCAAGGCAGCGATAAGGGAGGAATGAGCACGGGAGCGAAGGTCGGCATCGGTTGCGGTGCCGGTTGCTTGGGACTCGTTGTCGTCGGCGTGATCGCTGCGGTCGTGATCGGGATGAAGAGTGCGGATTACCCGAATAAGTTCGACACGGAATTTGCCGAATTGGGCCTGACTGAGGTGGTAGAAGGTGAGGAACTTCGAGTCACGACCCCTCCAACCGTTCCAACAAGCTATAAAGGCAAGGTCGTCATGCTGGATTTCGAAGGGCCGGTCACCGTTCCAATTGGCGCCGCGGGTATCGTGGTCCAAGTGGGTGGCGAATTTGAGGAGAATGTCTACTTGCGGGCAATGACGGCAATTACGGTCGATCCAGACTCCCATTTCAAGAAGGAACTCAATGTCAAGACCATGGCACTCGAAACGGCCGGTGCGCAGATTGATGGCGGAGTAACGGGCGATTACAAGGCAATGCAGTAGGCTCAGCGCCTCTCGTTTCGCATCCGATACCATCACGGATAGAGGGATAGCCGGGCCCAAAAACCTCCACGGGTGAGCGCTTGCGCCGTTGGGTTTCTCAGGTTAAGCGTCAAAAATGAAGAAGATTGGTCTCATTTGGAGTTCGGTTTTTGTGGTTGCTTTCGCCGCATCGGCGGAGGACGACACACGAGCTGAGTTTTGGATCGATCTTCTCATGGCTGAACCTCTGGAGGAGGAAACCGATCTCTGGGACGATCTCAGAGGATCGGATGTGGTCTATCTTGGGGAGACCCATCGTCTCAACCGTCATCACGCAAAGCAGGTTCGCATTTTGGAAGAGATGATCGCAGGCGATCGACCCGTCATCCTTGGTCTGGAGCAGATCGAAGCGCGTGATCAAGAGACGTTGGATCGATTCAATGCGGGAGACATTGAAATCGAGAAATTGGCCGAATTGATTGAATGGGAGAAGCAATGGCGGAATTATCGTGACTACCTCGATCTCGTGAAGGCTGCCAATGCAGCTGGGGTCCGGGTTGTCGGCCTGAATGCTCCGCTCGAAGTCGTGCGCCAAGTCAGTCAGGTCGGTGTTGACGCTTTGGAACCTTCCAGTCGAGCCTTGTTGGCAGAGAAAATTCACGTTGATGATCCTGTATATGAGCGGCTGATGAATCACGCCCTTAGCGTTCACGCGTCCTTTGACCCCAGCTTTCTTCGTCACGTATTTGAGGCTCAAGTGTCTCGGGACGACCACATGGCGCAGAGCATCGTCGAAGCGTTGGAGAGCGCCAAAGGTGACCAGAAACCACTCATGGTTGTCGTGGCCGGCTCTGGACACATCCAATTTGGGCTGGGAACTCCTGATCGCGTTCGCTTTCGGCTCCCGGATCTCAGGGATCGAATCGTATTGATGAGCGAGAGTGGAGATTTGGAGCTATCTCCTCAAGAAGAGGCGATGCGACGGGCCGTTGAAATTACTCACGAAGACATCCGATTTATCCGTCGCCCAGCAGGCGACTATCTCTACGTCAAGGAATGGAATCATTCCAAGAAAGACTGATCGCCGAATCATCTTTTTCTCTTCAACGAAACGTACCCCCTTTCTTCTTCTAACAAGCATTATGTCCTATAACGATCAGCCAGGAAACGGCTTCAAATTCAATGTCGAGCATTCCACGGCTGGGATGAAGCGTTCGATCTTGAACCATCTCAGATACACGTTGGCCCATGAGCCGGAAGGTGCTGGAAACTCGGACTGGTGGAATGCCGTTTGTCTGTCCGTTCGCGATCGCATTCTAGAGCGGAGCAGTCATACCCGGAATGTCCACCGGAAGAAAAACGTCCGGCGGGTCTACTATCTTTCGATGGAATATTTGATGGGGCGGCTGCTGGAGAACAATCTCCGGAATAGCGGGCTTTGGGACAATACCAGAGAAGCACTGGAGGAACTGGGCAAAGACCTGAATACGTTGGTGGATGAGGAGCCTGACATGGGCTTGGGCAACGGTGGTTTGGGTCGCTTGGCATCCTGCTTCTTGGATTCCTTGGCCACCCTGGACTTGCCTGCGGTGGGGTATGGTATCCACTATGAATTTGGATTGTTCCGTCAGGCCTTCCAAAATTACAGTCAGGTGGAACATCCGGATGACTGGATGAAGTTTGGGAGTCCCTGGGAAATCTGTCGTCCGGAATACACGGTCAAGGTGAAGTTGTATGGGAAAGTGGAGCAGGAGTTTGATACTCTTGGTCACGGGAAGTGGATCTGGAAAGATACGAAATCCATTTTGGGGGTTCCGATGGACATTCCTATCGCCGGATACGAACTCTCGACCGTTAATTTTCTTCGGCTCTGGGAGTCGCGCTCCAGCGAGAACTTCAACTTCAAGATTTTTGACGCGGGTGGTTATGTGGAGGCCGTTCGTGATAAAGTCGAAAGTGAAACCGTCTCCAAGGTTCTCTATCCGAATGATTCGACCGCCCAAGGCCGCGAGCTTCGATTGGTGCAGGAATACTTTTTCGTCGCCTGTAGCCTTCAGGACATCGTTCGGCGGCACAAGCGCGACGGTAATGACTGGGATAACTTCAGCAAGCAAGTCGCGATCCAGTTGAACGACACTCACCCGGCTGTTGCGATTCCGGAGTTGATGCGAGTGTTGCTGGATGAAGAGGGTTTAACCTGGGACCAGGCCTGGAAACTCTGTGTTTCCACCTTTAGCTACACGAATCACACGCTGCTTCCCGAGGCGTTGGAGCGATGGGGCGTGCCGCTCTTTGAGCACGTTCTTCCGCGGCATCTTCAGATCATTTACGAGATCAATCGGATCTTTCTGACCGAGGTCGTGGACAAGGAGTGGCCCGGGGACGACGAAAAGAAAGCGGAGTTGTCCATCATTGAGGAAGCCCAGCCGAAGATGATTCGCATGGCCTCCCTGAGTGTGGTGGGAAGTCATACCACGAATGGAGTTGCGGCCCTTCACACGAGACTGTTGAAGGAGCGGCTCTTCAAAGACTACTTTCAACTCTACCCGGATCGATTCCAGAACAAGACGAACGGAATCACTCCGCGGCGCTGGCTGAAAGCGTGTAATCCGAGTCTCTCAGAGTTGATTGATGAATCGATTGGCAGCGACTGGCCTACCAATTTGGATAAACTGACCGATTTGGAGAAATTCGCTGACGACCCTGCCTTTCAGAAGCGCTTCATGGAAATCAAACTCCATAATAAGGAGCGACTGGCGACCGTGATCCAGGATTTGTGTGGCGTGAAAGTAGATCCCAGTGCGATGTTTGACGTGCAAATCAAGCGCCTTCACGAATACAAGCGCCAGCATCTCAATCTGCTCCATATTCTGACTCTCTATCGTCGGCTTTTAAATAATCCGGATTTGGATATCGTTCCCCGCGTCTTTGTTTTCGCGGCAAAGGCAGCTCCCGGCTATGTGCTGGCGAAACAGATCATTCATTGCATCAATGCCGTCGCCCACAAAATCAACCATGATAAGCGGGTGAAGGATAAGCTCAAAGTCGCGTTTCTTCCGAACTATGGGGTCACCCTGGCGGAGCGAATCATTCCAGCCTCTGACCTCAGCGAACAGATTTCGACCGCCGGAAAAGAGGCGAGCGGAACCGGAAACATGAAGTTGGCTCTCAACGGATCGCTCACGATCGGGACGCTCGATGGAGCCAATGTCGAAATTGGGGAAGAAGTCGGCGACGACAATATCTTCATCTTTGGACTGACGGTAGAAGAGGTCCAGAAGCTGTGGAGCGACGGATACTCATCCTTTGACTACTACTGGGACAACGAGGAACTGCGTGCCGTTCTGGACTGGCTCGATTCGGACGCCTTTACCAGTGACCGAGACGCCACCGGAGCGGTAAAGCGTAGTTTGGTAGAAAATGGGGATCCGTTTTTAGTGTTGGCGGATTACGACGCCTATGTGAAATGCCAAGAGACGGTGGACAGGGAATTTCGGAAGCATTCGTCTTGGGCGCGCAAAGCCATTCTCAACACGGCACGAGTTGGAAAGTTTTCGAGCGACCGGACGATCCAAGAATACGCGGAACAAATCTGGAAATTACCTGCGGTTCATGTTAGTGCTGACTAACTCAACCCCTACAATTTATGAAGCGATTTCCCATTATTCTATGCAGTTCGGTCCTCGCCTCGGCAGCACTTCTCACCAGCCTCCCTGCTGAAGAAGAAAAGTCAGACGGAATATCTGGACTGATTGATTCGCTCAAAGACAGCGTGAAAGACATGGACATGGGCGGAGGCATTAAGGACCTCCCAAAGCAGTTCGCCCAATTGAAAAAGGATTATGCCAAGCAGGCGGAGGCCTTTAAGGAGATGAAGGGACAAGTCAAAGAAATGAGAGCGGAGTTGGATTTACTAAAGAAAGAGGTAGCTACTCTGAAGTCGGAGGAAATTGTTTTGGAAACGGTAGAGGAGTGACGGAACGCCTTCAACTTCCTTCGCGACCGCGTCGAAATCGAACCAATCCCGTCATTCGTGAATTGGTTCGCGAGACCCGGATTTCCGCGAGCGATCTCATCTATCCGCTCTTCATTCACGAGGGACGCGAGGATGAACCGATCAGCTCGATGCCTGGCTGTAAACGTTGGAGTTTGGGTGGGCTGATGTCCGAACTTCAGGAGGCGAGCGAGGTTGGAATTCGTGCCCTCGTGCTCTTTCCTGCGATTGAGGATTCGCTGAAAACTCCTCAGGCCGAGGAATCTTGGAATGGAAATGGCTTAGTGCCTCGGGCGATAACGCAAATCAAAGACCACTTTCCGGACTTGGTGGTCATCACGGATGTCGCACTGGATCCTTATAATAGTGATGGGCATGATGGAGTCGTTTCTCCTGATGGTCGGATTCTGAATGACCAAACAGTCGAGGTTCTCTGCAGGCAGGCGCTTTGCCACGCCCAAGCCGGCGCGGACATTGTTGCTCCAAGTGATATGATGGACGGTCGGATTGGGGCGATTCGCGGGGCCCTGGATGACGGGGGCCATACTGAGGTTTCCATCATGAGTTACGCTGCCAAATATGCGAGCGCCTACTATGGACCGTTTCGGGGAGCGCTTGATTCTGCCCCGAAGTCTGGTGATAAGAAAACGTATCAGATGGATCCCGCCAATTGGCGCGAGGCCATCCGGGAGGCCTTGTTGGATGAGGCAGAAGGCGCTGATATTCTGATGGTGAAACCCGCCGGCCCCTATCTCGACATTCTTTCGCGGGTGCGTGATCGCGTCCAATTGCCGATTGCCGCTTATCAAGTCAGTGGAGAGTATCTCATGATCAAGTCAGCGGCTCAAGCGGGCTGGATCGACGAGAAGTTGGTGGTCATGGAGTCGCTAACTGGCATTAAACGGGCGGGTGCCGATATGATACTGACCTATTTCGCGAAAGAAGTAGGAAAGTGGCAAGCTTGACGGGCAATTAAAAATATGGTAATTATAGCCCGCCAATGCGGACGCGTTACCTATTCTACATTCTCGCAATCACCGGACTTTCCGTCGCGTTAGCAAAGTTCGAAGAATTTGAGACCGCCTACACGCTCTCTTTGGACAATGCCCACTTTTTGGAAGCAGCCGTGGCTTCCGCAAATCTCAAGCGAGATTCAGATCAGCTGCGTCCTCTACAGACGAGTCAATCCCTTCAGGATTCGATCAAAGACTTCCTCGAGACGCAGGACATGGTGACGCCCGCGGAGTTGAAGTATATTTTTGGTCATATTGGACAAACTCTCCCTCAAGTCCACGAGTTGTCGGCCAATTTGGTCTTTGCCAGAAATCCCGAAAGCCTAATGAGTGAGTTAAACCGTTGGGAAGATTTGGCGTATGCAAATCATTCTCATTATGCGGCGTGGGCATTTCACGATCGGAAAAATCGTCGGTTGGGATGTGTGGCGGTATTGGCGCGTGAACTCCCGACATTGGAATTGCCGCTCAAAGCGGAAGGATCTGGAGCATTTTTCACAACGTGTCGACTCTGCAACGAGGGCCACGGCATCAAACTGGCTGAACGCGCGCAAAACACGCTGATTGTGACGTGCCCGAGGTGTGATAAGGCTTACGACCTGATTGCTTCCGATTCGCACGGCCAGTGGCGACGTGCGACGCAATTTTTTACCGGGCTGCGATCTACCAAGGTGGAGGCTTCAATGACGCCAATGGAACAGGTGATGACCATCTGGCAAGATGTTGCGTCAAAGTGTCGTTATCAATTGGATGCCAAACGAATTTCCGGTGGAGATAGCTGGGAATCACCTGAAGAAACCTACCGGGTTGGTTCGGGAGACTGTGAAGACACCTCATTGTTATTGGTTGACATGCTGACCGCGCATGGCTTTGAGGCCCGAGTTGCCCTGGGGCAACATCGCGATGGTGGACATGCCTGGTGTGTTCTCAAACTGGGTGACGATCAGTACATTCTTGAATCGACCTGGCAGGATATTGCGGAACTCAAGGTTCCGCCATCAATGGACGAGCTGGGGTTGGATTATCATCCGCAGTTTCTCTTTGATCGCGAGGCCATCTATTTTCCGCAACGCGAAGGCTGGACTTGCAACTATTGGTCCGAGCGCAATTGGCAGCGGATTCTATGCCTGGATCAAGGATCCGTGAAGATTGCTTCCCGGGTAGAGTGAGAGGGGTGGAGTTCCCCAACCTCGAGCCTGAAATTTATTCGTGATAGGTCGAATCCGCTGAAAGGTTGACTTGCGGGAGACGGTGGTTGCCGCTACCATCTGATCGCGCGATGTTTTTACCCATAACCACCATTCAGCCGACTAGGCTACCAGGATTGAGTTCGGACGCTCTCCTGCCAGCCAATGATCGGGGTGGGAAAGTGGCAGAGGCTGATCGGAAACGCCTGGATTTCGAATTGTGGATCGACTGGACCTTTCACGCTCTTTTCGTCCTGGGCATCGCGTTAAGTCAATCCCGTCCGGCGCGGAACCGCGGTCTCAAATGCTCCGGTTTATGGGCATCCCCGGGGTTAGTGGGGACTCACGGCCTGCCTGCCAGGAAATGCCGAGCAGCAGCCGATTGGTTTCCGCGCACATTGAACGATACAAACTCGAAACAAATAGACAATGTCGACAGCATCAGCGTCATCCCAAGAAGGATCATCCAACCGAAATCGGAACAACAGCCGCCGTCGAGGCGGTGGAGGAAATCAAAATCGTGGCCCTCAAAATCGTGGGGGCGGCAATCGCCAAGGGCGTAATCGTCGCCGGAGAAAGCCAGAACCACCAAAACCAAAGACTTTTGGCGAAAAGGTATCTGCATTCTTCAGCAACCTGTTTGGTGGTGGAGAGTCCAAGCCCTCTCAAAAGCTCGGTAGACAGCCTCAATCCGGCTCTGCATCCGATAGGAAGAGGACCGAGAAGCCCAGTTCAGAGCCAGTCAGGCAACCGAAACCTCGGCGTGACGCCCCTCGCCGTCAGCCTGAAACGGTAGAAATCACCACCGAGCGTCTCTACGTAGGAAACTTGGATTATGAGGTGACGGAAGGAGATCTTTACGATCTTTTCACTGGCGCGGGTACGGTGAAGAATGCCGAAGTGGTATGTCATCGTCATACTCAGCGCAGCAAGGGATATGCCTTTGTGGAAATGGCCAATGTAGATGAAGCAAGGCGTGCCGCAGACAAGCTGCACGACGAGGAATTCATGGGCCGGAAGCTCTCGGTTACGGGCGCCAAAAGCGGCGGACCCAAAGGTGGGGATGCTACGGACCAGGACGAGGTGGATGAAGAAGAAGCCGCTTAACTCCTGTTATCTTTAAAGAATAAGGCCGCTTGGGGAAACCTGGGCGGCCTTTTGCGTAATGATGACACCGTTTTACCTCGTTGGTCCTACCGGGAGTGGCAAGAGCGATGTCGCCGTGGCATTGGCTGAGCGAATTAAAGGGGAAATCGTCAACGCGGATGCCTTCCAACTGTATGCAGGGCTAAGGATTCTCACGGCTCGGCCGAGTCAAGAAGACGTGAATCGGACCCCGCACCATCTTTATGGTGTGATCAGTCCAACGGAATTCTGTCATGCTGGTCGTTATCAGGCACTCGCCCGCAGGGCAATCGACCAAATCCTGAGCCGCGGGAAGACTCCAATCGTCGTTGGTGGGAGCGGACTTTACATCAAGACTCTTACCCACGGGCTGAGCGATGCCCCTGCGGTCGATCCTCTGATTCGCAAAGAGTTGGAAGCAGGTGACGAACTGGAGCTTCTCGGCCGATTGGAGGCCCTTGATCCGGAGTCAGCTTCGACCATCGACCCGAGAAACCGTCGCTATTTACAACGAGCGCTCGAAATCTGTCTTTCCACGGGGAAGCCAGCGAGTGAGGCTCGCAATGCCTGGAAGACCGATCCGCCGGGTTTGCGTGGAGCTTACCTGAATCGCCCTCGGGAGAGTTTGTATGCTAGGATTGATGCTCGCGTTCATCGGATGATCGAATCTGGCGCGATCGAGGAAGTGGCTGCGATTCCTGACTTCTCGACTACTGCGTTGAAAGCGATTGGCGTTCGAGAGATCCAAGACCATTTGGCTGGCAAAGCGGACCTTCCTTCGACCATTGCCCAGATCCAGCAGGCGTCGCGCCGCTATAGCAAACGTCAGATGACCTGGTTTCGACGGGAAAAATGGCTCACGGAACTGAAGGTTGCTGAATCAGAGGATCCGAAGGGTATTGCACAGCGGATTATCAGGGACCTGTAAGTCTGTTGGGGTTGAGCGAGTCAATCATCCTATGATTTTGAGGAATTTATGACGGACGAATTCTCGATGTTTGGAGCCGGACGAGCCAAGTCGGGGCGAATCCTCGCCACAAAAAAAGCGCAGCCACGTTCGTAGCTGCGCTCTTCCTTAAAGAGAGGAACAAAAACCTAGTTCGCGAGAAGGGCGGCCTTGTTTGTGTCGATCGTGCTCTTAATCGCGGCTGCTAGTCCTTTGGCATCAGGGCCGGTCGCTCCGACAACCGTCGCATTGCTGGCACTGATAATTTGAGCGACGTTCAGCGGCCCAAGCGCTTTCCCGGTCACCAGGACGGTGGCTCCACAGGCCTTGCCGATGGCGATGGCGACGGAGGAATCCACGGCATTCCCATTAATGAGGTTCTTTCCGGCAGCAGCTTGATCCACCGTTGCTGAATTGACCACGGAATATCCAGCGTTGGAGAGTTCGGTCACCAATTGATCGCGAAGTCCGCCTGCGCTAGGGCCGACAAAGTCGAGCACGCCGATTTTGACATCTTGAGCAGAGGCAGAAGCGATGCTGGCAAGAAACACCACCGCGATAGATTTCAGAACAAGCCGGTTTTTCATAGAAGTTTTGAAGGATTGAATGGAGAAAAGATTCATCGGTTTTGATTGGGGGAGGTTAGAGGTTCACAACCAGTCGCTCCACTTTAAACGGATTCTCTGCTTGATCACCGTTGAGGTCGATTTGATCGACTTGGTCGCCATAAACGATGATGACGCGCCCCTCGATCGCTTCGAGTAGCTGACAGTTGACGGTTTGTTCGCCAATTTTCGCTTCGAAGGCAGCTCCGCTGAAAACGTAGGCTTTTCCACCATCGGGGGTTTGCACGGCATACATCACTTTCGAGACGCGCTTGACACCACCGGTTGCGGCCACCGTGGTTAAATTCCCGTCGGCGGTCTGGGCGATCGAGGAAATATTGTTGGCCCCAACGGCGCTGGTAAGGGCGCTCACTGTTGCCTGCTCTTGTTGGGTGACTAGAAACGGACCTGAGGCGTTGGTCACTGCTGGAATCACTACCAAAATTACGGCCAACCCAAAGATAATCACACCAACGATGAGAAGCACTCGCTTCCAGGGGGAGAGTCCAAATTTGTGAATGGTTAGGGCAATACTGGCAACCCCGGAGAGTGCCGTAAAGATGTAAGCCAAGGCCTGGAGTACCTCGTCACTGATATAGGTCATTGCAGTAATCATGGGGACGGATGATTGGATTGGGAACTTTGTCTCACATTGCAACCTGAATTATTCAGGTCAAGCTGCGTTCTCGTGAGGGGGGGTAAGTGTCGTCTAGAATGGTTGAGAGTGGCGTTACGGCTTGGACTCTAGCTGAGCGAGCAGGGGTTCCAGGGTGGGAGCCATGCCCGGAGCAAGGAGAATCGCGCGCTTGTAGAGGCGCACCGCTTCGTCTTTCTCTCCCAATAGATCGAAGGTGCGGGCCAAATTTGCGGTTGCCAACGAATGTCGGGGGTAGCGTTCCACGACTTCTTCAAAATAGGGCTTGGCCTCCTTGGCATTGTCGAGGGTCAACAGTGCGGTTCCGAGATTGTTCGCAATGCGTGCATCACGGGGAGATAACTTCGCAGCTTTCTTGTAGCAATCGACAGCCCGTTCCGCCACCTTGTAACCGAGAAAAACGTTTCCGAGGTTGAACCAGCTTTGGGCATCCGACGGATCGATTTCTGTGGCCTTCGTCAGGTGTTCTTCCGCACTAAACTGAAATTCTTGCGCCAAGTAGGCCGCCCCAAGCGCCGCATGAGCTTGAGAGCTGTCCGGTGCCAAATCGACCGCTCTTTGGCCATGTGCCACCGCTGTTTGATGGTTGCCGAAGTCGGTGTAGAGAATGGCCAATTCAGCGTGGGCTTCCGCGTCTCCCTCAAAGCGACGTTCGGCACGCTCAATTGCGAGAGAGAGTTGATGGCGGTTGATCGAGTGGGCAAGATTGACCGCCTTTTGTTCCTGATCCACTACCAACTGCAGGTAGAGTTCTCCCACCTCGTTTTCAAGCTTGGGTCCCCAGATCACGCGTTGGGGAATCTTGCCGGTTCCGGGCAGGTTGCTGTAGACAAACTTCATCTCAAGGCGGGTTCCCGCCGGAAGATCGAGCGGTTCCTTGAACTTGTAATCTTCCTGGGCATTTGACTGCCAATCTCGAATTTCGAAAATCCGTTCTCCCTGCGAACTGGGGCGAAAAATATCGAGCCGAACCGACTCAGCGCGTTCATTCGCTACCGGATACACGCCATGGAGCTGTGTATCGACCGGGACCGTGAAACTATCGCGAATGCTGTATTCCGGGGCACCCTCTTTGATCTCGATCGTTTCATTGGCCATTCTGAGTGCCAATACGTGATGAATTGGTTGGCTGGCGAACCAGCAGGCGATCATCGGCTTGATTTCGGTGGCTGTTCCGTTTGGCTTCAGGTGGAGGGTGACGACAAAGTCGGCATCCGGGTGAACGCGCCATCCCGTGCCCAGCGGTGCTTGAGAAACGCTGATTCTGGGAGTCCAAACGGTAAACAAAGCTTCCGGCTGTCGAAGGCTTGCTAGTTCCGGTCGCCAAGGGAATCCCGGGATTTTGTCTGACTGGTCGAGCTTTTGGCTGGCTGAGGTAAGATCCAAGCGGATGACCGCATGTTTGACGACGTCTCCAGAACCGGGGAGAAGCTCAAGAGCTTGCAAATGCCGAGGCGACTCCAGTTGGGAGGCGGGGATGACAAAACTCCGGATCAGTCCAGAACCCTGCGCGGGAAGTTCAAAAACTTGGCCGGGTTCGAGAATGAGATCAGGAGCCCGATCCGGCGGACTAGGGGGATCCTGCTGAATCTCGTAGAGTCCGGGAGAGGGGAGCCAAACGGGTTCCGCCTTTACCAGATTGGTGCCCAGGAAATAGGCCCAGGCCAGGATCAATAAAGGGAGAGTTGAAGTCTTTACCACCCTTCCAACTTGGCAGCAGGCATCTTGGCAGCAACCAAAAGTTGAATTTCGCTGGACGGATAGCGGCGAAGAGGGGCAAACGTAAGCACTCATTTTCCCATTGTCGGTTCCTTCAGAAGGTGAATCAGATCTCAGTTATCATCCCCGCGTTTCAGGAAGGCGATCGGATCGTTCCGGTTTTGGCCAATGTTCGTGCTGTGCTGCCGGGCGCTGAAATCATCGTGAGCGATGGCACCCGGGATGTAACTACCAGAAAAGCCTGCTCCGAAGCTGGTGTCATCTACCATCAACCTTCCGATTTTCTTCGGGGCGCCGCGATGAACTCTGCGGCGAAGGTCGCAACGGGTGATCTGCTTCTGTTTTTACATGCGGACACGACGCTCCCTCGTCAAGCGGAGAAGTTGAGCACCCTCGATTTGGCGAGAACTGGATTCGGTGGCTTCCACAAATCGTTTCAGCCCAACGGGTGCCTTTTGAGACTCCACGCTCTCACGGTGAATTTCTGGAAATTGGACCTGCAGCGGGAGTTCTTGGGCGACAACGCCATGTTTGTTCGGGCCGACCTTTTCAAGGAACTGGGCGGCTTTCGAGAAATCGCGATGTTTGAGGATTTGGATCTCTCTCGACGATTGGGGGAACACTGTCGCGGACGCGGCTTGGGAAGTCGGGTGATTCGTTCCCCAACGATCACATCGTCACGCCGTTTTCAGAAGCGTGGAGTAATTTCTACCCTTTTTTTTATGCAGCGTTGTCGGTCCTGGTATGCCGCAGGAATTCCGACGGAAGTCATTGCGGAGCGTTATGCCCGTTTGCAGTAACAGTCGAAGTTGACGCTTCCTTGGCCGGGGCTACCCTGAGCGATGCGAAAATTCCTCGTTTTGTTGCTCGCCCCTGCTTTCCTGAGTGCCGGGGAGCGTCCAAACATTCTTTGGATCACGGCTGAGGATATGAGCCCAACGCTGGGCTGTTACGGTGACGACTACGCCATCACGCCAAACATCGACAAGTTGGCCGGGGAGGGGGTTCGCTATACGAACGCTTTCGCGACTGCTCCGGTCTGTTCTCCGGCACGAAGTACCCTGATTACAGGAGTCTTTGCCACAAGCACCGGAACGCAGCGGTTGCGCAGCCTGTTTCCGATTCCCGACTCCATCAAGGGGTTCCCCAGTTTTTTGCGAGAACTCGGCTATTACACCACGAACAATGTCAAAACGGACTACAACAGCGCTCAACACGCTCGCCTGATTGAGGAAAGCTGGGATGAGGTGAGCGAGACTGCGCATTGGCGGGACAGAGAGGAAGACCAACCCTTCTTTCACATTTTCAATGACATGACCAGTCATCAATCGCGCACCATGGTTTGGCCCTACGAGCAGTTTGAGTTGGAGATCGCAAGCCAGCTTTCACCGGAACAGACTCACAGCCCGGCCAAAGCACCGGTTCCGCCCTATTACCCCGATACTCCGGTGGTCCGTCGAACCATTGCGCGGTTCTATGACTGCGTGACCGTGATGGATCTCAACGTCGGAAAGCTTCTGGATCAGCTCGAAGAGGACGGATTAGCCGAGGACACGATCGTCTTTTTTTACAGTGATCATGGAAGTGGAATGCCCCGCCACAAGCGCAATCTCCAAGATAGCGGAATGCATGTGCCGCTGATCATTCGCTTTCCCGAAAAATGGCAGCACTTGGCGCCGGCTCAGCCGGGGGAGACCGTGGATCGATTGGTGAGTTTTGTGGACTTCGCGCCGACTATTCTGAGCATGTTGGGAATTATGATCCCAGACTACATGCAGGGGCGCGCCTTCTTGGGGCCGCAAACGGAAGCGGCGCTGCCGTATGTGTTCGGGGCTCGTGACAGAGTCGATGAAGCTTTTGATCTGTCCCGTAGTGTAAGAAATGACCAGTGGCTCTACATTCGCAATTTTATGCCGCATCTCAGCTACAATCAGCCCGCTGCCTGGCCCGGGCAGGGGGAAATTCGTCAGGAGATTACTCGCCTCGCGGAGTCTGGCTCGCTGAGACCTGGCCCGGAAAGGGATTACGCCATCAATCCAAAGCCAGTGGAAGAACTCTACGACACGAAAGCGGATCCACTCTGCCTCCACAATCTCGCGGCAGATCCCACCCAGCAAGAGCGTCTGGAAGAAATGCGCACGGAACAGATGTATTGGAGCCTCGAAACCCGAGACGTTGGATTCATCCCAGAGGCGATCGCCGCAGAATTGGCGGTCGGGAAGCCGTTGTTTGAACTGAATGACCCAGATCTGCTGGCTCAGGTTCGCGAAGCCGCAGAAATTGTTGGTGAAGGGGTATCCCGGCAAGCCGAAGCATTGGTGGCATTGCAACATGAGTTCCCGGCGGTCCGCTACTGGGGTGCGGTTGCGCTCCGAGCCATGGGGCTTCATGCCTTGGGGGCGGAAAGAGCCCTGGCAAACGCCTTGGTCGACGAATCCCCGACGGTGCGAATTGAGGCTGCCGGAGTCTTGGTGGAACTCACCGGAAACCAAGCCGCGCTTGCCGTTCTGGGAGAGGAAGTGCTCTCCGATGATCTGATCTCTGCCCTTCATGCGTGCCGGACGATTGAGTTACTCGGAGAAAAAGCAGCGGCTTTACGACCTCAAGTCGAAGAAGTTTCCGCGAAGTGCCGTCAAGGGTTGGGGGCGGCCGTCGATCCACTGCTTACCGGCAAAACGGATGAGTTCATGTTCCTTGGTTTTTCAGCGGATGCTTTTTTGGCGCGATTTGACTAGGCGTCTGAATCCATCAGCAAGGCCGCTTTACTCATGAAACGGGATATGTCACACTTCGACGGTTGATGGCTAACTATAAAGAGAATTTGTGAAAAACGTTTTTATCGCGCTTTGTAGCTTATCGTTTCTGACCAGCGGCCTTTCCGCATGGGGCGCAGAGAGTGGAGAGGTGACCCTGATTGTCGGGACGGTGACGATGACGCCCTTGAATGGGGACCAGAAGCAATTGGCGAAAGGTGACAAGGTTCCTGTGGGGGCCACCGTGAAAACCGGGGACCGAGCGCGGGTCGTGATTATGATGACCGACGCCAGCGCAATCCGGATTACGCCGAATTCAGAGGTCAAGATCGCGAAAATGAACGACGCGGGAGCAACTGGCCAGAGCGCCGTGAACGTGGATCTCAAATCGGGCAGCGTTGGTGCATTGATCGATAGTTCGAAGAATCGAGAGATCGATTTCAGTATTCAAACCCCTCACGGGGTAGCCACGGCCCGAGGAACCTATTACGCGGTCGTTGTCGAAGATGGCAAGACCTACACGAAGGTCCGCCATGGGCAGGTAAGTGTCACCGCAGAACCCTAATGACGTTGCCGCAGGATTACCTTTCAAAAACCGTTATGAGGCAGGCATTCTTTGCAGTTTTGATCGTAGCGTTCTGGGGAAGCACCGCGCATGCGAACCCAAGAAATGGCAATGTCGTCCATGGTGATGTCACCATCGAGCAATTCGGCAATACTCTCCAAATTTTGCAGGATTCTGATCGCGGGATCATCGAGTGGGATGACTTTTCGATCGGACTGAACGAGGTCACCAAATTCGTCCAGCCAGATAGCCAGTCGGCGACCCTCAACCGGGTTTTGGGGAGTTCTGCTTCGTCGCTGGAAGGCTTGCTGCAAGCGAATGGCCGAATTCTACTCATCAATCCGAACGGTGTCCTGATTGGCCCTAACGGGCGGATTGATACGGCCGGGTTTCTTGCTTCGACTCTGGATTTGAGTGATGGGGATTTTCTCGGAGGAGGGGATCTCTTCTTCAGTGGGAGTTCGAATGCAGCGGTCGTCAATCTGGGTTCCATCAGCGCGAGTGACGGCGATGTGATCTTGATCGCCAACCAAGTGTCCAATGACGGAACCCTGAGCGCTCCCAACGGGATGGTTGGATTGGGTGCAGGGACGGAAGTGCTCTTGGCGGAGAGCGGCAACGAGAGAATGTTGGTTCGCGGCGGAAATGGTTCTGGAGGGGTCGATAACGCGGGTTTGATTGAGGCGCAGGTGGCTGAGATGAAGGCGGGAGGAAGTATCTTTTCTACGGCGATTCGCAATTCGGGACGCGTTCGCGCAACCGGAGTGCAGATGCAGGGCGGAAGAATCCTGCTTCGCGCTGGCGGTGGCACCATTGTCAATTCCGGACCACTCGAGGCTTCTCGCGGCGATGGACTGAGCAATATTCAGATCACCACCGAAACGGCCTCCAGCATCACCAATGAGCCGGGGGCGGTCATTGCGGCCAATCAGGTGCAAATCCAGACTCCAGGAGGAGAGATTTCCCAACAAGGTTCCGTCATCGCGAGATCCGAGGTTGGTCAGATTGGGCGGGTTGAATTCGACGCCGGCTTGAATGGTTCCGTCAAAGCGGGTATTGGGAGTTCAACGGCAGGTGAGAGAATGGTGATTTCAGCTCCAGGTGGGAAGGTTGAACTCGCAGAGACTTCCCTCCTCAGCGCCAACCAACTCACGATGTCGGTCGGGAGTGGGAAAATCGTTTCATCCGGTCAGATTATGGGAACCGGCGATGCGGTTCGGCCGAGTGAAGTTTCGATGGACGCCAATGGAGGGAGGATTGAGATCACGGCAACGGGTCTTATCCAAAGCGACCAAACTTCAATTACGGCAGATTCCGGCAACATTCAGCTTTCCGGCCAGGTGATTGCGCAAAATGGCGGACGAGCTGTTTTGAGAGCAGACCAGGGCGAGATCGCGATTTTGCCAACTGGCAGAATCGAGGGAGGCGCGGTCGATGTCAGGGCGGTCGGTGGAATCATTCGCCATCAGGGTGTGATTGAAGCGGTTGATCGCGAAGGCGGCGGAGGAACCGTTACGCTCAACACTGGATCAGGAGGAAAGACCGAAGTTTTTGGGGTCATCAATGCCAAGGGTGGTGTCGGAAATGGCGGATCCATCACGGTGACGGGTGAAGAAGTCGCGATTCGAGCCGGTGCGGTGTTAAACGCCAGCGGCGCGGATGGAGGCGGTTCAATTCAGGTTGGAGGAAGCTTTCAAGGTCGTGATTCCGAGGTGTTCAACTCCCGGGAAACCATCGTTGAAGCAGGTTCTGTTTTGAAGGCGGATGCCTTGGATTCCGGGGCCGGTGGGAGCGTCATTGTCTGGTCCGACGGCGATACCAACTTTCAGGGCGAAATTTCTGCTCGGGGGGCTGGAAGTGGAAGGGGCGGTTTTGCGGAGGTTTCAGGCAAGGAACTGCTTACGTTTCAGGGAATTGTTGACTTGGGCGCGGAGGCTGGCGCTTCGGCTGGAACCTTGCTTTTGGATCCCACCAATTTTTCGATTGAAAGCGGAGGTGCCGTTAATACCGCCGACCCAACCGCGATTGTCTCAAGCCTAACTGCGGGAACTAACGTAATGATCCTGACGGATGCGCTGGGAAGTGACGCCGGAGACGTTTGGGTGAAAGAGGCCCTCATTGTTAACGCGCCGGGAAGTGCGGGTGTATTCACGATTTTGGCTCACCGTGACATCAATGTGGAAGAAAGCATTCAAATCGGCGGTTCAGGAGGCGCGGTGAACCTTGTTGCCGGCTGGGACGGGGTGACCGGATTTGGTGCGGGTTTGATCCCGGGGCCCGGATCGGTTAATGGGGCGGTTGCTCTCGCTGATATGAATGCAATTGTGAGCAATCGAGCTTTTGGCGAAGGCGGAGGAAGCGTGAAGATTTCTGATTTGGATGGAATCCTGGTTGGAAGTCAGAACGGACCCACTACGGTGGTGGGTTTTGACGTTCAAATTGGGTCCGGAAACGGGATTGGGTATTCGGCAGGTGCCTCTCC
>CAYGQD010000018.1:46218-56258 GCA_964351855.1 uncultured Verrucomicrobiales bacterium
CCAGCCAACGGCTCGATCGCTGTCCTTGCTCGGAACGACATTGCGATCGTGGACGACGGTAGCTCTTCCTTCGCGACGGGAATCGGCCATCGGAGCACTGGAACCACCACTGCGTTGAATGGTGAAATCTATCTAAACGCGATGGGTGGGGATATTGAGCTGACGGAATCTGGTGGTTCCGAAGTCTTTGTAGGACACCAAGGGTTAGCCGCCGCTTCTGGAAACATCATCCTTGATGCCATGTCGGGGCAGATTGCGGCCAAGAGTGGCGCGGGAGTAGCCTCGATTGGCCATCAATCGTTCGGCGTTGGCAGTGGTGATATCTCTTTGGAAGGGAACAAGATCCGACTGGAGTCTACCGGCGGCAACGTCGGCGTGGGGCACCAGCACCTCAGCGGGACTCAGTCAGGTGCCATCTTCATGAAAGCTCCGGGCGGGATCAAGTTATTGGATGATCCCGCTGGGGGGGAGATCGGGGGGTACTGGCAGATTGGGCACGAGTATGGACTTACCGGAGGTTCACCGGTTGCTATTTTTGGGGATGAATCGATCACGGCCGCGAATCAGGTGAGTCGAATTGTTCAGGCGAATCTCTACGGGGGGGACGTGACGATCGGTTCTTTCGGGGATTTAACGCTACTTGGGGGACTCGATTATGCGGGCGATCACGCGCTTAATTTTGTGTCCGTAGGCGATCTGCTACTCAATTCTTCGATTTCCAATTCCCAGTCCGGAAGGATCTCGTTGATGGCAGGCTGGAATGGTGATTTGGATAGTATCCATCTCGGGACGACGGCGACCAGTAGTTTTCTCCAGGGTGATTTGCTGAGCTTTGGAGATGGAGCGGGCGTCAGGATCACAGACTCGATCAGTGCGGACTCCGGGAGCGTCGAGATATTTGGCCAAACGATCAAAGTAGCGGGACCCATCTCGGCGTTTGGCGAGTCATCAATTGAGCTGCAACTCAGTGATCACAGTCGTTTGGTGGATGGAGCTGCAACGGGTGGATTAGTGGAAATTCAAACCATAGGGAGTGGAGAAATCCTGGTTTTCGGAGGTACTCTCAATGATCTCCTTCAGGGACCTAACGAAAATTTCCAATGGACCATCGATTCCGTAAATTCTGGAGTTGGGTCAGCTTCTGGAGTCGATGGGCTCCGATTCTATGACATCGAGAATCTTCTTGGGGGAACGGGTGATGATGTGGTGACGTTCGTCAACCAAGCAACGCTCGATGGGGTTGTGGATGGAGGTGGTGGATCCAACTTTTTGAGCATCGATGACAGCAGCCTGGTGAGGAGTGGCAGCGGCGTTACCTACACGATCACCGATGGATTGATCTCAAGAAATCCACACTACACCTTCCGGGGTGTCGATGGAATCGAGATCGTGACGGGGGCAGAGGCTTCCTCGTTTGGCACGCGCTTCTTTGATTTTTCCCAAAATTTTGTGGGAGGTTCTGGAGAGAACGCACTCAATGTGACGCTGAGTTCCGGGCAGACGGTCCCGTCACCGGCTACCTCTCCCTTGTTGGTCTCTGGCAGTGGCCCGATTTCGTTTAGCAATATCGGAGCTGTTGCTTTTGGGCAGGATAATACGAGCGGAGGAGGGGAGGCTCCGTCGGTCATCACTCCACAGAATGACAAGGGTGACGGAGTGGTTCCGCCCCCTGCGGGTGGAAACAATGCTCCTACTGGTCCGGGCGGCAACCAAGGTAGTAACAACGGCGGGGGAGAAGGCTTGAACGTGGGGAGCGAGACCAGCGATACGGACGGACAGATCGGATCTCAGCTCCAAAATCAAACGGAGAACCAGCTTCAGGGAGATTCCAATGGCAATCCACCCGGGCAAGAAGGCGACGGAACGATGCAGCGAGCCAACGGTGAAGGAGAAGAGGGGGATGGAAATGGGCAAGGAGCAAACCAGCCAGCCAATCAAAATCCAGCGCCGGGGAATTCTGCCAATACACCTTCCGGTGAGGAGCGACCTGTCACCAGTGAAAGCGGCGTACAGGAAACGACACCGAGCGGAACGATTACCACCGACCCTCCGGCCCCTGTTCAAAACCTCTTTGAGGATCAGTTAGGTCAGCAAGGGCAGAATGATTTCGGATCCACCGGCCTGACCATTAATTGAGCTTTTGGGCTTTCTGAATCGTTTACGAGCCTATTCCGCAGCGGTGGATTTGAAGGCATAGATTCCGCCGTCTTGCCCACAAATGACCAGGTAGCCGTTGGCGATCGCCGGTGAAGAGGTGATACGGGCTCCGATATCATAGGCCCAGAGTTCTTCTCCCGTGGCAGGGGCGAGCGCATAAAGGCGCCCGTCGTCAGACCCCGTAAAGATCGCCTCGGGGGTCACTACCGGAGAGCTTTCGATGGATCGGCGGGTCGTAAACTCCCAAATCAGTTCGCCGGTCGAGCGATCCAACGCGCGAAGAACATTATCTTTTCCTCCAATAATGACGCGGTCCTTGGTTACCGCAGGAGATCCCACAAATTCGGTTCCCTCTGTTTGGTGAACCCAAGCCCGTTCCCCGGTGTCCAGATCGAGCGCCAGCACTTCTCCGGCATAATGTGCGACATAGGCGAGTTGGTCACGAACCGCGCAAGAATTTGCCATGTAAGCGCCAATCTCAATCTCTTTGACTGCGGTTCCAGTGTTCGCGTCGATCAATCGGAGGATTTCGTCACATCCGCCCATAATGACGACACCACTTTCGGCATCGACGCTCGGGGCACCTCGGATGTAGTTGCCGGTCTCGACCTTCCAGGCTTGTTCGCCGGTTTTCGCTTCGATTCCGTGGAGAAAAAAATCGTCACTGCCGACCAGAACGAGGGTCTCACCCTCCTTCGTCCGATAGGTGTTAAGGCCTCCGACGATCGCGTCATCTGTCTGGTAGCGCCAAATCTCCTCCCCGGTTTTCTGGTTCAGGGCAAACACAAAGCCGTCAGAATCTCCAAAACACACCAAGTCATCGACCAGACAGGCGGGCCCTTCGACACCGAGTTTTGTTTCAAACTTCCAAAGGACCTCACCGGTTGTCAGCTCCAGGCAGTAGAAGAATTTATCGAACGAGCCAACAAAGACCCGATTATCAGCAATGACCGCCGTAGCGGGAACCGGTGCCTCAGCCTGGAAATCCCAGGATAGCTCCAACGGCAGACTCAGGACTTGATCGGAAATTCCCAGCATGTTGGAATCTCCCCGGAAGAGTGGCCATGTGGAAGGGGGCTTCCCCTCTTCCGCCTGGATTGGGAGTGAGGTAGTGATGAGGAAGATGAGGAGACAGGTGCGCAAATTCATGGAAAGAGGAGAGTTGGTTCTTTTCTTCAGTTCAGAGTTCCGTAATTGGACGCTCCTTACCAATGAAAACGTTGGAACGTATCGTTTCGGGCGAAGCAACGTTCAGGGTCGTTCGAGATCTAGCTCGGCAATAATCATCGCATGATCAGAACACCAACGATGCCGCTTTTCCGTCCGAATGGCGATGAATTCTGAGCCCAGCCAAATATGATCTAAACTCAGCGCAGGGAGAGGCCAGGGCCAGGTCTCCCGTAAACCGGTGCCCGCAGCAACAAAGGCATGCTCGTAACCACCTTGATAACGTCGGAACCAGACCGACTCATAGGGGGTGTTGAAGTCGCCAAGAACAATCGTCCCCGGATGATCGCCGGCAATTCGGAAAATTTCGCGAATCAGGGGGGCACGTGGAAAATAGGGTTCCGGTCCCACGTCAGCCAATACCAGTCTGACGGGCTCGCCATTCACTTCCATCTCAAAGACGTGGACATTGGTGCGGTTGGGAAGACGATGACTTTCCACGAGGTTGGCGCTGCCCTGCACGACGATCGCCATTTCGCCAAAGGCACGAATCACCTGATACTGCGGAAACCGTTGCCGAAACGCCGCCTCGTCGCGGCGCGAATCTCCCTCAACCTCCGCCAGCGCGATGATATCGATGTCCGTGCCCTCGAGCATGTCTGCGGCTTGGCTGAAAATTTGCGCGTGATCGGCACCGTTCCAGAACGCAATTCGGAGAACGGGTTCCCGAGACGAAGGCGGCGGTAAGCTCCAGCTTGAGGATAGCCAAAGTAATCCGGTGGCAAGCGTTGCCGCCAGTCCGATCCAGGCGTGTGTGAAGCGGCGTCCAGAGAACGAAAGAGCCGTAGCCAAGGCAAACCCAGCCGCGCAGACCGGAAGGGGCAGGGCGTAGAAGAACGGCGCAGCCATCGGATAAGCATCCCTGATGCTGAAACGAAGGAGCAACCCGAGAAACGAAAAGAAAATGGCGCACCACGTGAGAATTCGGCAGAGAAGCTTCATTGGGTTTTTGGAAACTGTGGAAATTACGCAACACGCTTCCCTTTGCAATGTTTTCGAAGGCCATCGAGGCGGTTGCAGCGTTTTGACGCAGTTTCGCTTCTGGACGTTGGCATGATTCGCTCTAGAATGGTCCATGTCGTTGAATTTCCGATTGCCCGATCTCTTACCCCTCATTTCCGCGTGGGCGATTTTGACAGGGAATGCGTTCTCAGACGAAACCCAGAACGCGATTCGCAAACTCGGAGGAGGCAGCTTCTCCGGCGATACCGGCGTTTCCGTATCGACTCCGGAAAGACCGGCCCCTGAAGTCAAGATCACCTATTTAACGGCGGTGAGCACTCCTCGCCAATGGTCCACCCTGGACGGTCGCTCGATGGTTGGTCAATTGATGGCCTTCTCCTCCACCCAAACCAACAACGATGGTCCGATCATTGTGATCAAGAACGGGAAGGTAAACCTGATGCGATCCGGAGCGAAGAAGCCTTCTGAATTTCCGTTGGCGCAGCTTTCTCCAGAGGACCAGGAATTGGTGAAGTCGATCGCGAAAGCGGCCCTGAATGCTTCCGTCAAAAAGGAAAGTGAATCCGCGAGTCCGATCGCAAAGCCGGAGTGAAGAATCGAGGTCGGTAGTCCGAATAATTCGAGGACTGTTCAGTCAAGGATTTGAGGAATACCCCGTTTGGTAGTTGAACGTTCCGGTTGAAATCGATACCGAGAGGTCAACCAAATCCGCCACCGTAATTTCGTCGGTTGAAGCCACACTTTCACATCAAGGATTACCAGATCCACCTGCCGCCACTCGGAGAGGGCACCTTTGGGACGGTCTACCGGGCGACCTACCGTGGAATTAGCGAGCGGGCCCTCAAGCTGTTCAAGGCAGACACGGTGGATCTCCCGACGATGGCGAGAGAGCTTGAGAAGCTTTCCAGCATGGCGGAGCACCCGGGAATCGTAACGCTCCACGATTTCGATCTCCTCACGGATACGCCGTTTTACGCGATGAGCCTTCACGCGGATGCGAAAGAGGATGGCACGTGGCGTTCGCGCTCGCTGATGGACTTATGCGGCAAATGCGACGCAAAAGAAAATGCTCGGCTGATTGATCAGATGGCGGCAGCACTGGCATACTTGCACCGGCATCAGATTCTGCATTGCGATATTAAGCCAACCAACGTGATGCTCACCGATGAAAATCCTCAGCGGATCAAAATCTGCGACTTCGGTCAAAGTCGGGGTTCGAATCGGCAAAATCCAGATGCAGTGGGGACACCGCTCTACTCGTCCCCGGAGCAATTGGAGGATCCAGGAGACACGGCCCAAGGCAAGGGATTCAAATGGGATGTCTACAGCTTCGGGGTTTTGTCCTATCGCTTGATCACGGGAAAGCTTCCACGATTGCAAAAATTGTTGGATGGCGGAACCGATGAAGATTTCGAAGCATCGATCATCGAGACCAGCCTGGAGGCATCGGTGGCGGATACGATGGCAACGGAATCAGAGCGGATTGCGAGGATGTTGGAGGAAGAGCCGGAGGTCGAATGGCCCGCCGGAGCGAAGATCGATTCGCGTCGGAAAGCCATTATCACGAGTTGCCTGGAGCTGGATCCGGAGAAGCGCCCCACGGACATGCGGGAGGTTCGCAATGAGATCCAGCGCTGTATCCAGGAGCGAAGGGCGATCCGTTCTCGAAATTGGTCCACTCTTCTCGGCGGAATTACCGGAGTTGCGATTTTGACGACGATGCTCGCCTTTTACCAGTCTCACCACGCCAAACTCGCCAGCGAGGCGGAGCAGCAAGCCCGACGCGATGCGGAGGAACTGGTGAACTTCATCCTGTTTGATCTACGGCAGAATCTCGGCCCGATCGGAAAAATGGAAGTCCTCGAGCATATTGCGGACAATGCTGACACCTATTTCGAGAACTTATCAAAGGACATGAGGACGGTTCAGTCTTTGAAATTGTTGGCCAATATTCTTCGGGGACGGGGCGATGCCTCGGTGGCTCGCGGACTTCAGGACGAAGCCATCGAATCCTACGAAAAAGCGGTCAATATTTTCGAGCAACTAACCGAGAATGGCCAGGGAGATCCCGCAATGACGTTCCGACGTTCCTTGGTTCTGATGAGCTTGGGGGATTGCTATCGTGCCAAGAACGACGGGGAGACTGCTGCCGATTACTATGATCAAGCATTGGAGTTGCGGGACACGGAAACCATTCTGGGCTCCTCACCGGAGCGCTACCTCAGCAACACCTCTGATCTCCACATCCGGCGGGCACAACTGTTGCAGGAAGACCAGAAGTATGATGCGGCGGTCGATGCTTATGATGAGGCGCTTCGCCTTGCACAAGCCGTTCGCAGGTTACCGGAAGAGTCGGATCCTGTTACCAACCAGCTCGCGCTTGTCAGAATTTTTCTCGGACGGGCGGACGTTCATTTGGCTGCCGGAGAGAAGAAAGACGCTTCGGACAATTATCAAAGCGCGGTGGAAACTGGTCGAGCGAACACGAGGCTGTTTGAGTCGAGTATTGAACTTCAATCGGCTGTGGGTGATGCGCTTCATTCCCTGGGACTTCGTGAGTTGGAGCAGAAGAACCTGGTAGAAGCTCTCATTTTCCTGCGCCAGGAGCTGTTGATTCGTGAGGAAATTCAACGGCAAGAGCCCCGTGTGTCTCGACACACCATTGAATTGGCGACCAGTCATGCCGCCGTTTCCGAGTGTTATAACTTGGAGCTTTCCGCAAGTCGCGCCCTTGCACTGGAGAATCTGATGCGCGCCATTCGTCTTCTTGAAACCATGGGGAATCGCCTGCAGTTTAGCGAGGAGCGGGAGGCACTGATTCAGGAATACCGGGACCGCACCTCAGAAATTCTGGAGATGGAAGAATAGCGCATTCTCGGCAAAAAAAGAAGCCCGCGAGCTGTCTCCAACTCGCGGGCTCGAATTCCAGGGGAATTCCAACAGCCCCTCTAGGGTTGCTAGAGGGAAAATCGACTACTCAGCTTGCTTAGGCTTCTTTCCGTCTGGACGAGCAGGCTTTTTGCCAGGTTGGCGATCGCCCATGGCCTCAAAATGAGCCGTCAGTTCAGCGGCGTCTAGCTTTCCGTCGCCATCTTTGTCGGCGGTTTCGATCATTTTGGCAGCGCGATCCGCAGCGCTGGGTCGCTTCCCTTCACCGGGTTTCTTCGGCGTTTCCTCAGCCATCAGAACTCCGGCGCAAAGGGCCAAAGATGAGAAAACAGTAAACAGGAGCTTTTTTTTCATAGTTTAGTTCGTTGTAGAGATAGTTCGATCAGGGTTGATCGGTGTTCTCGTTCAACCGCACTCGGTGAAACAAGTTACGAAAAAAAAATGAAGCTCAGCGTTTTGTCCGCCCTCTTAATTCTTTTGTCCTTGACACTTAGCTCGGAAGGAGAGGAGACAGATAGTCAGGTCATGCTCGAGGCGGCACGCAAAGCTTATGGCGAGGGAAAGTTTGACCTTGCCCTGGAAAAGATTGAACCGCTCCTCCAAAAAGATGCGAACGAGAGGGCGGATCATGAACAGGCGCGACTTTATGCCTCGGCAATTCTTCATCGGCGTGGCGAACAACACTTTAGGGAAGGGCGGATGGCAGAGTCGGTGGCGGATTTTGATCGCGAACTTGAGTTTCAGCCGGAATACACAGCGGATCACTGGCAGCGTGGCATTTCCCTCTACTACGCTGGAGAATACCAGCGTGGAGTGGAACAGTTTGAGCATCATCGAACCGTCAATCCCGAAGACGTGGAAAATGCCGTCTGGCATTTCCTCTGCGCGGTGAAAGCACCAGGGGGAAGCGTTGAGAAAGCCAGGGTAAATTTGATCCCCATCCAGGGTGATGGCAGAGTTCCGATGAAAGAAATCCACCAGCTCTTTGCTGGCGAAACCACACCCGACACCGTAATCGCGGCTGGTAAACTCGGTGGCAATTCTGGTGAATTCTATGCAGACCTCTACGTTGGCCTCTATTACGAGAGCGTCGGTGAAGAAGAGAAGGCACTATCCTTCATGGAACGAGCCGCTGCCAATCTCTCCTCCAAGCACTACATGGGAGATGTGGCCAGATCCCATCTCCTCGTCCGGAAACCTTCGAATTGAATTCGGTCAACGGGAAGTTCGAAAACAGATCAGTTGACATGGAATCACAAAGCTCTAATCTAACTCCCCGAAATTTGAAAAAGTAAAGAAGACTAACGCATGCCAGAAGTTCAGGTTAAAAAAGGAGAATCCGTTGATCGCGCATTGAAACGGCTGAAGAATAAACTCGAGAGTGAAGGAATTCTGGAGGAGGTGCGTCGGCTTCGAGCCTTTGAAACACCGACGGTTCGTCTGAAGCGGAAGGCTCGGGCGAACGCAAAGCGAGCCCGGTTCAAGTTTCGTTTTACCCTCGACGACAAAAAATCTGATTCTGAGAACTAGGTTTCTTCAATCGATCCGCATCATTTTTCCAAGGCGTTCCCACAATGGGAGCGCCTTTTTTCTTGAGGAAAATCGGCTTTCGAAGTCTGAGTTCTCATTCTAGCTTCAGCAATGGGAAACCTCGTTCGCCTATTGTTTGCGGCCCTGTTTGCAACCACGATTGTCTTTTTCTGGGGGATCCTTTCCTGGATGAAGTTTGATTGGCACGACACCACGATTCACCAGTTCGTAGATGAGGCTGCCGTATCAGAGGTGCCTCGAACCAATGCCCCAAAGCCCGGGATGTATCTTCTCCCCAGCCTGGACGAACGACAGAAAGGCGACTCTTCGTTCAACGAGGCCTACCAAATCCAGCGGAATGTTGGGCCCTTCTTTTTTGGTGCGGTCCGATCAGGGCCCTTGTCAGAAGAGAAAACGATGGGGCGGACTCAACTCGTCCATCTCCTTTCCATTTTCGTGACCGCGCTACTGTTGGGAAGTCTCTTGTGGATTGCTCGGATCCCGACCTATTTGGGAAGGATTGCGGTTACCTTCCTCGTTGCCTTGTTTGCTTCGCTCGGGACTCACCTCCAGAATTGGACCTGGTTTGAATTTGGTGATGGGCATACGATCGCCAGCATTGCGGATACGCTCATTTCATGGACTTTAGGCGGACTTTGCCCTCGCAGCTATCATTTGGCCCTCGGATGAAGACTGATTGATCAGAAACCCGATTCAACGGCTCGCGCAATGTTCAGTTCTCGCTATGGCTCGCCCACCCAAAAGGGTATTCTCTATCGAATCAAGAGCCGGGCCATGGTGTTTCTCCTCGTCTTTGGAGTAGCGTGGATCTTTCTCAATCGTCAAGAGATCGTCGATAGTCTCCAGCGGTGGAGCGGCCCATCGAATCGGTCTGAAGCTGCGGCAAAGCGGGTTAGCCCTCTGGTCTCTGCCGAAATGGCCTTGCTCGGCATGAAAATCGGCGATCCGATCTTCATTCGTACGTTCAAGGAATCGAGCGAGCTGGAGGTTTGGGTGCAGTCAGCGAATTCCGAGACCTACATCTTCTATAAAAATTATCCGATTTGTAAGTGGACCGGCGGATTGGGGCCAAAGAAGAAGCAGAACGACGGACAGACTCCGGAGGGATTCTATTGGATTGGTCGTCGAAATCTCAATTCCGCCAGCAAATACCATCTCGCGCTGAATATCGGTTACCCCAATCAATACGACCGATATCATCGGTGGGGTGGGAGTCTTGTCATGGTGCATGGAGGGTGTGAAGGGACCAGCGG
>CAYGQD010000019.1:0-32698 GCA_964351855.1 uncultured Verrucomicrobiales bacterium
TTCTGAAGCTCGAGCCCTACTTGAGGTCGATCCGCCGGGTCGATCCAGTCCTGCATCGCGCTCCGTCGCAGATCGGCCCGGTTCGAGCCGATAATGCGCTCGAACAAGGGATTGACGTCGAAAATCGCTCCCGTGGTGTCTTCCAGCGCAATCCCGACCCCGGCGTCTTGAAAGAGCGAGCGGAACTTGGCTTCGCTGGAGCGAAGCGCTTCTTCGCCCCGACGTTTTTCGGTTACGTCGAACAAGGTCAGCATCAATCCGCCGTCAGAAGTCGGGCGCGGGCGGAATTCGATCTCCCGCATCACGCCATCGCGGGTTCGGAGCGGCAGCACCTTGGTGACTTGCTTCTGCCAGACGTTCTCCCGCCAGGATTCGAGGAGGGCGCGGCTCTGGCTAGGATTGGGCGCGGCCTGTTGAATCCAGTCTTCGATGTCATCGAACGCCTCGACATCATAGCCGAGGAGGTGACGATGCTCCGGATTGGCGTAGAGAGTGTTCCGTTGCGGGTCGAGCATGACGATCCCGAAGGAAACCTGCTCCAGAATCGCGCCCGGTTCGGTCGCGTAATACGCGGCGGCGGAGGAAAGATTCTGCCGTCCTTTGCGCGCTTTATCGATGTCGCCCAGGAGGGCGGAACCATCTCCAATCGGAATGCCGAAACAGACGAGGCCGGCGATGCGGCCGGAACCATCGTAGCGGGGAGAATTGCTCCACGCCATGGTGGTTTCTCCGCCGGATTTGAGATTTACTTCGGTGACGAAAGTCGGTGGGAAGGCAAAATACTCGTTCTCCCGGGTCTCCTTCGCCGCAGCCAGAAACTGCAGCTTCAAGTCTTCGCGCCGCTCGTTCCTGACGAACACTTCCCAGAATTTCTCGCCTTTGGGAAGGGTTTGCGGATCGGTGACATAACCCAGGCAGGCATCGCTGGCTTCGACGATGTTTCCATCCAGGTCCAGATTGACCACCGGAGTGACCTTCCCGCGCAGCAATGACCGGCCCACCTGCTCCAGCGCGTTGTTTTCTTCGCGCTCGAAGAGATGATTGACGATTTCCCCGCTGATCGTGATACCGCGCACTTCGCCGGTCGCAATCAACCAGGGACGCACTTCCCAACGGACCCAATCCTGACCTCCATCCGCCCGCGCCCAGAGGTCCGCATCGATCTGCTCGGATTTTCCCTGAAGCGCGTTTTGATAGATGCGATTCCAGTTTTCATCGAGCAGGGGGAACAGCTCCAGATGGCTTCGCCCGATCACGGTTTCTTCCCCGACTTGAAAATTCTGGATCCAGCGCTTGTTGACAACGAGATAGCGAAAGTCGCGATCGAGCAGGGCTAACGCCACCGGTGAGTTGTCGATCAGAGCCTGAAATTGTTCAGAAGGCGACATCACTTCGCCGGTATGGCGCATGGTGGGCTTCGGCTTGGCTCGATCCCCGATCGGGCCGCTCGGTGGAGTGATCGGTTTGACCGGAGCGGTCTTTTGCGTCGGGACCTGCGGCGGCGGCGGCACCCGCATCTGAGGTTCTGCAGTCTCTTTTCCGGGAGTGACGGTGATCGGTTTTTCTTCCGTTGGAGCGAGTTGATGCACCGGAGCCGCTTCCATTGCCTGAGCTTTGCGATTCGGAAACTTGGGCCGAATCACGATGCGGCGCGTTTCTGAAGAAGGGATAGACGAGTCGGCCAGAGGAACCGCTTCCAGGGCCTCGGCTTCGTGATAACCCGGTTGCTCGGCAGCGATTTCCGCCTCCATCACCAGAAAACGATCCACCCAGGTTCCAATCGCCTCGATCCTGCCCTTCAGCTCGTTTTGCTTCAAGGGAATCGTGAGAAGCTCGTCCCACGCCCGGTTTTGAGGCGGTGTGCTGAGGGAGCTTTCCCGATCCGTAATCGCCAAAATGTAAGGCCGCTCGCGTTCCTCGGTATGCTTTTCGTGAAGCCAGGCGATGAATCCGCGGGGCAGCATGGGATCGCGATCCGTCGACGTCACTACCAGCGGTTGGTTCCGGTAGGTTGCCAGGCCTTGGGCCACGCCCTCACAAGCATCCACCTCGAATCCGTAATGGACCAGCAGTTCGCAGACGAGTTTCCGCATCGCGGGATCACTCTGGACCACCAGAGCGCGTTTCCGCTTGGCCTGATGGTCGTGGGGCGGGGAAACCATAGAAACGATTGGAACGTGAGAAGAGATTCAAAGACCAATTCTATCAAGGTTTCTTTACGGAGCAAGGCTGTTCGGTGAGGAAGAAGCGCTTCCAACCCGCAGCGGTTTCCTCGGGATTTTCCGAATCGCGACTTGCGCAGACGAGGGAAGTCGGGTTTTGGATAGAAACAAACCCCTCTCCATCATGTTGAAAACCTACCCCGTCTTCGTTCTCGTCCTCTTGTGTCTCGCCACCGCCGCGTTGGCGGAAAATCGGATTGTTTTCCTCGCTGGAGGCAAGAGCCACGGAGCGGGAGAGCACGAATTCAATGCAGGCTGCCATCTGCTGGCCAAGGCGCTCAACGAACAGAGTGGTTTGGACGTGAAGGCGGAAGTCATCAGTGGCTGGCCGAGCGATGACTCCGTGCTGGATGGAGCCAAAGCGATCGTCATCTATGCCGATGGAACCAAGGTGGTTGGCAAGGGCTGGGAAAAGATGGATGCCTTGGCCAAGCAAGGCGTGGGAATCATGTTCATGCACTACGCCGTTCATCCTTCACCGGAGCAGGGCGAACAGTATTTCCGGCCCTGGATTGGCGGCGCGTTCGAGACCGGTTGGTCGGTGAATCCGCATTGGGTCGCGGATCTGAAAGCGCTGCCGGATCATCCGGTTTCGCGTGGCGTTGAATCCCTGGTCGAAGCCTATGACGAATTTTACTACAACATGCGCTTTCCCAAGAATCGTAGCAACGTGCTCGATCTCGTCACTGCGGTTCCAACTCGGGAGCGAATGAAGCGCTACATCAATCTTTGGAACGAGCATGGCGTGGCCGGCCTCGGCAAACCGCAAACCCTGATGTGGGGAATCGAGCGGGAAGACGGTGGGCGTGGAGTCGGCTTCACTGGAGGACACTACCATCGCAACTGGGCGATCGACGGATTTCGCAAGCTGGCCTTGAATGCAATCGTTTGGGTGGCCGGAGTCGAAGTTCCTGAGGATGGAGTCAAATCGACGCCGCTGACGGATGCGGATCTCAACACGAATCTCGATGAAAAGGGAAGGGCGGCGAATCTCACGGTCCCCAAGCCTGGCGAATTCCAAGCAATCCCGACGGCAAAAATCGACGAGGCCCGGGAAGCGAAATTCGGCCCCATCACCAAGCCCTAGGCCTCACAAAAACGTTGCCAATCTCGGTGGCCCCTATCAGGCTGCCCTATGGCAAACGCGACTCGTTTCATTCTGCGATTTTCCCGGATTTGGCTCCTGCTCCTGGGGCTTTGTTTGGCGGGTGTTCTCTCTCAGCTACAACATCCGACGGTTGCACAAGACCAGTCGGCGAAGACTCCGAAGCCGAAGAAAGCCGCTCAGCCGCAGGGAGAGGCACTGCCTCTGATTCAGGTCTGGGAGCGGCGGCAAGTTGGCCAGCATCTGGATTTCCCAATGGTCACTTCGGGACCCAGCGGGATGATGGTCGCTTCCCTGCAGCACGATGGGGCGAGCGATCAATTGCGACTGGATCAGCTGAGTTCCGACGGTGAACTTTTAGCGGTTGGCGATGATCTCGCGAAGGGCGTCTTGCATCAGCCGGCCATCGCGGTGGATCGCGAGGGAGGCGTTTGGACGTTTTGGGGCGAACTGGGAGATGATGCCGTGATGGAGTTGCAAGGGCGGAGCCCGGAGGGCGAGACCTTTTCGGTGGCTTCCAGTGTGGCCAGCGAATCCTTCGCGGATGCGGGAACGGATTCTGAGGGACGGATCTGGGTCGTTTGGCAGTCGCTTCGCCACGGGAATGCGGACATCTTCGCGCGTTATTTTGAGGGCGGCGTTGCTTCGGCGGAAATTCCGGTCGCGACGACGGCGGCAGGAGAATGGGAGCCGCAAATCGCCTTTGATCATGCCGGGCAGGCTTGGGTCGTGTTCGACAGCGCGGAAGGGAACGAATTCAACGTCCAGTTGGCGCGCGTCGAGCCGAATGGAACGGTCAAGATTTGGCCGATTGCGCCGACGGAGCGGTATGAAGCGAGAGCGGATTTGGCCCTGGATGCGGACGGCACCGGCTTTTGGATTGCGGCCGAGCGGGGACGAGTTCGTTGGGGACTGGATGTCCGGGGACATGGCAATGAAAAGGGGCTCAATGCTCAGACGGAGGTGTTGTTTGGTCGGTTTGACGTTGCCTCGGAGACCTTCACCGAGCATCCGCTGGGACCGGCAGGCGAATTCGGGAATCCGGTCAATCTGCCGACGGTTGGCGTCGATGCCAAAGGGCGGCCCTGGGTCGCGTATCGCTATTTTGAGCGCGTTTTGTGGCGCATCGCTGTCACCCGGTTCGATCCTGAGACTCAGACCTGGACGTCGCGGCGTCGCATCCCCGGGAGCTCGTTCGGCCAAGATCGGCGCTCGACCTGGGTGCGAGGAGACGGCGATCAGATGTTCCTCGGTTGGGCGTCGGATCTCCGCAAAACGAAGAAAGCGGAGCAAGCTGGCGTGTATCTCGCCGCGATCGACAGCAACCTGGAATTGCCGCCCGCCAGTCCCCCGACACGAGTCGCTGATCTGACCGGCGAGCCGTTTTCGCCGTCCCAGCGCACACCAGAGCGAGCGGCGGATGATCGACACACTTGGGAAATCGAAGGCAAATCCTACGGGCTTTATTGGGGGGATCTCCATCGCCACACCGACGTCTCCAACTGCCGCACCGGTTTTGACGGCTGCATTGCCGAACATTTTCGCTACGCCTATGACATCGGGAAGCTCAACTTCATGGGAACCTCGGATCACACCGATATCGGCAAGATCTACGATCCCTACGAGTGGTGGCATAACCAGCGAATGCACGATGCCTTTCACGCTCCCGGCCAATTCAACTCGCTTTACGTTTACGAGCGGGAGCAGAAATGGCCTTGGGGACATCGCAACATCGTCTTCGCCGACCGCGGAGGGCCGATCGTCTACATCAATCGCACGTTCTATCGCAATTCACCGTGGCAGGAAGCGTTTCCGGTCAAACCGGGTGTGAATGAAATTCACCCGACGGAACTCTGGCAAATTCTAGAGCAATACGGCAAGTCGGTCGCCTCCATCAGCCACACGGGCGCGACGTCGATGGGAACGGACTGGGGCGCGTATGAGGAGCCGATCGACATCCCCGCCGAAACCATCTTGGAGATTTTTCAGGGAGCGCGGGTGAGTTACGAAGGAATCGGGGCTCCGCAGCCGACGGTGGGACTGCGCCCCGGTGAAAAATACACCGTCGCATCGGGACGAAACGAGCCTCACAAGGATCCTCCCGCGCCCATTACTGACTTTGGCAAATACAACCCTGGAGTCTATCAAAACGCTCTGAAACTGGGACATCGGCTCGGTGTCTTCGCCAGCTCGGACCACATCGCCCAGCACGTCAGTTACGGCGGGGTTTACTGCGAGGATTTTTCCCGAGAAGGCATCATCGCGGGGTTCAAAGCCCGCCGAACCATCGCTGCGACCGACAAAATCTACCTGGAATTTACCTGTAACGATCAGCCGCTCGGTTCCACGATTGTTTCGAGCGAGGCTCCCCAATTTTCGATCAAGGTGGATGGAACCGCGAAGCTGAAACGCATCACCATCGTTCGCAACGAAGAGGACTGGAAGGTCTTCGATGATCTGGAAAGAAACGTCTTCGAGGGCGAAGTGACGGACGGAGATGCGATTGAGGGAGAGCGGCGCTACTACCTTCGCGTGGAGCAGGAAGACGGCAACATGGCCTGGGCGTCACCGGTTTGGGTCACTGTTTCCAGTTGAACGGAGATTCCCGCTTACTTCGGAGTTAGCTTGGGGAGAAAAGCGGTGAGGGTTTCCTCCGCCTGCTTCAGTTTCTCCTGAGTTTCCGCTTCAGCGAGAAGTGGTCCATCGGTGTAGAGAGATGCAAAGCCATGGACGACCGACCAGGCCAGCAATTCCTCGGGGCTGAGCGCCTTGGGGTCTTCGTCCTCCAAACTGTCCGCAAAACCGCCACGGAGGAGTTGAGCGAGCGTTTCCGACGCTTCCTGATAGGCGGCGTCTTCACTATAGATCATCTCGCGCCGCCACATCACTTGAAAAGCCGCCGGTTCTTCGAGGGCGAACCGGACGTAGGCGAGCCCCACGGCGAGGAAGGACGAGGTGCCGGTGGATGCGGCCCGATTCGCGGCCAGGGTCATTTCCTGAGCCAGGCGTTGCTGAGCGCGGGTGGCGAAGGCGGTGAAGAGGGCGCGCTTGTCGGCGTAGTGGCGAAATCCGGCGGACGGAGCGACGCCCAGCAGTTTGGCGCAAGCTCGCAGAGTAACCGCTTCCAAACCAAAACGACGAGCGAGGTGATCGACCGCTTCGAGGAGCGATTCGGCGAGGTCGCCGTGATGATAGGCGCGGTTTGGTTCTTTGGATGAGAATCCCATGGGGAGAAGGCGGTTAATGTGATCGGTGTTCACATTTTTGCGTTTCGGGCTTGAACCGCGCTCACAACTGTCTTATTTCTCTTTATGTGAACATTGATCACATTGCAAGCTGCGAAGTCGTTTCGCGTGCTGCATTTCAACCTCAGAACCTCATATCATGTCTGCCACTGAAACTGTCACCTCAAGTAAGTATTGTAGCCGCGAGCATTGGACGTTGTTGAACATCGGCTCCATCATCGTTGGTTTTATCCTGTTTTGGCCGATTGGCATTTTTCTCTTATTCTGGATGCTCAGCAATCGTGATGTGCGCGAGTTGCCGGGAATCATCAAGGAACGAACCCGGGGAGTGCGACTTTGGTTCAACCAACAGACGAATACCGGGATTCGCGTGTTTGACGAGTTCCAACAGACCCAAATGGATCGCATCGATGAGATCAAGAAAGAGATCAAAGAGCGCTACGAGGCCTTCCGCCACTACAAGGAAGAGAAGAATCGGGCGGCGGAGCAAAACGAGTTCGAAGAATTCATGAAACGGACTCCGAACGCGGAGTAGCGGTCTCACTTCCCAAAATCCTGGGCTTCATCGGGTCCAGGATTCCGATAAACGGGGTCTTTTGCCCGAATGAAAAGTTCGCCATTTTCTTTTAAACGAACTTCCAGAGGGACGATGGTCGTGCCGCGCGGATTGATGGTTTGTGCGGTGTCGCTCAGGTCGCGGGTTTCGATTCCTGCACTCGATAGCGGCGGCACATTCGCATTGTAGAATGCGGTGCACCACCAGCGTCCGGCGGCGTCCTGAAAGGGAGTACCGTGGCCGAGGAATCGTCCGGCGAACTGGCGCTCGCTGTAGGGGCCGGTGATCGCGTCGGCGGTGGCGTAGTAGAGATTGTAGCTGCCACGCCGCATGTTCCCCGTCGACCAACCCGTGCCGAAGAGGGCGTATTTCCCTTCGATCTTCACGATGAGGCAGCCTTCGTGACCCATTTTGGCGGCGTCGCCGGAAGGACGGATTGCCGTTGGTGGTGCCGCAAGATCGGAAAAATCCGGCTTCAGGGGAGCGATACTGGTCGCCCCATAGACGAGCCACCAGGCTCCGTCGTCATCGCAGAAGAGGGAGGGATCATGGCGGCGACCGATCCTTTCGGCCATCGGATTCGTCCAAGGACCGGCGACGTCCGCGCCCGCGCTGAGGGAAAGATTCGCGCCTTTGAATGGCGAAGGACTGGTGTGGACGAGAGCCCAGCGGTTCATCGCCTCGATCCAGTGCAATTCCGGGGCCCAGAGATACCACTGGTCCTCGGAAACTTCGGCGAAGGCTTGCGGCTGTTGCTCATACCAGATTCCGTCCTTGAGGGAGAAGGGGGCGTTGAGCGATTCCCAGTTGCTGAAGTCGCGCGTTCGCCAGACTTGCGCTTTCCATCCGACGATCGACGCATCGCCCAATCCAGTGTTGTAGGGATCGGTGGATTCGCGGGGATCACCGTTCAACGGAGCGGTTCCGGTGAGATAAAGCCAATCGTCCGGACCTTTGACCAAGTAGGGATCACGAATCCAGCCTCCTTTGACGAATAGCGCTCGATCGTGGGACTGGAAGCCAGCTCGGATCGTGTCGGGATCCATCACCGGAGCGACGTGGGGCGGTTTTCCTCCGGCTTCGACCCGGGTATTGACAATGGTTCCATGGAACGGATTCGGCGCCACATAATTTCCTGCGGCGGAAAGCAGGTCGCGGCTCACGGAGACAGCGTCTTTGGGCTGTCTGGGGATGAGGCCAGGGGAGGGGATGGAAATGGCGTTGCTGCCGTTGACGGAGAGGGTCATGACCTCCGCAGTCAGGCTGGCATCGACTTTGACGCGCCCTTTCCGAGGAGTTTCGTCGATCAAGCGGGTCACGGATCCATTGACTCGGACGTCGAACGTGGGCTTACCATCGAGGTAGTGAATCGCATAACCGTGCTCATTACCTCCCTGGGCGAGGACGACTCCATGAGGCTCGGGAGAGACGATTTCGCAGTGAAGCTTCAACGCTTGATTGGCGATTTGCGGAGAGTTCGCCGGGTCCGCGCTCGCTTGGGGGGACGCGGGCTTGGCCGAACGGGAGTAGGCTTCCGGATAGGTGGCGAGAATCTGCTTCAGTCGCGCCAGCACTTCCGGCTGCTCCGACGCGAGATTCCGGGTTTCGCTCGGGTCCGTCTCATAATCGTAGAGCTCGAACTCCGCAGTTTCGGGAGCGGCACCCGGCTTTCGCCATTCAACGAGGCGATGGCGCTCCGTTCGGATCGCCCGACCCATCACGCTTTTTGGGTAAGCGTGAAAGGCGTGGTCGCGGACGCGAGCCTCCGGATTCCGCAGCACCGGACCGAGGCTCACTCCATCAAGCGGTTGGGGAACTTCCGGAGCGGGAAGTCCGGCCAACTCCGCCAAGGTCGGAAAAACATCGACGCTTTCGGCCAACTGACGGGTCGAGGTTCCTGAACCCACGCCGGGGCCGGCGAAGATCAGCGGAATCCGATTCGCCTGCTCGTAGTTGGTGTGTTTCGTCCAAATGCCGAGATCACCGAGGTGAAAACCATGATCGCCCCAGAGAACCACGATCGTGTTTTCTTCCAGTCCCAGTTCCTTCAAGCTCGCCAGGACCTTTCCGATTTGAGCATCGACATAACTGACGCTGGCGTAGTAGCCGTGGATCATGGTTCGGGCAAGTTCCTCGGAAATCTCCTCCGGATCGCCCTTGTCCGGGACCGGAAAATAATTGCGAATCTCGCCTCCGCGTTTCCCCGCGACTTTCGGAGCGCCTTCGGGAAGATCCGGATTCGTTGGCATCGGTAGCTCCGCCGGGTTGTAGAGATCCCAGTAGGTCTTCGGCGCGGAGAAGGGAAGATGAGGTCGAGCAAACCCCGCCGCGATGACGAACGGCGTGCCCTCTTTCTCGCGCCGCAACTTGGCCTGCTTCAACCGGGCGATCGTCTCTGCGGCGACCCGCCCATCCGCATAAGCCTCGTCTTCCACGTCGGGGGATTCGAACGCTGCTCCGCGCGGCAGCGAACGGACTTGCCCCAGCTTCTGGTTCGTGAAAAAGGCTTCCTCCCGTGTCAACTCGCCGCCCGGAGTGCTCGCGGGATCCACATACTCGATCACTTTCTCCTTAAAATGCGGGACGGAGAAGGATTCGGGATCGCCCTCGTTCCCGTGTCCGATGTGGAAAATTTTCCCAAGCGACTCCGTGCGATAGCCATGGTTCGCGAAGAACTGCGGCAGCGTCACCGCATCGGGAATCGTTTGGCGGAGACGACTGCCCAATCCATAAAGCCCGGTGCTGGTCGAATGAGCCCCGAGCATCAGGGTGAAGCGGGAAGGGGCGCAAACCGCCTGATTGCAGTAGGCCAGTTCGAAACGGGTCCCCCGAGCTGCCAAGGCGTCGAGCGCCGGAGTCTGCGCGATGGGATCGCCATACGCGCCCAAAGCCGGCTTGAGGTCATCGACCAGTAGCAAGAGGACATTGGGCTGTTCTTCCGCCAGAGAAACGGAGAGCGCTATGAGTTGGAAAAGGGCGAAAAAGCAGGGAATTCGGTTCATACGTGGAGCGCAAGTCTAGGGATTTCACGACACCGTGACAATGCCGAGGTTTCGTAAAAGCGGGCCGTTTTGGGTGAAGTTGGTTCCGTTTTGGTCGAAGTGGTGTAACCGTGAGGGAGAAGGGCTGGAGTTGACTTGCTGGCAAGTTGCCGTTCTTCTTCCCCGGAAACGCACTGCTATGAAACGACTGTTCACCGCATACTTCTCTTTGGCACTTGCCTGCACCCTCCTGGCTGAAGATGGATACCGGACGTTCACCAATACCAAAGGCCAGCAACTGGAGGCAAAGATCGTCTCGCTAGAGGGAACTCAACTCACCATTCAGCGTCGTGATGGCCGCACCTTCACGGTCCAGCCCTCCATGTTTGATGCCGCCGATCAGGCCTACATCCAATCATGGAGCGAGAGCCCGATGAACGCGAAAACCACCGCTCCCGGTGCCACCAGCGACGTCGCCGCCGAGGCCATCAATGAAGTTCTTGGCCAGCCCGTGTTCGGCGATTCCCATCTTTGGGACGATTCTCCGGAAGCCGTCGCCGGGAGGCTCAAGTGGAGAAGGGAATCGAAGACCGACTTCATCATCAGCTTTCGCCATTATCCGCAGGAAACCTACCAATTCCTTGGAACCCGGCCCTATTCCGCCGCGCTCTACGGGGAAGGAGACGTCGTCACCTCGATGTCCCTGGTGTTCGCGAACAAAGGCGATAGCGTTGGAGCGTTGAGCGGCGAAGACCAATTGGAACAACTCAACCAACTCATCGAAGCGGACCTCGCCACGCTTTCCGAGCGCCTCACCGAAGTCCTGGGAGAAGGCGAAAAGCAGCGCTTCGGAGAGGGCTCGGCCCGCCAGAACGTCCAGCGGTGGGATTGGAATGAGCACGCGTTCCTCATTTTCGAGCAAGAGGGCGAATACGTCAGCTTGGCGATTCAGCCCCGTGAATTTGCCGACGCCGGAGGAAAGACAGAACGGGTCAAGGACTTGGAGATCCGTCAACTGGCGCGGTCCAATGTTGAGCAGCGCCCCAACGGCGACGTCGTCATCAACAACTTGCCGATGGTCGATCAAGGGCCCAAAGGCTACTGCGTTCCGGCCACGTTCGAGCGCTGCATGCGCTATCTGGGCATTCCCGCAGACATGTATCTCCTGGCGATGGCGGGCGAAACCCAGATGGGAGGCGGCACCAGCACCAGCTCGCTTCTCGACGCCGTGGGTGCGGACATCAAACGCAAGGGACGCGGCTTCGACACCTTCCGGATGGAGGACATGGATCTTCGCAAGCTGGCCAAATATCTAGATGAAGGCATCCCCGTGATGTGGGGCATGTTCTCCACCAGCGACTTCAACGATTTGGCCGACGAGACCACTGAGAACCGGAAGACCGTCGACAATTGGGAGGCCTACGCCGAGCAAATCGAAGAAGCGATGGAAGCCCGCGAGCTGGAACCGAATCGGGATCGTGCTCATATCACGCTGATTACCGGCTACAATCGAGAAACGAACGAGATTGCCTTTAGCGATAGTTGGGGAGAGCGTTTCACCGAGCGCTGGGTCCCCGCCGAAGACGCTGCGGATATCTCTCAAGGCTGGTTCTACGTCGTCAGCTTCTGACGGCGGTAGACGGGTAGCCAGGCAGGTCGATGACAAGGAGCAACTACCATGCGCTACGCCATTTTCTCCGATATTCACGCGAACCAACAAGCCTGGCAGGCGACGCTGGAGGATATTCGGGCGAACGATTGCGAGGTCTTGGTCTGTCTGGGCGATGCCGTGGGCTATGGGCCGAACCCGCTCGAAGTCCTCACCAGCATTCGGGAACATTCCCACGCTTTCGTGCTCGGAAATCATGATGCCGCAGCCTGTGAGCGGCTGGATTTCTCCTACTTTAACGACAATGCCCGGGCTGGCATCCTCCACACCCGCTCCCTGCTCGACCAGGAATCGCTCGATTTCCTCGCCAACGTCCCTTACGCCACCGAAGCCGGGGACATTCTCTTCGTCCACGCGGAAGTCGCTCAGCCGGATCGATTCGATTATATCGAGTCTGCTGAAAAAGCCTGCGAAGACTTTGCCGCGACCCGGCATCGCTGCACCTTCATGGGCCACACCCATCATCCCACCGTTTTCGTGGAGGCGGACGGGCTGGTCGATCAACTCGCTGATGAGGACTTTGAGATGTCGCCCGGTCATCGCTACATCATCAATGTCGGGTCCGTCGGTGAGCCGCGTAATCCGGAAGACATTCGCGCTCGCTATGTCATTTACGATGAGGAAACCCAGTCCATCTATTTCCGGCGGATCGAGTTCGATGCTGAAGCCTATCGGGCGGATTTGCAGGCATCCGGTTCCTCCGCCTTTCCCTATTTTCTCCAGATTCTCGATCACCAAACTGGCGTAGGCGGATTTGTCCGCGCCATGCGCACGCCGGTCGCGACTAGTGGAGAAGGGATCCGGATCGCGAAGATGGAGCTGCCCACTGTCAGTTCCGTCAGCGAAGTTTCCCGGGAAGTCACCAAAAAATCCGCCGTGGCCACGGTGGCTATCCTCGTATTGATCGCCGCTTCCGTCGGAGCTGGATTTTTCGGGAAATGGTATTTTGATGAGGAGCGGTTAGACTTCGCTGCTGACCCGCTGGGCATCACCACCGCTCCCGCACCTCTCGTCGAGCTAGGCGATCAATCGGAGGCGGAAGAATTGTTCGGGTATTGGCCGCTCGATGCGGAAACCAAGGGGTATGCCGGCATCGCTCCCTTTCTTGGCTTTGGCATCGGGAAACCAGGGCGCGCTGAGGGAAAATTTGGAAACGCGATCCATCTCGATGCCGATTCCGGGCTCGTATTCGGCAAAGCCCGTACCTTCGCGATGCGTGACGAGCCCATGACGGTCAGTTTCTGGGTCCAATTGACCGATCCCTCCGAAAGCGAAGTGCGCCTGGTTGGCAATGGGGCGCGCAGCAAGACGGAGCCCGGTTGGCTGATTACGCTGCACCGTGGCGCTCTCTATTTTCGACTCGGCAGCGGGGTGAACCGGGCGCAGCTCGGAGGCGTTCGCCCGGAACTGATGAATGGTGAGTGGCATCACATCGCGGTGGTTTTCGATCCCTCATCCGGGCAAATGCGCGCCTTTTTCAACGGCGAACTGATTGGCGAGCTCGATGTTTCGTCCTTGGGAACCGAGTTTCCAGCCGCCCACCGCCTGGTCATTGGGAAGAAAGGCGCAGGCGAAGCGCTCGCCGGGCTTGGCGGAAACGTTGATGAATTCGCCATTTGGCGTCGCGCCTTCACCGGCGAAGAAGTCGCATCGCTCTTTAATCGGGCCGTTGCCCTTTCCTCCACCTTTTCAGAGCGCTGAGAGCTGTCGTTCGAAGTTGCTGACGACCAGGGCGGAAATCGAGAGTTGTAAAAATATTAATTTAATATAAAAACAATATTTAAATAGAAGTTTTAGCCCGCCGGACTAGTCTTTTGAGGTAACCGCACCGGAATGATGACTGCTGCTCACCCTCAACCTCCATCCAGCCGAGCTTTCAGCTTGGTAGAAATGCTCGTCGTTTTAGCCGTCGTCGGAATCCTCACCGCCATTGCCATCGTTCCCTTCACTGCGGTCACCAAAGAGCGAGCCGATCAAGCAAGAGACCGCCAAAACGCCCAAAACCTGGTCAGCATGGCCCAGTCCGGGAACGCTGCGGGCCTGGACTTCATCGTCGATGGCGACCTCATGGCCACAATCGACAACATCGTCTCCGGAGGAACCTCAAGTGATGGCGTCTTCTCCGGAACCAGCTTCTCGCTCGAAGGATTAGGGGATGAGCATAAGCTCCGGGCCAGCGTCTACATGGAATTGAGGGACGGAGTCTTGCTTTACAAGCCGGACCTTTAGGCGTTTTTTGCTCCACTTGCGCAGAAGCTTGAAAGAGAGCTTTCAACGGGACAGCGGGTTCGAAGGGAAGAGTTGTCCCTTTATGGGTCCATTTATTTGCCCCCACCTGCCCAAGCCACCTTGCCTTTTGCCCGGTGGTTTGCTATCTGATAGGATATGGCCGGGAAAATCGTAGTTGATCACGCGGAGGTTGTCGAAATTCGCAACGAGGGAAACGAACAAGCGCTCATCTTTATCCACGGGTTTACCGGGAAAGCTGAGGAGACCTGGGGGCTGTTCCCGCAATTGGTGATGGCGGAAGAACGGCTGAAGGGCTGGGACATCTACTGCCTCTCCTATGAAACCAAGCTGATCTGTGGCCCGCCCGGGATATGGGAAAGCATTCCCCCGATCAAGCGCCTCAGTCAATTTCTCGTCACCAAGACGGAAGTGGAGCCGCTGAGCACCTATCGTGGACTGACCCTGGTTTCCCACAGCATGGGCGGCCTGGTCGCTCAAAAGGCGATGACCATTTCTCCACGGCTGCGGGAGCGGGTGACGCACGCCTTCTGTTTTGGAACGCCCAGCCGCGGGCTCTATAAGGCGAAACTGTGGGCGTTGTTTAATCCGCAGGTTCGGGACATGGTCTTCAATGGCCGGTTTATCGAGCGCTTGCGGGCGGATTGGGAGCGTAAGGTGGCCCCTCTTCCCGGGTTCCATTTCACCGCCGTGGCCGGGGATAGCGATGAGTTCGTGCCGCCTGCGTCTTCGCTCCGTGCCTTTCATCCGGATAGTTGCCGGGTGGTGAACGGAAACCATTCGGAAATGGTGAAGCCGGATCGGGCGGACTCCGACCGGTTCGGCGTGCTGCGGGATCGCTTGCTCGGGGAAGCGGAGGAACTTTCTTTCCTCAATGCGGCCCGGGTGGCCTCGGAACTGAATGATCATCGCAAGGTGATCGCCAATCTGGAACCGCACGCGGCGGAGCTGGATGATCGGCACATGGTCACGCTGGCGCTCGCGCTCGAAGAAGTGGGCCAAGCGGACCGAGCCATGGAACTCCTTCATGCCCACTATGATCAGGCGGAGAACACCGATCTTTTTGGAGTGATGGGAGGACGTTACAAGCGGCGCTGGCGGGCTGGTGGCCGCAAAGAAGACATCGATGCCGCCATCTCCCACTACATGCGCGGCTACGGGGAGGCTACCCAACAGGACAACGCCGACCAAATCCTCTACCACAGCATCAATCTGGCCCACCTCCTTAAAATTGGGAAAGAGAACAAAAAGGAAGCCCGCTACTATGCGGAAAAAGCGTTGGAGGCCTGCGCCCGCGCCGAAGAGCGGGATTACTGGGCGATCGCGACCGAGGCCGAAGCCCACATTTACCTGGGGAAACTGGACCGCGCCCGAGAGCTCTACGCGGAGGCGATGACGGCGGACCACCAGCAGCGCTGGCTCAAATCTACCTTCCAACAAGCCGTCTTCTCCCTACCGGGCAAAAAAGATCGGGAGAAGGTGTTATCGGTCTTTGGAGACGCCAAGGATTTTGTCTGAGAGATCGCCTTTACGCTTTGAGGAATCGGCTCACTTCCCGCCCTTACTCTGAATCTTCGCCCAGGCGTCTTTCAGGGTTACCGAGCGGTTGAAGACGGGTTTGCCCGGTTGGCTGAGTTTGGTATCCGCGCAGAAGTAGCCCATCCGCTCGAATTGGACCGGTTGGCCGGGTTTTACCTCGCTCAGGGCGGGCTCCAGTTTTGCGGTGGGGAGGATTTCGAGGGACGCGGGGTTGAGATGCTGGGTGAAGTCTGGGTTCGCCTTTTTCCCGGTGGGGTTTTCCACGTCGAAGAGGCGATCGTAGAGGCGGACTTCGGTATCGACGGCGTGCTGGGCGGAGACCCAGTGAAGGGTGGCTTTGACCTTGCGACCGTCGGAAGGATCATTGCCGCCGCGCGTTTCCGGATCATAGGTGCAGCGCAGTTCGATCACGGTTCCATCGGCGTCTTTGATCGCTTCCTCGCACTTGATCCAGTAGCCGTAGCGGAGCCGGACTTCGCGTCCTTGAGTGAGGCGGAAGAATTTCCGCGGGGCGTTTTCCATGAAGTCGTCTTGCTCGATGTAGAGTTCGCGACTGAAGGGAACTTTGCGTTTTCCGGCGCTTTCGTCCTCGGGATTGTTGACCGCGTCCATCTCTTCGACCTGGCCTTCCGGGTAGTTGGTGATGACGACTTTGAGCGGCTTGAGGACGGCCATGTAGCGGGGCGCGATCGCGTTGAGGTCTTCTCGGACTGCGTGTTCCAGGAGGGCCAAATCCGTGGTGCTATTGAACTTGGTCAGGCCGATTTTTTCGATGAACTGGCGAATTCCGGCGGGAGTGAACCCGCGGCGGCGCATTCCGCTGAGGGTCGGCATCCGCGGATCATCCCACCCATCGACGTGTCCGTCATCCACAAGCTGCTTGAGGAGCCGCTTGCTCATCACCGTGTAGCTGAGACTGAGCCGGGCGAACTCGATTTGGCGCGGTTTCGCCGGAACGGAGCAGTTTTCGACAAACCAGTTATAAAGCGGACGGTGGTTTTCGAATTCCAGGCTGCAGAGCGAGTGGGTGATTCCCTCCAAGGCATCGCTCAGCGGATGGGCGAAGTCATACATGGGGTAGATGCACCAGGTATCGCCGGTGCGATGGTGATTGGCCTTGAGGATGCGGTAGAGCGCGGGATCGCGCATGTTGAGATTGGGATGGGCCATGTCGATTTTCGCCCGCAAGATGGCGGAGCCCTCGTCCAGCTCTCCTGCCCGCATTTGCTCGAAGAGATCCAGGTTTTCCGCGACGCTGCGGTCCCGATAGGGGCTGTCTTTCCCCGGTTCGGTCAAGGTGCCGCGATAGGTGCGCATCTCTTCGGCGGAAAGTTGATCGACGTAAGCCAGACCTTTCTCGATCAGTTCGACCGCAAAGCCGTGAAGCTTCTCATAGTAGTCACTGGCGAAGTAAAAATGGTCGCCCCAGTCAAAACCGAGCCAGCGGATGTCTTCCTTGATCGCATCGACGTATTCGGTGTCTTCCTTCACCGGATTGGTGTCGTCCATCCGTAGATGGCAGCGGCTATTGGGAACTTCGAGCGCCAGGCCGAAGTCGAGACAAAACGCCTTGGCGTGACCGATGTGCAGATAGCCGTTCGGCTCCGGCGGGAAACGAGTGACGACGTGGTCATGCTTTCCGGATTGGAGGTCTTCGACGACGATTTCTCGGATGAAGTCGCGGGGTTCGAGCGTGGGCGAATCTGACATTTCGCGAAATTCGTCTCGGGAGCTCTCGGGCGCAAGCGAGAGTGAGCGGGTTTTGTCCCGGGCGCGGCGGATCGGGGGCAAACGGGGAAAATCGGTGGCCAATTTGGCCTGAAACGCTTACATCCCCACGGAACCCAAGATGGCGCGGCCGTTCGATTTGACCGAAGCCGACGCTGCGCCCACAGCCGATTTCATGTCCCAAAACCCCGCAAAGCCAGCCCGGCGGCATGGCAAGAACGCGTTTCTCTTCGTGATCGTCACGGTCGCGCTGGACATGATGGGGTTTGGCCTGATCATGCCGGTGCTTCCCACGCTGATGGAGGAGGTCACGAACTTGAGCGTGGAGGACGCGGTTTCCTGGGGAGGCGTCTTGACGGCGACCTTTGCCCTGATGAATTTTCTGGCGACGCCGACACTGGGGAATCTTTCGGATCGTTATGGCCGCCGCCCGGTCTTGCTGATTTCGATTGGGACACTCGCGATCGACTTCCTCATCATGGGATTCGCGAATACGATTTGGGTGCTGTTGATCGGGCGAGCGCTGTCCGGGATTTCCTCCGCCACGTTTTCGACCGCGAACGCTTACATCGCGGATGTGACCACGAAGGAGGAGCGCGGTCGGGCGTTCGGGATGATCGGCGCCGCGTTTGGGATTGGTTTTGTGATCGGGCCGGCCTTGGGCGCGGCGTTCAGCATGATCGGACCGCGGGCTCCGTTTTTCGCGGCGGCGGGATTGGCGGCGATCAACTTTCTCTACGGGTTTTTCGTGCTGCCAGAGTCTCTGTCGCGGGAGAATCGCCGTCCCTTTGACTGGCGGCGGGCGAATCCGTTTGGCGCGTTTCAGCATTTTCGAAAGCTGCCGAAGGTGGTTTGGTTCATCCTCGCCTGTGGCGTTTTCAGCATCGCGCATTCGGTCTATCCCTCGACCTGGAACTTCCACGGGAAGATTCGCTACGACTGGGCCGATTGGGAAATTGGGCTGTCGCTGACGTTAGTGGGCGTGGGGTCTGCGATGGTTCAGGGACTTTTGGTGGGGCCGCTGATTCGGCGTTTGGGGCCGTTTCGGACGGCGTTGATCGGATTGAGCGTGAACGTCGCCGCGATGACCGCGTTCGCCTTGGCCAATCAGCCATGGATGGCCTATGCCATCATTCCGCTTTCCGCCCTGGGCGGGGTGGGGGGACCGGCGATGAACACGATGATGTCCAATCTGACTCCGGGAAATGCGCAGGGGGAATTGCACGGTGCGACGGCCAGCATCCAGGCCCTGGCGCTGGTTTTCAGCCCGCTCTTAATGACTCAGACCCTGCACCATTTTTCGCGGGACGGAGCTCCCGTTCATTTCCCGGGGGCGGCGTTTCTGCTCGCGGCCGTGATCACGGCTTGTGCGGTGGTTCCGTTCCTCATCGGGATGCGGGCCAATCGGGAAACGATTCGCCGATCAGTTGCCCCGGACGACGAACGGTGAATACGGCCAACGGGGCGAAGTTTCAGCGGGAACGAGTTGCGAACCCATCTGGATCGCACCACTTCTAGAATCGATGAATTCCCTGATGCTTCCCGATTTCGACTCATGGCGCGCGTAGTGTTGCTCGGCAGTTTTGCGCCCTCACTGGCGAATTTTCGTGGGAAACTGATTCAAGAGTTGGTGGAGCGCGGGCATGAGGTGATCGGCTGCGCCGCAGGGGACGCGCCGGAAATTGCGCAGCAGTTGGAAGCCTGGGGAGCCCGTTATCAACCGTTGAAACTGGAACGGACCGGGCTGAATCCGGTCGCTGACCTGGGAACGATCCGGAGTTTGGTGGGACTCTTCCGGGAACTTCAGCCGGACGCGATCTTCGCCTACACCATCAAGCCGGTGGTTTACGGTTCCATCGCCGCAAAGCTGGCCGGAGTTCAACGCATGTTTTCGATGATCACCGGCCTGGGCTACGCGTTCATGGGGAACACCTGGAAGCAAAAATGGGTCGGATCCGTGGCGAAACTCATGTATCGCACCGCACTGGCGACGAACCGAGGGGTCTTTTTTCAGAATGAAGACGATGCGGCGTTGTTTGCCGAGCTGGGGTTGGTCGATTCCGCCAAGGTGACGTTGACGGGAGGCTCCGGCGTCGATTTGGCCCACTACGCGATGGAGCCGATCCGGACCGATCCAGTTCGATTTTTAATGTGCAGCCGCATCCTCGTGGAAAAAGGCGTTCGCGAGTATTACGAGGCGGCCAGGCAGGTGAAATCCCGCTATCCGGCAGCGGAGTTTGCCCTGGTCGGGCCCTTTGATGTCGGGAATCCGGCGGCGATCGATCAGGCAGAGCTGGATGCCTTGAACACGGAGAATCAGGTCCAGTATCTGGGGCCGGCGGACGATGTTCGATCCTTTTTTCGTGATTGCGCGGTCTACGTGCTTCCGTCCTACCGGGAAGGGACTCCGCGAACGGTCCTCGAAGCCGCCGCCATGGGACGGCCGGTCATCACGACGGATGGACCGGGAGGATGTCGACACACGCTCCGCGAAGGCGAGACCGGCTTTCTCGTCCCGATTCAAGACAGCGCCGCATTGGCCGCAAAAATGACCTGGTTTGTCGAACAACCAGATCGCATTCAACCGATGGGCGAAGCCGGGCGCGCCTACATGGCGGAGCGATTCGATGTAAACGTGGTCAACCGCACGATTCTGGATACGATGGAACTGTAGATGAAACGCGCTTTCGACATTCTGGTTTCCCTGACCGGCCTCCTCGTGCTGAGCCCTTTGCTTGGGATCTTGGCGATTGTGGTGGCCCGGAAATTGGGGCGACCGGTGCTCTTTCGCCAACCTCGCCCCGGATTACACGGTGAAGTCTTCGAACTCGCCAAATTTCGCACGATGACCGACGCGCGTGACGCCACGGGAGAATTGCTGCCGGATGGTGATCGTCTCACTCCCTTCGGCAAATGGCTGCGCAGCACCAGCCTGGACGAACTCCCGACCCTCATCAACGTCTTGCGCGGCGACATGAGTGTGGTCGGACCGCGCCCACTCCTCGTCGAATACCTCCCGCGCTACTCCGAAAAACACGCCCGGCGGCACGACGTCCGCCCCGGCTTCACCGGCTGGGCTCAGGTGAAAGGTCGCAACGCGCTCAGTTGGCCGGACCGCTTCGATCTCGACGTCTGGTACGTCGAACACCAGAGCTTTCTCCTTGATTTGAAGATCATCCTGATGACCGTCAGCACCGTTTTGAAACGCGAAGGCGTCAGCGCCGAAAACCACGCCACAATGCCGAAATTCATGGGTTATGACCGAGGTTGAAACGAAGAAACTGCTTGTCTTTGGAGCCTCCGGACACGGTCTGGTCATCGCGGAAGCGGCTCAGGCCAGTGGCTGGGAGGTGATCGGTTTTTGCGATGACGGAGTAGCCACGGGACAGCAAGTGGGTGCCTGGGCCGTTCTGGATGAAACGGAGCTGAGCGATCCCGAACTCCGGATCATTGTTGGAATTGGCTCGAACCCGATTCGTCGGAAAGTTGCGCTTCGCCTTGTCGGAAGGTTCGCCACCGTGGTTCATCCCTCCGCCGTGGTTAGTCCCAGCGCTCACCTGGGTGAGGGGGTTTTCGTCGGGCCGTTGTCCGTGATCCATGCCGAGGCGAGAATCGGTGAAGGAGCGATCGTTAATTCAGGCTCGGTGGTCGAACATCACGCCGTCGTCGGTGCTTACGCTCACATCGCCCCGGGTGCGGTCCTTGCCGGTGCCGTAAGGGTGGGGGATGAGACATTGATTGGGGCCAACGCGGCAGTGATTCCCGGTTGTGAAATTGGTCATCGAGCAACCGTTGGGGCGGGAGCCGCTGTGATTGGACCCGTCGCGGACGATAGCGTGGTGGTGGGAACTCCTGCCCGGTCCCGTTAAAAACATGAAAAACTCTCCCCGCATCTATCTCTCCCCACCCTACATGGGCGGCACGGAACAGGACTATGTCCGTGAGGTTTTTGAACAGAATTGGATTGCCCCGGTTGGTCCCCATCTGACCCGGTTTGAGCAGGCCTTTGCAGAGTATCTCGGCGAGGGGCACGCGGTGGCGTTGGCTTCGGGGACGGCTGCGGTTCACCTGAGTTTGATCCAGGCTGGGATACAGCCTGGCGATGAGGTGATGTGTTCTTCGTTTACCTTTGTCGCTTCCTGCAATCCGATTTTGTATCTGGGTGCAAAGCCGGTTTTGATCGATAGTGATCGTGAGTCTTGGAACCTGGATCCGAATCTTCTCGAAGCCTTTTTGCGAAGTCGCGCGGAGGAGAACCGGATTCCCAAAGCGTTGGTGTTGGTTCATCTCTATGGTCAAGCGGCGGATTTAGATGCGATTGGCCAATTGTGTCGGGATTATGGAGTGATCTTGATTGAGGATGCGGCCGAGGCTTTGGGCGCTCGCTATAAAGGCCGGGCGCTGGGACTGGATGGAATCGGCGGCGCGTATTCGTTCAACGGGAATAAGATCATTACCACGAGCGGCGGTGGGATGCTCGTGAGTCGAGACCAGGCGTTTGTCGATCGCGCTCGCTTTCTTTCGACCCAAGCTCGGGACCCGGCGGTTCACTATCAGCATTCCGAGATTGGCTATAATTACCGACTCAGCAATGTGCTCGCCGCGATTGGTCTGGGCCAAATGGAAGTGCTTCCCAAGATTATCGCCAAAACCAAATCTCACTTCGCGAATTATACAGAACGCTTTGCTAACGCGGTGGCGATCGCGATGATGCCGGTTCCGGAATGGTCCGATACGACTCACTGGCTCAGTTGTATCACGCTTGAGCGATCGAAGACCCGAGCGACGCCGGGTGATGTCGTCGAGAAACTGGAGTCGCTGAATATCGAGTCGCGCCCCCTGTGGAAGCCGATGCACTTGCAACCTCTCTTTGCCGAGGCGGAAATGGTGGGAGGAGAGGTTTCTGCGGACTTGTTTGCCCGAGGTCTTTGTCTTCCTTCGGGAGTCGATCTTAGCGATGAAGATCACGATCGAATCTGTCGTGCGATTCTCGAAGTGGTGGAAGGTTAGGAACCACCGCGTGCTATTCCGAACTGGATTCGTGGACAACCTTTTTGCGGGCAACTTCGGCAAACGGGCTTGACGGCGTTTCAATTTGAAGCGCCTGGGAGCCGAATTCGAGCGGAGGAAAGCTGAGTTGTCGCAGCGGTTGGGGCTGTAGGGGGCGAGGTTTGCCAACGAGGGCTTCGGCGGGGGAAACCGCTAATTCCCGGTTGCGTTCCGAGGCCGCAATCAGCCGATAGGTCTCTCCGTTGCGTTCGACCTCCGCCAGTTCAAGGGACGTGGCGAAACCCTTTTCGACCAAGGGGGCCATTTTCTCGGCGCGGCGTTCGGTAAACGCTCCCATCGCTTCCATAACGAGGAGTGATCCCGAGTTCGGACGTTGCCGTGTGCCGGCGATTTGGGCGAGGAGCCGATTGGCAAGGGGGTCGAGATCCTCGACTTCGCGGATTCCAGGGGTCCCGCCTATCACTTGTTGCAAGCTTTGCTCCAGGGAGACGAGATCCATGCTTGGTTGGAGCGCTTCCAGGTTGCCCCGGGCCATTTCGAGGCGACTTCGGGATTGGGCCAATTCGTATTCTGTGGCGGCTCCTCGCTTCTGAACTTGCTCCAGCTTGGCGACGTATTGCGATTGGAAGCGAAAGGAGGCGGCGTGTTGCACATGAAGCGCCCGTAGGACGGATTCCTTGGTTCGCGAGATGTTGGCAGCTTGCTTCAGGGCGAGGTCTGGGATTTGCGGGCCACTCTCCGATATGGGCTGCCGAGCCAAGGCTGCCGCTTGGATCCACTGTGAGAATTCGAGGAAGCGAAGACGAACCGATTCCTCGGCAAAGTGGTGGGTTGCCGCAGCGTAACTCGCTTGAAGTCTAACCCGCTGCCGTTCGTTCGCCGTCGTTTTCCTCAAATCGTGGATTTGGTCGCGATACGTTTCGTGAAATGCCAAGGTTCGCTGAGCGGTTTTCAATTGGAGTTGAGCTGCCAGCCACGATTCCAGATTTTTCAGCCAACCATAGACGAATGCTGGCTGGTCGATGAGATCGGGTAACTGCGCGAGGGCGACAGCTTCGATCTCGTCCAGACTTTCCGGCAGAGGACGGGGTGCGGGATGAAAAGGCTCCGATGCCAGGGCCACGAGTTGTTCGTAGCGCAATTGATTCCCGATTGCATTCGCGTGGCCTGCATCGAGCAGCGCCTGCGCGATGACGCGTTCTACCCGCGCTCCTTCCACTTCCAAGTCGGTGCCCACCTGGCGCTCCCGCGCCTCCCGTTTCACGGACAAGCGATGCTCGGCCAAGGCCAGTTGCGCTTCGCCGATTCGGATCTGACCCGATTGATCGCGCATCGCTTCGGCCAATGGCAGGCAAAGGGCGATGCCGTTTGGCGTCGGTGAAGCGGCACATCTCCAGCCGGTTCCAACCAGACCCAAAGGCTGGCTCAGCCAGGGAAAGTGGGCTGCAGTACCGGAATCCAATGACGCTTGGAGATCGCGAATCCGGTTCGCATCACGATCCAACTGTGCGACGACCGTCGCCGAGGCAAAGTAGTTCGAGGCTGCATGGAAAGCACGGGCTTGGAATCGACCGAAATCGCTCGCAAACGGGCTTTCCAGTTCGTCGATGGCCTTGCCCAAATCACTTAGAAACACTTGATCAACGGCGGCGAGCTGTTGTCCCAACTGGGTGGGAACCTGGCGAGCTTGCAAATACGCGATTGCGGATTCGAGTTGGTCGTGATCGGGTCGGGCGATCAAGGTAAACAGGTCGATGTTCCCAAACCGTTGGGTAACCCCGGGAATCTGGACTCGCGCCTCGAGAGTCTCTGATCGAGCCGAGGCCGAGGGCCTGGCGACGGCGGATTCACGGAGCGCTTGAGTTAGAGCGCGATGGTAGATTTCCCAAAGCTGTCGCCGATCTCGGGTGGCGGCGAGATGACGCTCCTGCGCGGCAACCCGCTGATGTGAGGCATACCCTTTTTTCTCTAAATCCAGCAACTTGGCGAGTCGGCTTTCCGCCGATTTCTCCATGGAAATAGACAGGGCGATTTCTTTGGTCGCATTTTGCTTCAGAGGCGCTAGTTCAAGGACCAACTGTTCTGACGTCAAATGACCAATCCAGAGTTCTTGGCCTGCTCCGGGCAAGGTGAGCGAGGCCACCAACAACGTGACAAGGCGATACATGGGGTTTGGCTTACCTTACCAAGCAATGCTCCAGAAAAGCACGTAAAAAAATCCTGAACTTCAGGTTTTCCGAAAAAAAGAAAGCAGCCCGATTGATGGTTCCGTGAGAAAAAACCCCCAAACTCACAAAACACAGACCAATCGGGCTGCCTAATTTTGCCCTCGGCAATGCTGCGGACGATGAAACATGCAGAAACGTGGGAAAAAGGCAAGCCTAAAGTTCACGAAAATTTTTAGGGTGAGTAAAGGAGGCTCGCCGCACCCGGCCTTGCTATGTGAAGCCGTCGTGGCAAACTGACTGGGCGAAATCCATCCGCTGATGCTGCCATGGCCAAAATTCTCATCGTCGAAGACGACGCCAACAATGTGGAAATCCTCACGGATCTCTTGTCTGACGAGGGGTACGACCTCGCAATCGCTCGAAATCGTGCGGACGCGGTGGCCAAGGCCATCTCCGAACAACCCGATTTGATCCTGATGGATCTGCAATTGCCCGATTCCCCCGAAAACGACGCGATGGACAACGAGGCCGGCCTCAGCGCCACCCGAGCGATCAAGGAACACGACGCCACGAACAAGGTCCCGATTGTTGCCCTCACCGCGCACAACATGTTTCACCAACGCGAACGGATTTTTAGCGCGGGTTGCGATGACCTGCAGGCGAAACCGTATGACTTTGCGGCCCTGCTCGACACCATCGAGCAGCATTTGGAAAAGAGCGAATGAGTGAGTCGGCCGAGAAAGCCAAATTCATCGCGAAGGTCGCCGAAATTGGTGATTCCGCGGCGAAATTGGGGAGTGAAATCGGACGGGATGCCTCGGCGGATCCGAAAGCGGCGAGTTACCTTGAGAAAATCACCAAAGCCAGCTCCGGATTGGTTGAATTCGCAGAGGTGGAAATCGATGCGATTGGGTTCAGTGACCTCCAAGAGGACGACGCTGACGAACATTTTCGGGTGCTGCGGCACGATGTTCGAAACCGGCTCAATCATCTTTCCGGACCGTGCCAGCTACTTCAGCGCAAACTCCAAGGCTCACCCTACGCCAGTTCCGCCGCTGAACTGCGAGCGCAGATTGAAGCCTGTCTGGGGATCATCGATGCCTACGGTGTTTCTTCCGGGACGCTGCTACAAACCTTGGAGAATACTGAAATGGTGGCCCGAGGGATGCTCGAAGTTGAACCCGGGCGCATTTTGGTGGCTGAGGACGAGGCCGAGAACCGGGATTTCCTCAACGATGTGCTGACTTCGTTCGGCCATACTGTTGAATGGGTGGAAGATGGCGCGGAGGCGCTGAAGCGTCTGCAGACCGGCGGCTTTGACCTTGCTCTGCTTGATTTGGGGCTACCGAAGATGACGGGCTACGAGGTTCTGGAAGAGCTGGAATCCAGCGGTCATCTCCGAAGAACCCCGGTCATCGTGGTGACGGGGCGACGTGGCGTTGAAGATGCGGTTCGCTGCATTGACCTCGGAGCAGAAGACTTTCTCTCGAAGCCGGTCCACATCGATCTGCTGCGGGCGCGGGTGAATTCCTGCCTGGAGAAAAAGCGGCTCCGCGAGGCTGAACTTCGCCAGATTTTGCCCGAGGAGCTGGTGAGGGAGTTTGGCGCGGACTTGGCCAATCTGCCGGCCAAGCATGCTGAGGTGAGCGTGCTGTTTGCGGATCTTCGCGGGTTTAGTTCGATCAGCGAACGGTTGGGTCCGGAGCGAACAACGGGTTGGCTGCGACATGTGATGGATGCGCTGACCGAATGCATCCGCGACCATGGAGGCATCTTGGTGGACTATGCCGGAGATGAAGTGATGGCCATGTGGGGTGCCCCCAAGGAAACGCCGAATCACGCGGAACTTGCCTGCGAGACGGCTCTGGCAATGCTGGACCTTTTGCCGAGTGTTGATGAGGTGTGGGAGAAAAAAATCGGGCGGACGACGAATTTGGGAATTGGGATCAATTCGGGAAGAGCGATGGTGGGGAATATCGGGACCATGCGGCGCCTGAAATACGGGGCGCTGGGAAGCACGGTGAACGTGGGAAGTCGAGTCCAGGGAGCCACCAAATATTTTCATGCGAATCTTCTCTTAACCGGGGCCACCCAGCGATTCTTGAGCCCGAAGTGGAAACAAGGGGCGATGCGGCGCCTCTGCAAAGTTCAAGTCAATAACATCCAGGAACCGGTGGAGCTGTTTGAGCTGGCACCGAAGATTCAAGCCGGGTGGACCAAGTTGCGGACCCGCTATGAAAAGGCGCTGACCAACTTCGAGAGCGGGGAGTTTGAGGCGGCGTCGGCGGCTTTGGGTAAACTTCTGGCCGATGACCCGGCCGATGGGCCTTCCCTGGTGCTACTGTCACGGGTCGCCGATGCGATTCTCTCGCCGAGCGAAGACTTCAATCCGGTATGGACCTTGCCAGGAAAGTGAGGATTGCCGAGGCGGACGGCTAGGCTTCGAATTGGGCGCTGTCCTCCAATTCTTCTTCGAAGTATTCGTCCTGAGCTTCCTTCGCCCGGCGATCGTAGTCAGCCATCATCTCTTGATCCGGCTTCATGAAGCGCATTTGGCCAGATAGATTGCCGCCGTCTTCCAATGAAACGGTGGGCGCGGTGCAATCACCAATCACGGTCGCGGTTTTTGAGATCTTGATTTTGCCGTCACAAATGATATCGCCCTTCACTTCGCCGTGAATCTCGGCGGTTTCGGCGTGGATGCCGGGGAGGAAGGTCAGATTGCAGATTTTGTGAATTACGAGATGCTTGCAGCGCAGGCTGCCAACGACCTTCCCTGAACAATGGAAGAAGGCGTCGCCGGTGCAGTCGATCTTGCCCGAAATCTTCCCGTAGACTTTGAGATTGTGGCAAACGACTTCGCTGGCGGAGAGCGAAGCCTTGCGCTGAATGGAGATGTCGCCCCGGGTCCGAATGTTTTCCCGGCGGTGATTGGAAATCGAGAAACTCTCCAGATTTACATAGTCGCTGCAATGCGGGCAAATCGTGGAGCTGGCGTGTTTGCTCACGAAAAGCGGTTGCCGACAACCCACGCAGAGGATCTCCCGATCTTTGGGATCGGGCTTTTTGGGGGCGAACGGCGCTCCACTGCTTTCGACGGTGGTATAGGCTTCCACCTCGACGAACTCGTCGTCATTCAGCGGTCCAAGATTCTCCGGCCTCATCGCGACCGGAGTGATGGGCGCGGGAAGGGGAGGGCGCGGCGGCGTAGGCGGCGGAACGGAATCATCCACATCATGCCACTCCACACCATCGCTGGTATGGTGGAAATCGTCCTCCTCGTGATCCGTGGTGCCACCATTCAGGCGATCTCCATTGGAGCTGACTTCGTCAGGCTCTTCCGGATGACTGATCGGCCGATTGACGGCTGGCTGAAACGGAGAAGGCTTCTCTTTTGAACCGAAGAGGCTTCCGAAACTGAAAGGGCTCTTCGAAGGTGCTGGTTCTAGCTTGTAGTGCTCCCCACAATTTTTACAAAACGTGGAGACGGCAATTGAGGGCTCAAGCTGATCGGAACCACAGTGGGGACAGACCGTTTTGAGAAGCGATTTCTTGGCAGCTGACTTTAAAGGATCCGTATTCGGAGGAAGTTTCAGGTCTCAACTTACTGAGCAGGAGGCGCGCTGGGAGGGCGTGGAGGACCAGCAGGAGTCGCTGCTTTGGCGGCAGCTCCGACGGTCGAAGCACCCATAAAGGCGGCTCCTTCTTCAATGGAAAGTGTTCCGGCGCGAATGTCACCCACCAGCTCGGCGTTGGACTTCAGCTCACAACGATCGGTAACCGTAATGTTGCCTTCGACCTTGCCAAAAACCGTGACCGACTTGGTTTTAATCTCGCCTTTCACCTTGGCATTTTCGCCAACCGTAAGGTTTCCGTCGGAATTGACCTCGCCCTCGATTTTTCCGTCGATGATCAGATCGTGAGAAAATTTCAGGTTACCGACGATCTCGACGTCGTTGGACAAAATGTTTTTACTGGAACTCATCAGGCTAGCAGTGGTAGGCGATTGTTGAACGGGTTGGGCTTGGGAAACGGGCTCGTGATAGGCTGCGGGTGCCGGAGCAGGTTCCGGCGCCGGAGGCGTTTTGGAGCCCGATGGATCTTGGTTGATGATTTGCTTAAGCACGGCGCAACTAAATCAAGTTGTTGTGAATCTGTCAATGTTCAATACGGACGGAGTCACGATGGTTAGGATGGAAATGACGGGATCTTCAGAGTTAAAGAAGAGTTCTGAAAAGTAACGTCAAGATGCAGACGCGATCCTTGCTCACAATCATCAAAAAGGAAGTGAAAATTAAGCCATTTTCTCGGCCAACTCTTCTGCCGGGTAGGTCCAGATTTCACTAAGGGTCGGGTGATAGTGAGGAATTTTCGCCAAATCGGCAGCCGTTGCTCGGAAGTGCATCGCAACAACGATTTCGTGAATCAAGTCCGTGGCTTCAGGTCCGACCACCGCTCCGCCAAGCAATCTTCCCGTGCCGCGTTCGGCGATCAATTTGACGAAGCCATGGGTTTCGCCCATCACCATCGATTTCCCATGATCGTCAAAAGGATACGACGCGATGTCGAAGGCGCTCCCCTCCTCTTGAAGCTCCTTTTCGTTTCGGCCTACCGCTGCGACCTGAGGTTCGGTAAACACGCCGAAGAGCTTGAGCCGATAGTCCATCTCTACCGGTGGCCGGGACCTTTTCCCAAGAAAAAGGGCTGCGTTGTTGGCAGCGGCTTCACCTTGTTCGATCGCCAGATGAACGACTTCCAGCGGGCCGCAGACATCTCCGGCGGCAAAGATGTTTGGAGCGGTGGTCACCTGGCTGGCCTCGACGCGAATTTGACCGCGATTCGTTTCCACGCCCGCTGCTTCCAGACTCAGGCTGCCGGTCGAAGGTTTCCGTCCCAGAGCCATCAAAAGCGCCTCTGCAGAAACCGTTTTGGCTTCGCCACGGTGATCGAAATGAACCGTTTTCTGACCGTCGCCGGTAGTCACTTCGCGCAAACTAGTCCCCGTGAAGGTTTTGATACCGCGCTCTTCAAAGGCGGCTTCGACGACGGTGGCCAGGTCTGGATCCAGGGTGCTCAAAACCTTGTTGCTGCGTTGAATGACAGTTACCTGGCTGCCCACGGCTTCCAGGTAATGGGCCATTTCCAGAGCGATCGCTCCACCGCCGAGAACGATGATCGATTTCGGGATTTGCTCGAGGTCCAGAATGTCGTCGCTGATCAGACAACCGGCTTCTTGGATTCCCGGAATATCGATCCCGGAAACGTGTGAACCCGTGGCGATCAGGCAGCTAGCCGCTTCGATTTCTTCAGTTCCTCCCTCTCGCAGATCCACCTGGATTTTTGTCGGACTGAGGAAGCGGCCAGTGCCTCGAATCAGCGCGAAACGACCATCTGCGAGCTGTTCTTGACGGTATTCGGCAAACTCACCGATCAATTTCCGCTTCCGAGCAATCACTTCCTCCGCACGAACGCTTAAACCACTGGCCCGCAGCCCGAATTCCTCGGCGCGACGGATGGTTCGAAACCGGTTTCCGGACTCAATCAGGGTTTTGCTAGGCATGCATCCCCTCAGAATGCAGAGTCCGCCCAACTCTTCCGCGCCATCAATCACCGCCGTTTTCAGGCCGAGATCGACCGCCGTCCGCGCCGCTGCATAGCCAGCGCTACCGCCTCCCAAAACAGCAAAGTCAAATTTCATCATGCTTGGAATTACTTGCAATCGTTCCACTTAAAACGAAACCCTTGATTCCTGAATTTTTCACCAGATTCCCGTATCAATGGCCAAAGAACTCGAAGAAGGAACCCGTTTAAACTTGGATTTTCACAAGTTGCAGAAAATTGCCGAGACAGGATCAGAAGTGGTCCCGGTCGTGGCACAAGATGTCGAAACCGGAGAGGTGCTGATTGTGGGGTATGCCAATCAACTCGCGCTCGATACGGCGTTGCAAGAAGGTAAAGCCACGTTTTGGAGCACGAGCCGCAATGAGCTTTGGATCAAGGGAAAGACGAGTGGCGACTATCTGGAGTTGGTCGAAGTTCGGGTTAACTGCGAGCAAAATTCGCTGCTCTATCGCGTCCGATTAGCAGGCTCCGGTTCGTGTCACACGAAGGACGCGACCGGAAAAGCCCGACATGGTTGCTACTACCGTCGCCTGCGGGAAGACGGTAGTCTGGAGTTTGTCGAAGGTGCCGCCTAGCCGAGCGCCTTTTTCTTGTTGCCCGCGCGTCGGAAAATCCGGACGAGCATGACGGCGACTCCACCAATGAGGGCCAATAGCAAGGCTCCAACCGCCATTCGTCGGAAGCTGGTGGCAGGGGAAAGCGTTCCTTCTACATACAAGGGGGCGGTGTTCTGAAAACTGCCGGCGGTTTCCTTGAAGCTCTTCCAAATCGTGATTTCTTTGGAAACAGGACCGCCCAGTTGGAGCTGGACTGACTCTTGCGCCAACGGATATTGGATCGAAAAAACGACGAAATCTTCTCCGGTGGCGACGGGGATTTGTTGACGCGTGATATCGACCTCACGATCCAGCCAGGTGATTTGGCGAACCGAGGGATTCGTTCCCTCAAGGCCTTCAATCTCATCGAGATTCACCTTCATGCCGGGAGCAATAACGCCGCGCAAACGTTGCAACTGGAAAACCATGGCAGGACGCTCCGGGGTGGGTTTGCGGTCGAAGTAACGATAGAGGGTGTTCGGTTCCTTGGATTGGGAGTCAATTTCTTTGAATCCCGAAGGGACAACGCAGCGGAAACCAAAGTTCTCATCATGGATTTCTTTTGCCTGGAGCGGTGAGATGAGGCAAGGCGAACAAACAACGGCGAGAAGAAGGGGAAACGCTTTCATAGAAGATCGATTTGCAGAGGTGAATTCGTGCAAGCTCGACCATTTGATCAACTCACCCGATGATCCTAACATAGTCACAAAGTCGATCAGGACAACAGATCCCTTTCGCTAGCCCCGGGCGAGATCACCTCAGGTCCACAACTCGATCGCTCCGGCGGCAAGGCCTTCCCAACGCATCGCCTCGGTGAATTCCGGTTCGGAAGGAAGCCGGACGATGCCGACGTCGTATTTTCGACCCAGATGTTTCCAATGGGCGAAGTGGCGATCGTAGGCTTTACGGTAGCGCTCCAGCAGACCTAGTTGCACGCGGTGAGGGTGGTGCGTGCCGTCTTCAGAATCGACAAACTCGTAGTTTCCGCTCCATTCTGGCCGGGCTTCACTTGTGCAAAACGGGGCGAAAATCGTTCCGAAACCTTTACGGCTGACGAGGGCTTGAAGAGTTGGCTCGGCCTCGCCTTGAAACAGTAAATCGCTCACGAAAATGCGCATCGCTTGGGCGCGGACCGGAATCGGCGCAAGGCGCGGCGGCTGAGAGGTCGGGGACTCGGGAAGCTCACTTGCCAAGTCGATCCATGCGTGGGTGTGGATTGCTTCATCGCGGAGAAAGCGGTGCTCGTTTCCTTTCACAAGGAAGAACTTCCCGTTGGCTCCACTTTTGAGGACGGCGTGAACCACGAAGTAGAAAAGCTGGAGGCTGCGTAGTTTCTTGGACGCCTCGAAGAACATCGAATCCGAGACATCGAAGATCACATCGATCAACGGTCGCACTTCTTCCCGGTAGAGCTTCATCGTGTAGTTGCCGCTTCGCGCGTAGGCCTGCCAGTTAATGTGGCGGGGGTCGTCGCCCGGTGCGTAGGCGCGATGGTCCTGGAAATCGAGCGAAGAGCCGACGCCGCTTCCTTGAAAGTCGCCGGTCATTCCGCGCCAGGTTCGTTTTCCCAAAGGAAGCTTGAAGAGATCCGCCCAAGTCTCGGCATAGCGACCGATTTTGGTGAGTTCTTCGCGATCGGTAGCCAGTTGACTCATGATTCTGCGGCGTTGGCGGACTCAACGGGGCGTGTTTGGCGTTCGTGCTCAACACGGAACTGGTTCATCTGGGCGATGATCGGAGCGCCTCTCCACAGGCAGACCGCCAAGGTGATGCCTAGCGTGACTAACGCCAAAACGAGGAGAAACGAATCGCTGGTGTTCGGGGACAGCTCGATCGACATCAGGTAGTTGACGAAGGGGATCGGGCTTCCCGCCCACATGATGGAAGGAAGTTCCTGCTGAATCGCAAGCAGGCAAAACCCCACCGCGACGGAAGCGGCTTGGACAAAAAAGTAGCTGGCGAAGAGATTCCGCGTTTCCGCCATGAACAGATGGATGATCAGGAGCGGGA
>CAYGQD010000019.1:32708-55692 GCA_964351855.1 uncultured Verrucomicrobiales bacterium
GGGGCTCGGTGGGCAGGCGCTCCACCTCCTGGGCCGCAAACGCAACGCCGACCGTAAGCGCTTGAGTCTGGTCCCAGGAAAATTCGGATGCGCCGTAGAGGACTCCGGCTACACCATGAATGGCCGCGAGAATGAGGACGTAAAAAATGCCCGAGAACCATCCCGGGGTGAAGATAAATTGGAAGAGATTTCCCAAAGGCCCGCGCCGAGTGAACGCCACGTGGAGACTGCGGACACCGGAGGGCGTTTCGGTCAGGGCATCGAGCGCGAAAAACGCGACGAAAAACACCCCGAGAACATAAAAGGGCTCTCCATCGGTGGAAGGAACGATGGCGGGAATACTCATGAAAATTCCCAGCGCGAGAATGGAGATGAACCGTTTGGGCAGGCTGTAGTTGTCCGCCTCCGTCGCGATCCGCGTCGCTCCCATCGCAAGGAAGTAGAAGGTCAGAAACGCGGAGATCGAAAGAAAAGCCAGAATCCCCCAACGGAATTCTGCCGATTGAAATTCAATGTTCCCAGTGGTGAGTTGGCCGAACCCAAAGCTCATCGAAACCGCCCCAATGCTGGCTCCGATTGCGAGGAGCGCTCGGACGAGAAAATTGGGGAACGCGGAGAGGCCAACCATCGCGGCGCTGAGAACGCAGGAGAGGATCAGGACCATGGCGAGAAAGAAGAGTTCGCTGATCGGATTGATCCCTCCAAAGAAGTAACGGAGAACGACGTAGGGAAGCACGCCCACGGTGAGAAGCGCGGTTTGGCTGACGAGCGCGGCCCATTTTCCCGCAGTGATTCGCCAGGAACTCATCCGCGTGAGAGCGATCAGATCCATCGTGTTGAGGCGAATTTCTGAGCTGAGCGCCCCGAATCCTCGCAACGGCATGACCAGAAGCAGCGTGATGGAAATCAGAAACCAGAAGAACGCCGAAGAGCCGCTGTTTTGCCCACCGCCTTCGGCAAAGCCGATCATGACGAAGAGCACCATGAACCCTTGCAGGACAATGAACGAGGTCGTGAAAAGCCTTGTCCGCATCCCCTGACGCAGTTCCTTGACGATGATGGGACTGACCCAGTCCTTGAAATCGTTGAGTTGTTCGGCGGCGTTCACGAGGCGGTTGGAACAGGAGGTGGACTTTCCAGGACCGCTTTGAGCTCGTTCTCGCGTTCCAGGTTGCCGACGATTTCGATGAAGGCGTCTTCCAGATTGCGTTCCTCTCGACGGAATTCGATGACCGGCAATCCGTCATTGATCATCTTTTTCAGCACGCCGGCGACGATTTCCGGTTCGTTGGAATTCAGCTCCAGGCGACCGCCATTTTTCCGTGAATCGAGGAAGGTCACGTTGGGCGACAGGGCGGCCCACTGCTCCAAGGTCTCCCCGGAATTGGCCAGCTGAACATCTATTAGGGTTCCTCCTTTGCCATGCTGCCGGAGGTCTTCGGCGCTGCCGTGGTGGACGATCTGGCCTCGGTTGATGAAGAGCAGCGCATCGCACATTTCTCCCAATTCGCTCAAAATATGGGAACTGATGAAAATGGTTTTTCCTTCTTCGGCGAGGATGCGAATTAGGTGTTTGAGTTCGACACGCGCTTTGGGATCCAGGCCTGCGGCTGGTTCGTCGAGAATCAAGACTTCGGGATCGTGAATCAAGGCGCGACCCAAGCAGAGGCGCTGTCCCATCCCCTTGGAAAGCTTGTTGATGAGGCGATCCGCTAGCTTGTCCAACTCCGTGAATTCCATCACATCACTGACTCGCTGGATACGCTCCGCCGCCTTGAATCCCAGGGCACGGGCGAAGAAATCCAGATATTCCACCACTGTCATATATTCGTAGGTGCCAAAGTCGTCCGGCATCCAGCCGAGGATCTTGCGGACCTCCGCCGGGTAATCCACGACATCGACTCCCAGAACTTCGACGGTCCCATGACTGGGGTAATCCAGAGTCGCCAAAATCCGCATGGTAGTGGTTTTTCCCGCGCCATTCGCACCGACAAATCCAACGACCTGACCTTTGGGGATCTCAAACGTGACTCCATCAACGGCTTTGAGGGGGCCGAAGCTACGGTGAAGATTCGTGACCCGAATCGCGGGGACGTCTGGTTGATCGTTACTCATTGTCCTCCCCGTTGGTAGGTTCGTGATCGACGGGTGAGCCAACTACCAAGAGGCTGTCGCCTTTTTCCCCCCGCGCCCATCGGATGGACTTCAAGGTGGGAATCAGGTGGTCGCGAGGATCGTCTGCAATGGCGAAGTAGGAATCGACTTCTTTGTTGGCCAGTTGCTGGAGGCTTCTCTTCAGCGGAACCGAAAAATTCTCTCGCGATTGGTTCCAGAAGGCTTTCAACGCGGTCGAATCGCTGGGTTCCAGTTCGATTTCCTGGCCGGTCTTGATGGAGGATTTCGACTTCCAGACCTTCCCTTCGGAATCGACGTAGAAGAGTTCTTTGAGATCGAAATCGATGCTGGAAAACAGGCGCGGGGATCCGTCGGCGTCCGCTTCCAGCCGCTCGATCCGAGCTCGGGTTGGTCGGATCGTTTGAGCGAAGTGGGCCTGCTCGCTTCGACTTTGAAACCAATCTCCGCCCAGCGTGTCCCCAGCGTAGCGGAACGTGGCACCCAAGCCGTGCGAGGTGTCGAAATGCGTCCAGCGGGAACTCCGCATCACAGCTGGACTGATAAACGTCGGCTCATCCAAATCGAAAGAACGATTCAGGAGGACGCCGGTTCGAGAAATCTGTTCCTGGACAATATAAGCGCGACGCTCGTCAGGCTCGCTCCTGAGTAGCATGACGGCGACCCGAATGCCCGTCCCTCCAAACCCGTCCTGGAAAATGATCAACAAGATCAGCAGAAGGCTCGCCGCGAGGGAGATGATGGGAGTGGTCACAAAGAGGCGATGTCGCATTCCCGGTTTTGCGAGAATGAAAAGGTTCACTGGTCCCACCGCGATCGCGAACGCGATCAGGATGACAAACACCGCGATGGGATTGAAGCTGCGAAACCCAAAGAGGTTCTGAAGCCCCCATTTGGTCACGAAATCCTCCAACAGCTGGTTCGAAAGCATCGGGCTATCGTCCTTCAACGATTTGGCGGTTTTGCTGATGGGTATGCGATCTTCGTCCCAGGTCGAAATAAGGACACTGCCCAGAGAGCGTTTCGCTTGATCGGTCGGCAAAACATCGTCGATCCCAAAGGTCGCAGTGGTAGCATTGGCCGATTTCGTGAAGAGGTGAAGATGACCTCCGAGACGGTTCCAGGACAAAATCCCGCGTCGCACCCCGGGTGCCAGCGCCATCCACTCCTTGTCGGTCAACATGATGACGTCGAATCCGGTGAATCCACGCCAATCGGTCGAGAGTTCGGCAGGTTCGAACAAAGCCGCGGCGGGTTCGTGACGGGAAAGCGCTCCAATTTTCGTGCGAAGCTCGTCGCTGAGTTGCTCCAGATTGTCGCGTCCATCCAAGGCGTTGCTGAAGGCGATACTTGGGAAATTGGGATGGTGATGACCTTGCAGACTGCCGCTCCGCGAGCCCAAGCGACTGGTCATTTGCATGGTGATTTCGGTATTGGGAGAGCTGTCCAGAGAGCTGGGGAGCGGAACCATGAGTTCGTGCTCCGTCTCCGATAATTTCGGGGTCCGGATGCTGAAAGTAGAGGTAGACCTCACCGTGTCTCCGTAGCTGTACTGAGGGCGAGCCTGGAAGGAGAAGTTCCATTCCCGTTCCCCATCGAATCCATTGCGGATTTTCACCTTTACCGGCAGAAACCCCCGATTCGGGATGCTTTCAAAGGGGCTGTAGACTTGGACTTCCGTTTTCGTGAGTCCATCCAGTGTCCAGGAGCCAGCCCCGAAATTGCCTCTCGCCAACGCGGATTCCATGAGGATTCCAACGGTAACCGCGAGGACGCCACAGAGAGTCACAAGTCTTCTTCCGCGAAGGCGTGAGTTCTCGGAGCTTCTAGAGTCGTTTTCCAACCTGCAATTCACGGTGCTACCTGTTTGCCTACCTAGGATGCGACGGGGTCCGCATCTTTCAATGTTTTCGGCACGTTCATCGATTGGACGGGGACTTCCGCCAAAAGCTCGGCCACAATTTGACGGTTCGTCTTCCCATCGATTCGGGCATTGTAATCCAAAATGATGCGATGTTGCAAGACGGGTGCGGCGACCAATTTGACGTCTTCAAAGCTGGCGTTGACCCGGCCGTTCATCAAGGCGCGAGCCTTCGCGGCGGAAGCCAGACTTAAGGCGGCACGTGGACTGGCCCCAAACTTGATCCCTTTCGCCGCTTCACTCTGGCCGGGATGGGTTCCATCCACGATTCTGGCGATGTAGTTCGCGACCACATCGGGAAGGTAAATCGTCCGCACGGCGTTGGTAATTTTTGCGAGGGTGGCCGCTTCCATCACCGGTTCGATCATTGGCTCCACGCCTAATTCGCGCTGGTTGACGATTTTCTCGAGCGTTTCGGCGTTGTTTCGATGCACCTCGACCTTGAACAAAAATCGATCCAATTGGGCCTCGGGAAGGGGATAGGTTCCTTCCAACTCAATCGGGTTTTGGGTGGCAAGAACGAAGAAGGGATCCGGCAGCGGATGGGTTTGGCCCAGGACGGTAACTCGTCGCTCTTGCATGGCTTCCAGGAGAGCGGATTGGGTCTTGGGCGAGGCGCGGTTGATTTCGTCAGCCAGACAAAGATTCGTGAAGAGCGGTCCGGGCTGGAAGACGAATTCCCGACCAGAAGCGGTTTCCTGAAGAATGGGGTTTCCGGTGATGTCTCCGGGAAGAAGGTCGGGCGTGAATTGGACGCGTTTCGTGTCTAACCGAAGTGCCTTACTGAGGCCCTTAACCAACTCGGTTTTTCCCAGTCCCGGAAGACCTTCCAAAAGCATGTGACCGCGAGCGAGCAGGCCGGTGACGACCATTTCAATCAATTCCTCCTGGCCGAAAAGAATCTGGTTGAGCGCGTTGGTGAGTTTTCGAATCTCGGCGGCGTGGATGGCCAGGTCCTCTTCAGAAGGGTGAGTCATATTCAGGAAAAAGGGATACGGATTTAACGCGACGTCTCTGTTGTTAGCAGGCCCCTTGCGGGAACACAAGCTGAGAACTCATTCGAGCGTATTTCGGGGAAAACCACGGTTATAAAGAGGGAGAAACATTCTACCAAACGCCCAGTTCTTCCAGTTGCCGGGTCGCCGCCTCGCTCCAACCGCGATTCGCCGCCGGACTGGCGGGGCTGGGGTGAAGAATCCGCCCGATCTTGGCTTCGAATCCGGCCGAGTCCGCGACCCGTTTCAGTGCGTTTTCCGCGTAGGCACCGACTCCGATGAGCCATTCCGGGGAGAGGGCTTGAAGGCTGGTGGCGATATAGGCATCGCAAGCGGCCTGGATGGGGGCGATTTCTTGGGCAGGAAGCTTGTCCGGAGTGATGTTCTTGCCCGTCTCTCCCATGAACACGAGCGGGCAATAATTGAGGATGAAGTGATCCTTGAAAAAGGCGTTCGCAGATTCAAATCGCTCCGCAAACAAGCCCCAAAGGCGTCGTCCGCTGACTTCCGAGCGCTGGCAGGAAAAGCCTTCGATGGGGCGTTTCGGGTGCTCGTTGACCGGCTTCTCCACCGGAACGTCAATCCCGAGCCAATCCCGCACCGCCGGGATCTCGCCAAAGGGAACCCCGGTTTGCGCCATTCCCCAGGGCCCCGGATTCATCCCCAAAAGCAGGACTTGCTTGGGACCGTCACCGAATTTCCGGAGATAGCTCTCATGAGCGGTCCGGGCGTAAACCAGCGGGTTGTAGACATGGGTGACCGGTTCCGCAAAGCGCAGCGAATCCAGGTTCTGGCAGAGGGCTTCGGTCGCCGCCAGGATTTGTCGCGAAGCCATTGGATCAGACCCGAAACTCTTCGCCCGTGTCGTTATCGGCGATCATGATTTGCTCCCGGTGATAGGAAGGATCTGCCCGGAAGGTAAACCGTGCCTGATGTCGCCGTTCCAGGTCCACGATGTGCTCGGTGTCTTCCGCTTTGAGGCGTTGCAGCACTTCTGGATGAACCACAATCAGCAGGTTGTTCAGCCCACCTTTCTTGCGATACATCAGAGCATTGATCTTCCGTTGAATCTCGACGCTCATCGTCATCGTCGACATCACCACGCCTTTACCGGAGCAGTAGGAGCACTGCTCGGAGGTGGTCACCGCCAAGCTCTCATTCAAGCGCTGGCGGGTCATTTCCATGAGACCGAGCTGGGAGATCGGAAGCGCCTGAGTCTTGGCTTTGTCGAGTTGAAGGCGATCTCGAACGGCTTTGTAGACCATTTGCTGATCTCGCCGACTCCGCATGTCGATGAAGTCGACTACGATCAAGCCACCGATGTTGCGAAGGCGCAGCTGGCGCGCCACCTCTTCGGCGGCCTCCATATTCGTCTCCAGGATCATCTTGTCATTTGTGCCTTTGTTGCGCCCCGTATTGACGTCCACCGTGATCAGCGCCTCGGTTTCGTCGATCACCAGATAGCCGCCACAGGGGAGCCAAACTTGGCGATAAAACGCGTCGTCGATTTGGCGTTGAATCCCGAACTTCTCGAAAATGGGTTCGGGAGAATTGTAAAGGCTGATGCGGTTCCGCGAGCGGCGAGAAATCAAGCCGACCAGATCCTTCATCCGCTCCGCCATCTCCGCGTTATCGACAATGACTTCTTCAACGTCATCGGTGAGGAAATCGCGCACCGTCCGCTCAATCACGTCAGGTTCCCGGAAGACACAGTGGGGAGCCGGATTCTCTTCGTACTCCTTTTCGATGCTCTGCCATTGTTCCAAGAGGATGCTGAGATCGCGGATGAAGTAGCGCAGGCGTTGACCCTGGCAAACCGTCCGGAGAATGATCCCCATTCCTTCAGGGAGGTCCAGTTGCTCCATGATTTTCCGAAGCCGGGCGCGTTCTTTCGGATCCTCAATCCGGCGCGAAATGCCGAACTGATCGTTGCGCGGCATCAAGACCATGAACCGTCCCGGAAGGGAGATGTTGGTGGTGATCCGCGGTCCCTTGCTGCCAATTGGCCCCTTGCTCACCTGTACCATGACTTCAGAGCCGATGGGGTAGAGAGAAGGGATGTCTTTCGACGTGACGCGAGTCTGTTGTTTCTTCTTTTTCGAGGTGCGCCGGACGGGTTCCAACTTTTCGTCAGCCTCCGTCTGCATGTCATCGAGTGCTTGAGGGATGGCGTCCCAAAAGTGGAGAAAGGCGTTCTTATCGAGGCCGATATCCACAAACATGGCTTTCAGGCCAGGCTCGATGTTCTTGATTTTGCCCTTAAAGATCGAGCCGACGATATTTTCGGCGTTGGCTCGTTCGACGCCATATTCTTCGACGGAGCCGTTCTCTAGGAGAGCAACACGATTTTCGAGTTTTTCACAATTAATGACGATTCGAGTTCCTTCATTAAGTCGCTTTCCTCCAAATAATTTTCTGATACGTTTCAACATTCGGTTGGTTCAAAGATTCCAAATAGGTCAGGCATAACCATTTCCTTGAAGCCCGAAGAGACGAGGGAGATCGCGTCGAAAGAACGCAAGTTTGAATGGGAGTGAGGAATGAAATCATCGGTTCCTGTTCCCTCCAAAAATTCTTCCCAAGCCGCGTTTGGGCTTTTCGGGGGCTGGTGGGGTCACACGTTTAGCCTTGGGGACATATGGCTTTTTGGTTGCCACGGAGCCACGCTGGTCGGCACGAGGCGCGACCGAGGGAGAATGCAACGATCGCGAAGAAGAAGATGAAGAGGTTGAAGGAGCCATTCCTTCGGGAAGCTCCACCATTCCATCGGCATCATCGCCATCAATAAAATTCTCCAAGCCCGTGTTATCAAAATCGACCAGAAGGACGCGTTCAAAGTGACCTCGTGCCTCTTTTTGGGGCGCAAGGGTGACTTCGTACTTATTCGCCTTCATAGCCATAACTTCTTTCAAGATGCGCCCCGCAATGGGAGCGCCGCACCTGCCTCCCGAATCACCGTTGTGCACAAAAATGCAAACGGACAATTCAGGCTCTTGATAAGGTGCAAAAGCAATGAACCACGCATTGGTGGGTTCAGATGGTTTTCCGCTCTGGGCGGTTCCGGTCTTCCCGGATATCAAAAAATCTTCGGATCTCGCTCGGCTGGCGGTACCGCCGGGTTCGTTGACAACCTGATACATTCCCTGCTTCACCAGCTCTAGCTCATCTTTGGTCAATCCTTCCTCAGCCAAGTCATATTTAAGCTGGGGTTCATCGGGAACGAGATCATTCCAAGCCACTTCGTCCAGATCCTTGCCTTTCGCACGGTTGACCCAGGTCTCGACATCGCTTCTCAACGCTCCGGTCTCAGTGGCAACGTCATCCATGGTCTTGCCGCTTCGAACCATCTCGACGAGTTTCCGCCGAACTGGCCCGTCCTGATCGACCACCCGTTTCACCAAGCGAGGTTGGAAGACTTTCCCTCCGTTAGCGACCGTACAGGTTGCGGCGGCCATCTGCAGCGGTGTTGCTTCGGCGAAACCTTGGCCAATTGAGGTCATCGCGGTAAAGGCGTCACTCCACAACTGCCCTTGCAGCTTTAACCACTGTGGGCTCGGAACCAGACCGGGAGCTTCGCCATCGAGCGGAATACCCGTCTTCCGGCCAAGGCCCATCTTACTGGTCACTTCGACAATGTTGTTGATGCCGGTGTGATTGCCATATTGATAAAAATAGCAGTTACAAGACTTTTTGATCGCATCGCTCATCCCGATGGAACCGTGCCGTCCCCCTTTGCTCAGAATCCAGCACTTCATAAACTTCGCGCCGTATTGAACGCCACCCGCGCAGTAGAAATTGCGCTTGTGCGAATCAGAAAGACAGCCGGCGAGAGCGATCGGGATTTTGAAAGTTGAGCCTGGGGCGTGCTGGCTCAACGCCCGATTGTACATGGGGGCCGATCGATCCGTTGAGTAGCGTTTCCAATCATCGGCGGAAATATTGGGGACGAAATTGTTCGGATTGTAGGAGGGAACGGAAACCATCGCGAGGATGTCGCCATTGCGGGGATCCATCACAACGGCGGCCCCGCGTCCTGATGTTCCGTCCGGCTTGGGCAGAATATTCCGCATCGCCTGTTCGGTAATTTGCTGGATCTTGGCATCGATCGTCAGGTAAACATCCGCACCGGGTTTGGGGGATTCAAAAGAGATTTCATTGCGGATAATTCCCTTTTCGTCTTTCCGAAGAACGCGTTTTCCGGGTTTGCCTTGAAGGTATTCATCCATGCTCTTTTCGATGCCCGCGCCGCCGTAGTCGTCGGGAACATAGTGATCAAACTCCAGTTGTTTCTCACGCGGAACCGTCTGGATATCCGGGAGATTGACATATCCCATCACATGACTGGCCAGGGAATCGTAGAGGTAGATCCGGGTCGGTTTCACCGCGACGTCAACACCAGGAACATCGAAATCGTTCTCCGCGAACATGGCGAAATCTTCGAACGTCAAATCTCGTCGGTAGGTGTAAGGAACGATTCCGCCGGTGCTTCGATAGTGGATTTGAAGCTGCCGCGAGTTGAAATCCGTGGCCAAGCCCATCTGCATCATTTCTGGAAGCACCGTTTCTTCCACCACATGGAGGATGTCAGCCTCTCGCTTCTGACGTTGCATCCCGGAAACCTTCGCATCGAAGAAGGTCATCGGGACTTCTTCGTAATTCTCCCGATAATTGTCGAGAATCGATTTCAGATCGAAAATCACCTCGTAGCTGGCCTTATTCGTCGCCAGAACGGTTCCGTTTCGGTCGAGAATCTCTCCGCGAACTCCCGGAACGCGGACGGTGACCTCTTTCTCCCCGGGAAGTTGGGCCACGTAGATGGGATGTTCTACAATCTGAACCACATAGAGCCGGTGGGTAAGCGTCCCCATCCCAACCACTACCAACAAGGCAAGGAGGTAGAGGCGAAACTTAAATTTGGTGACCATGACTGTAGGCTCTTCTAAACATGAACTGTTCGAACTCTAGCTGGTAACCGCATCGTTTGGCAACTCGACTAATCACGATTAGCAAAATCGGAGCCAAAACCATCGCGGCACCGGCTGAGGTGATCATCGTCATCCAAATTTGAGTCGAAAACTGAAAATCACCTTCAACGAAGCAAATGAGAAGATACTCGGTAATTCGCTGAAACAAAATGGCAAAACCAACCATGACCACGGGCAAGAACCACTGTCCCCGTTGAAACAGGGGCCGAATTCCCTGCATAAAGGAGCCGAGCAAGGCAAAAAGAATGACCCGACTGCCAAAGGGAAGATGCGGATCCATCGGAAGTCCGTGACGGGCATCCCACATAAATCCCGCAGAGAAGGCAAAAAACAGCATGACCGGATAAGGAACCGTCAAGGCGATGACGTAGAAGAATGCCCAAGGAAGAAGTATAAACACCTTCATGCCGCCGAACTGCAAAATTGGCAAGAATTCCTGAACCACCATCGTCAGGATCAGGAAAACGAACATGAGGGCGGAAAAGATCATGGCTTGTCTGCGACGATGACAAAGACGAAATCCAGATTCGAGAAATCAACGCTCGGTTCGATCTCTGCTTCCGTGGTGATATCGCTGGGATGAACCGTTTTGATTTTTCCGAGCGCCAGATTCGGGGGGAAAACAAGACCTTGACCCGAGCTAATCACGTCCATTCCCGGAGTGATCGGAGACGTTTTATCGAGGTAACGGAGGCGTAGAGTCGGCTGATTATTGATTCCGCCACGCTCACCAACCACCGTTCCCTGTCCCATCATGACTTCCTGGGTGCTCCCGGCATTGCGGGCACCCTGGCCTTGCATGATCCCGCGTTGATCGGTTCCCATAACCCGAGCGGTGACTTTGCAGGCTTCGTCGGTCAAGAGCAGCACCGTGGAGGTTTTTTCCGCAGCCAGTGCGATTTTTCCGACCAGTCCGCTGTCGATGATCACCGGGTCGTTTTCCTTCAACCCTTGTTCGGAGCCTTTGTCGATCACGATGGTGTGATACCAGGTTGCCGTTTCCCGGCCAATTACCTCTGCCGCGACCAACTCAAAGCTGGGCATCTTTTTCAACGCGAGCATCTGGCGCAATCGAGCATTCTCCTCGTAGAGTCTCTCGACGGCTTCGTTTTCGATCCGTAGCTGCTTCACTTCTTCCGTGAGGCGCTGGATCTGATCTTCTAACTCCTTTCGGGGAGTCTGGGCCTGGGTGAATTTTTTGGTCTGCTCGGCAACATTATGCCGGGTTTTAATCATGGGAGCCGCAGCGGTCAGAGCGCGCTTTTGCCAGCTGAGAATAGCAGAGTCTCCCCAGGTCAGCATCCACACGACCACCGTAACCAGTACCGCGAGGGCTATGATGTTCACCCGACTCATGAATTACGCATTTGGGCGAAATTTAAACTATTGAGCCCAACTTGGAAAGAGGCGGGTTTTGAAAACAAAAAAATCACCCGTCGAGGTTGGCGACTTTTTTCAGGAAGGAAAGCTCATTGAGCACTTTACCCGTTCCTTCGGCCACCGCGCTGAGCGGATCTTCCGCAACGTGAACGGGCAGACCCGTTTCTTCGGTCAGCAATTTGTCGAGGCCACGAAGCAGCGCACCGCCACCGGCGAGAACGAGCCCGCGATCGACCAAATCCGCCGAAAGCTCCGGAGGACAGCGCTCTAAGGTGACCCGAACGGAGTCAATAATCGTGTTGAGCGGGTCCAGCATCGCTTCCCGCACTTCTTGGGACGTGATTTTGATCGTTTTGGGCAAGCCGGCGACCAAATCACGGCCTTTGACCTCCATGGAAGCTTCTTTCCCCTGCGGATAGGCTGAACCAATGCGGATTTTGATCTCTTCCGCCGTTCGTTCGCCCACCATCAAATTGTAGGCGCGCTTCAAATATTGCACGATGGCCTCATCGAGTTCATCACCAGCGACTCGAACACTTCGGCTGTAAACGATGCCGGAAAGCGAAATCAGAGCGACTTCCGTCGTTCCCCCGCCGATATCGACAATCATGTTTCCAGAGGCGTCTTGAACCGGAAGGCCGACCCCGATCGCAGCGGCCATTGGCTCTTCGATCAAGAAAACTTCGCGAGCACCGGCATTTTGAGCGGACTCTCTCACCGCGCGCTTCTCAACTTCGGTAATGCCCGAGGGAACCGCGATCACCACTCGGGGCCTGACAAACCCTTTGCGGCTGTGAACCTTGCGCATGAAATGCCGCAACATCGCCTCGGTGACTTCGAAGTCGGCAATGACGCCGTCCTTAAGAGGCCGAATCGCCACAATGTTTCCAGGAGTTCGGCCTAGCATTCGCTTGGCATCATCACCCACCGCCAACACTTTATTGGTGCCTGCTTGAACCGCTACGACCGAGGGCTCACGTAAAACAATGCCGTGATCCTTAACGTTGACCAGCGTGTTCGCAGTTCCCAGGTCGATTCCGATGTCGCTCGAAAATAGTCCGAATAATTTTCCAAACATCTAGTGGTGAAGCTTTAAGCCTGGGCAAGTCGTTTGATCACCGGTAAGGGGAAACTGGGCAACCATGTAAGTGAGTTCTTTCGTGGGATCTTCGCCCCATTTCGAAGGTGAATCGAGAACACCAAACCGGGCATTTCGAGGGCCATTAACTCAAGGAAAAGGTCATTAATGTCAAATCATTTTCCCAGTGTTTGCCGTAAGGTTCCTGCCAGGGCAAAGGTTCCTTCTGAATTTCCAGGTTTTTTGGGCTTAACCTCTATGCGCTCCTGGAAAATGCCACGTTTCCGAGTAGCTTGATTCTCGGTCAAATTCGCCGTTACTTCGATGTGCCTGAACCCGCGAATTCCGATCCGATTTTCTATCAGTGTCAGCGTTGTGGAAACTGCTGCCGTTGGCCGGGGGAGGTGGTCCTGACGGAGGAAGATTTGCAGGCCATCGCCGAGTTCAAGGACATGAGCGTTTACGATTTTGTGGCCGAGTTCACCGCCCTTCGTGAGAATCGAACTGGCCTTACGTTGATCGAAAAAGAGAACGGAGAGTGCGTTTTTCTGGATGGCATCGAGTGCACCATCAACTCGGTCAAACCGGCTCAGTGTCGCGGCTTTCCTAATCAATGGAATTTTCCGGGGTGGCGAGATTCTTGTGAGGCGATCCCGGTTCCGTTTGATCCTCAAAAGCACGCGATTGCATTCAGGCCGGAATCCAGTTAATCTGACGGACCATGACTGATCAACAACGAGCGGACGAATGGAAGCGGGTGATTGCGGCGACGCGCTTTAAGCTGAATTCCGGATGGTGGTTGGAAGTTTTGGGGCCGCTCAGCATCGGCTACGGGGTGATTGTCGCCAGTTCGCTCCTGTATCTTCGCTCACAGCTTTGGTTTGCTGACCAGTTTCAGACGGCGGCGATCGTGGCCGGAAGCCTGCTTCTGCTGCTTCCACTCATTGCCTTCTTGTTTGCACGGAGGCGTTTCATCACCAACAAGGAAGCCGCTGTCCGGCTCGAAAGCGAGATGGGGATGCACAACGCCTTGACGGCGGCAGCCGCAGGAATTGCGCCTTGGCCAGATCCTCCGCTCAAACCCAATTTGCGTGATGGTTTGGTATGGAATTGGAGCCGTCTCGCGATTCCACCGGTTTTGGCAGTTGTTCTGGTCACTGCGGCGTTTCTGATTCCCGTTCAACCTTTGGAAGCGCGGGCAGTGTCCCCCAACGAGCCGATCGCTTGGGAAGAAATGGAGGAATGGCTGGAAGAACTGAAGGAGGAAGACGTCGCCGAAGAAGAAAAAATTGACGAGATCCTCAAGCAGATTGGCGCATTGCGGGATCAACCGGAAGAAGCGTGGTTCAATCACAGCAGCCTGGAAGCGACCGACACGTTGCGAGACAGCCTGCAGCGTTCCATCAACGACATGGAGAAGAATCTCTCCACTGCAGAGCGAAGTCTTGGAGCCCTGGAGAAATATTCCGAGATGATGAGCGACGCCGCCAAGGACCAATTGCTGCAAGAATTCAACAACGCACTCAAAGGGATGGAGTTTGGCAATCTACCGGCCAATGCGGAAATGATGGACACGCTCAAGCAGATCGATCCGGCGCAAATGGGCCAGATGAATGCCGAGCAAATGCAGCAGCTACGGGAGGCGATGCAGCAAAACGCGAAAGCGCTTCAAGAGATGATGGGCCAAGGGCAACCCGGAGAAGGCCAGGGTGAAGGCCAAGGGGGATGGGGAAGCAACTTTGAAGATGAAGATGAACTCATGAAGCTGCTCTTTGGCGAAGGCTGGCGCGAAGGGATGAAGCCGGGGCAAGGCGGAATCACCCGTGGAAAAGGCGATGCTCCGATGTTCCACAACGACACCGAATCAAATCTCAGCACGAATAACCCGGAGGGAGTCCAGAACCTCGATGTTTCTCGAGCGGCTCCCGGGGAAGTCATTGCCGAAGGCGTTGCCGAGCATGATATCAACGAAACACCGGTTGGCCCATCGGCAGCTGGTGATGTCCAATCTGTTGGCCAAGGCGGTGAATCCGTTTGGGATTCTAACTTGCTGCCCAGTGAGCGAGCCGTGCTCGAGCGCTACTTCAAATAGCCGAGTTTTGGCGGATACCAGGGAATCCTGAAAATCGTTCTGGATCGGGCCGGGAACGCAGGCGAAGGCTGGATTTAATTTGATCCCCTACCTCGAAATTGCTCCGGCAGTCTATGCGCTCACCCTGCTCGGGGCTTTCAGCCTCGGGATGTCGAAGACGGGTCTGCCCGGACTTGCCCTCCTCAATGTCATCATCATGGCGCACTTTTTTGGGAAGGAATCTGTCGGGATTGTCCTGCCCATGCTCGTGTTTTGCGACCTGGTGATTTACCCGCTTTATCGGCGCTACGCTAGTTGGGGGCAGGTCTGGCCGTTGATGTTTCCCGCCGTACTGGGGGTGTTGCTCGGCTACTGGATTTTGGGACGGATCGAGGATGATGAAACCATGAAAACAGCGATTGGCTGGACGATCGCGGCGATGCTCATTCTCCAGGTCATCCGAGCGCGCAGTGGTGACTTTCTCGCTCATTTGCCCGACTCGCGTAGCTTCCTGATCCTCTCCGGTTTGGCCATCGGAACCTCGACCACGGTGGCGAATGCCGCCGGACCTGCTTACTCGATCTGGGCTCTCGTCAAAAACCTCTCCAAAGAAGATTTTCTCGGGATCGGGGCTCGCTTTTTCCTCTGCATCAATCTCCTCAAAGTTCCCTTTAATTTCGACCTCGGCATCATCAATTCGCGGACCCTGGCGCTCGATGTCGCGCTGTTGCCTGCGATTCTCCTTGGTATTGTGATTGGTCGCCAGATTGTGAAGCGCATTCCGCAGAAAGCCTTCGAATGGGTTCTTTTCTGGTTATCGGCGGCGGGAGCCTTGTGGTTGATCATCGCCTGATCCATTGAAGAACGGGTATCACTCCGCTGGATTTACCCTTAGGGGCAGGTGATGAAGATTTTTCGCCAGGAACAGGAGTTGCCCATCACCTTGGAAGAGGCGTGGACGTTTTTCTCAAACCCACGAAGCTTGGTGAAAATGACGCCTCCAGAGATGGAGTTCCGCATCACGTCCCTGGAAAGCGAAACTCTTCGGCCAGGCCAAGTCATCGCCTTTCGAATCCGACTGGCACCGCTGGTTTGGGTAACGTGGGTTTCAGAGATCGTCACGGTGGACGAGAAGAAGGAGTTCACGGATGACCAGCGCATTGGACCCTACGCGCTTTGGAATCACAGTCACTACTTCGAAGAGACGGAAATCGGGGTCAAGGTCACGGATGTGGTGCGCTACCATGTGGGATGGGGACCAATCGGATGGCTTGCCCATCACCTCTATGTGGATCGAACGCTTTGGAAGGCCTTCGATTTCCGACGCCGCAAGCTTGAAGAATTCTGGCCGAGCTGACCCTTAAATTCTGCTGAGCAACTCCGCTTTCTTGGACTCGAAATCCTGATCGCTGATAATTCCTTGAGCCTTGAGATTGCCGAGCTTTTCCAAAGCCGCGAAGACGTCTTCATTCCCCGAGGTGTTCTGAGTTGTCGGATTCATGGGCGAAGGTTGAAGAGGAAGTCCGCTGGTTGCTTGAGGAGGGTGGGCAAGCAGGTAGTCGCTGCTGTTTTGTCCCACTCTTCCGCGAGACAACACCGGTAAAGTGGACAAGTTCACGGTGCCGAACTGGCTGCTCAGAGTGATGGAACCGCCGGAGCCTTGTTGCTGGGCGAACCCGCCGATTTGATGGTCCAACGTGTCATAGAGCCAAACTTCGTCGCCCGTGGCGATGGCGAGGCGGCGCAGATTTGCGAAGTAAGCGTAGCGCGCATTGTTCTGGGAGCCGATCGCGCTGGGCGAACCCAAGTCTTGCGGCCACCAGTTCGTCTGTGGATCGGGAACGAAGAGCGTATTGTTCCCGCCGATTCCACCCGCTGCTTGAGTTTGGGAATGCATCCCGTTTTGGCTTTGCGACTGGAAGGAGCCGCAGAAAGGCGAGGTCTGATGGTTCGCGAGTTCGTTGGAAATATCGTTGCAGACGTTATCGACGCGACTTTTCAAGTGGTTGTTGAAGAGGTCGCTCACCATCGTCATCCCTCCCCGCATCCATTGACCGCTGCCGCCGAATTCGTGATGGTTGAACTGAGCCATCGAGCCGTTTCCATTCTGAACGGCGATGAGCATGTGAAGAATGGCGTCGGTGGAGACACCATGACGCTGGGCTAGATTTTGGACGAGTTGCGTCCCTTCAGGAGAAAGATTGGGCACGAGGAAAGGGGTGAGAGGGCTGAACCAGAGAGATTGGCCGGAAAGCTCCGAGACCATCGTTTGGGTAACGCGGTAGCTCGCTATTGTCAACCGAAGCTCTCCGTTCAGTCGGCCCGCATCTCGTCGAGCGGAGAATCCCCGGAAGTGGACCCGGACCGTATCGACGCGGCGGCAGCTGACTTCACCGGAATGAAGTCATGAGTTCGCCACCGTTGCCATCGTGGTGGTCCGGGTCCTGGAGGAGCTAGCCTTGCTGGTTAGGCGAGGTTGACGAGAGGCCGTCCGGCTGCCTACTGCGTCGTTTGCTCCTCCGGGGGTGGTTGGGGAGTGGAGAGGGGTTTCAGCTTGGGGCTGGGAAGAAACGTGGTTCGAAGATTCGGAAGGTGGCGATGGGAGAAGCACTAGTGGGGCGAGGCGTTCTCTCAGCTCTTCCAAAGCGGTCTCCAACAGGGTTAGGGTCTTGTCGAAATCGGCCCGCAACCACTCAAAACTGGCGTCGCGAGTGAGCGGCAATTCTTCGACTCGGTGACTCAGTCGCTCGCGGAGGGTCGCGAGCTTTTGGAGGTCTTGAACCAAGGATTCTCGAATGGTCGGATCAGAGACCCGAGCCGCTTTTTCCTGGAGCGTTTGCAAATGCTTGGAAGCCCGCAGGTAGCGTTTTTGCAGTCGTTTGGTTGGATCGAGGAATAGTCCAAACACGGGATGAAATCGTTCGAAAATGAAGGGCCGTCGCAACCGATTGAACGGCTTCCGTTTGGCGAATCGGAGCGTCGAATTATTCGAGCGTTGCGAAGATTCTTTTCTCGAATTGAAGTCGTTTTACTGCGAGCCCTTGACGGGCTCCGTTTCGGTGAGGAAGGGGCGCAGATACCACTTCTTGAACCGTTGGAGAAGCTTGCCCAAATCATCGCTGATCTGATAGGCACTGGGGATCAGGTAGAGCGTGATCGCCGTAGCGAAGAGGATGCCGTAGCCCAGAGAAACCGCCATAGGGATGAGGAATTGGCCTTGGATGGAGCGGTCGAACATCAACGGCATCAAGCCGGCGAAGGTGGTGATGGAAGTGAGGAGGATCGCGCGGAAACGGCGGGCTCCGGCGTGGATGATGGCTTCGCGCAGGGGCATCCCTTCGCTGCGTCGTTGGTTGATGAAATCGACCATCACGAGGGAGTCATTCACGACGACACCGGCCAAGGCCAACATGCCGAAGACGGAGAGGTAAGAGGGCGTGATCCCCATGATGATGTGTCCGAGGAGGGCCCCGATGATGCCGAAGGGAACGGCGAGGAGGACGAAGAGCGGCTGGGTGAGGGATTTGAAAGGAATCGCGAGCAAGGCATAAAGCGCAAACATGAGGGCGACGGCTCCGATGATGGTGCGCCGTTTTGATTCGGCATTTTCCGCGATGAAACCGGTGTAGCGAAAGGAAAGGCCGTCCCCTTCGCTGACCAGCTTGAGGATTTCCGGGGCGGCGGCTTCCGCGATACCGATGATATCCACGGTTTCATCGGCGGGCAGAGCTTTGACTTCGATGACTTCCGCTCCGTCGATCCGCTCAATCCGCCCAGGGACCTTGACCAGATTCACGTCCGCGACCGAGGCAAGGGAGACGGCGGCACCGGAGGGCGTGAGAATTTTCAGCGTGTCGAGGGTGTGTAGCGACTGCCGTTCTTCTTGGGTCAGACGGACCATGACGCGAATATCATCCCGCCCGCGTTGGACCCGCTGAGCCTCTTGCCCGTAGAAGGCTTGGCGAATCTGAGCAGCCAGCGCCTGTTGGGTGAGGTTGAGTTCCGCAGCCCGCGGCTTGAGCCGGATTTCCAGCTCGTCGATCCCGTTTTGAACCCGGGTGTAGGCGTCGGTGATGCCTTCATAGGTTTCGAGAAGATCGACAATCTGGTGAGCGATTTCCACTTTCTCATCCGAGGAGGGACCGCGCAGTTCGATTTCGACGGGTTCTTCCTCCCGGGTGTCTCCGCGTCGGCTGAACCCGCTTTGCTCCGAGCGAATCCGAAACGAGTGCGCTTCGGGAATCTCACCGACCAATTCCTGCCAGCGAGTCGCGATGACGCTGTTTTTGGGGCCGGGGACGCTTCGCAGGCTGGGAGGAAGAATTTCAACGGCGACTTGTCCGCGCGTTTCGTCCAGCGAGATGCTTCCCCGGTCGCGATCGCCGGTTTCTTCGTAAATATTGGTGATGAGTGAGCGACCGGTCCCTTCATCGACGAATTCTTCCTTGAGTTGAGCGACGGCATCGGTGATCCGCCGGACGTACTTGTCGGTTTGCTCCAGTGGCGTGTCGTTGGGGAGATCGACATAGGCGGTGATCTTGAGCCGATCGACCGTAGGCATGGAGACGAAGCCGAGTTTCCCGCTCTGACAATAGCCGAGCATGAGGAGGGCCATGGCGAAAAACATAGCGCAGACCGAGTAGCGATGCGCGATGGCGAACCGTAGCGTGGGCTGGTAGATTTTTTCGACGAACGTTTCCAAGCCCTCGGCGATGTGTTTTTGCAGGCGGGAAAAGGCGTTAAAGTGGGTGCGCCCGGTCCGCAAGTGCTTGAGATGAGCCGGGAGAATCAGTTTGGACTCGATCAGCGAGAAGAGGAGGACGGGAGCCACGACCGGGGGAATTTGTCTGGCAAAGCTGCCCCAGTGTCCGTCGAAAAAGAGCAGTGGCAGGAAGGCCACGATGGTGGTGATGACGCCGAAGGTGACCGGAACGGCGACTTCCTTGGTCCCTTCCACGGCGGCTTCGAGCGGATCGATCCCCGTCTTCAGCTTCGCATAAATGTTTTCTCCGGTGACGATGGCATCGTCCACGACCAGTCCGACCACGATGATGAAGCCGAAGACGCTCATCAAATTCGCGGAAATACCCAGCCACGGCATGCAGATGATGCCGCCCGCGAAACTCACCGGAATCCCGAGCACGACCCAAAAGGCAAGCGAAGGTCGAAGAAACAGCGCGAGCAAGACAAAGACTAGAATCGAGCCCTGGATCAACGAAGCGGTGAGCGTGCCGAGCCGCCCGCGAATGGAGATCGACTCATCATCCCACGCGTAGAGATGGATTCCGGAGGGAAAGCGAAGCCGGGCCGAGGCGACATACTCATGGACGAGCCGGGAGACCTCCAGCGCACTTTCTTCGTCGAAGCGCATCACTTCCACGATTGACGCCGGTTCGCCATTGAAGCGCACCAGTTGCATCCCTTCTTCGAACCCGTCCTTCACCAGGGCGACTTCTCCGAGCCGGACGTCCGCTCCATTCGCGGCCCGGATCGGGATGCTGGCGAATTCATCGGCGGTGTAGGCTTGGCCCCGGGTCCGGACCGTGAGATTGCCACTGGAGCTTTGGATCGTCCCGGCCGGCATATCGACAGAGTTCCGTCGAATTGCGTTGATCAAATCGTCAATGCCGAGCCCGAAGGATTGCAGCTTGTTCTGATCTGCCTCAATCGCAATTTCAAAGGGTTGCTCGCCTTTCAGCTCGGCGTGGCTGATCCCCTGCATTTCCATCAAATCATCGCGAACCCGCTCGGCGGCGCGCCGCAGCTCCATTTCGCTGAGGTCTCCGGTAACGGCGACGGTGACCACTTCCTGATAGGCGTTCGAATCCGGGATGAAGACATCCGGCTTTTCCGTTTCGCTCGGAAAGGTGGGGATGCGATCCACCCGCGTTTTGACCTCCTCCAGCAGTTCGCGCCGATTCACGCCTTCCTTCAGTTCCGCAAAGACGGTCCCGCGGCCCGGGCCGGCGTAGGTCCACAGCTTGGCGATGCCGGGGAGATCCTGAACCGCTTCCTCGATCGGAATGATGATCGATTTTTCCACGTCCCGGGCCGTCCCGCCCCGGTAATCCATCTTGATGATGATGCTGTGAAAATCGTAGGACGGGCTGACCTGAAGGGGAACCTTAAACAGGGCGGTGTAGACTCCCCAGAGCAGGATGCCGATCAGCAAAAAATTCGCGGCAATGTCATTCCGAGCGAACCACCGGATCATGTCCCTTTCGAGTCGGTGGTTTCGAGTTTCGCTTCGGAAAGCGTGGAGGGTTCAACGGATTCATCCACGTTGGGCAGGATCTCCACCTTGGAAGCGTTCGGCGCGTAAACCAGTCGCGAGGTGGCCAAAAGCGCTCCGTCATGGATTTCCGGATCGCGGATGACAAGGGTTTCCTCGTTCGACCAAATCGGTTCGATTTCGCGCCGCTCCAGCGTCATCGTGGGCCGATCCACGAGATAGATTTGGTCCAATTGGCGGACGGAAGAACGGGGAATGACGAGGACGCCTTTGAGGACGCGCCCTTCGATCGCTGCCAACACCGGCTGACCGATCCGGAGCGGCGGGTGGGAGGAGTCTTGATTCGAGTGCCGGGAAAAGGGATCGTTGACCCGGGCGATGGCGAACAATTCGCGGGAATCCGGATCGAGCGAGCCTTCCGTCCCCACGATGGAGCCTTCCCAGACCGCGTTGGAATCCGGGTGTAAGGCATCGCGAAGCTGAACCGCGACGGGGCTCTGCTCACCGCTTTCCGGCAGCGTCAAAAACGTCATTTCCCGACCTGCGATGGGCAAGCGCACCTCGACGAACGCGGTGTTGAAGATCGTCGCGAGCTGGGTGGACGGATTGATCGATTGGCCGATCGAAACGGAGCGCTCCAACACGCGTCCATCGTAGGGCGCGCGAATCGCGGTTCGCTCCAGGTTGCGCCGGGCCCGTTCCAAGGCTGCTTCCGCCGCTTTCACGTTGGCCTCCGCTTCGCGCAATTGCGGGAGCCGGAGGACCAGCTCGTTCGGCTCTTCCTCGTAACCGAGGTCTTCCCAGTTGAGGCGGGCCTGCTTCGCCTTGGCCTCTTCTTGGGAGAACTCAGCTCGGGCTCGGGCCAGATTGGCCTCGGCGGAGATGGCTTCGGTCTCGAAGTCTTCCGCGTCCAACTGGACCAGGATCTCGTCTTTTTCGAAGAAGGACCCGTCGTGGAGGGACGTGGAAATCTCCGTCACTTTTCCGTTCACCTGCGCGGTCAAAACCGCCTCGCTGTGAGGACGGACCACGCCTTGGGTCAGCACCGTGGTGCGAAAATCTTCCCGAATCAGAGGGATGACTTGGGTCCGGATGATCCGTTCTTCCGGCGGGGGACGCTTCGGCTTCTCCTCCGGAACCGACAGACTCCGATAGCCCAGCCAACCACCGGTGAGGATGAGGACGGGGAGGAGAATGCGGAGGATGAGTTGCATGGTGGAAACAGAAAGGGCACGGAGGCTAATCGGCCTGCTTTCCAGCTATACGGATAATTTAGACGAAAGAACGCGGAATTCGCAATCAGCCGTCGTCCTTTTCTACGGGACGATCGCGGGCGTCTCGAAGTCTCCTCCGAGGGCGAGATGGAGATCGACTCGGTTTTGCAGGCGCTGATTGCGCAGGGAAATCATGTCGGTCCTCGCGTTGACTGCCCGGCGCTGAGCTTCGAGCAGCTCCAAAATCCCGACGATTCCCTCCGAGTAATCGCGTGATGCTTGGGTTTCGGCGAGATTCGCCTGCTTCAGTTCCACATCCAGAAACGCTTCCTGACGAGCCAGCGACTGTTCCGTGGCGAGAGCCGATTCCACTTCCTGGAACGCGCGCAACGCCAGATCCGCAAATCGGCGAATCGCGACTTCGTTTCGGGCCAGGGCTTGTCGTGCTGCCGCCGTGGGAGCGCCGCCCTCGTAAACTTGCTGGGCCAGGGAAGAGGCGACCGTCCAGACGAAGTATTCGGGATCGAGCAGAATTCGGGAAAGGGCGTCGTTGGAGGAGGAGGCACCGCCGCTCAGATTGATGGAGGGCAGGAGGTCTTTGCGAGCGGCGTCTGCCCGTTTAGCGCTGGCGAGAAGATCTGCGGCAGCCGCAACCAAATCGGGTCTTCGCCAAAGCAGATCTGAGGGAAGGCCCACGGGGATGTTCTCCGGCAAGTTCGGGAGCTGGGCTCGCCCTGTCACCTGACCGCTCGGATAGCGTCCCACGAGAATTTCCAGCGAGCGGGCGGCTTCATCTTGATTGAGTCGTGCCCGAACCAGGGAACGCTCTGCGGAGGCGACATTGGATCGGCCGAATTGAACGTTCAGCGGGCTGGCCGTTTCGTCACCCGCTTTGTAATTCCGCTCGGTAATACGGTGATTTCGCAGAAAGCTGTCGCGGGTTTCTTCCGCCAGTTGGGCTTGCTGGAGTGAGGT
>CAYGQD010000020.1:0-55141 GCA_964351855.1 uncultured Verrucomicrobiales bacterium
CCATCAGGCGAAAACGGACCATGTCCCAGTCGTCCTCGCCAATGCGCGGCTTTCGCCAAGATCTGAGGCGCGATTTCGCAAATTCGGAGTGCTGACCCGCCCAATGTTCGAACAACTGGACCTCGTGTTGGCCCAATCGGAAACGGACGTCGCTCGCTTGGTCGGATTAGGGATCGAGCCGGATCGCCTTCACAATACCGGAAGCATCAAGTTCGATCAGGAGGGGCTTCCCGATCCCGCCGCTCAGATTGCCGAGTTTCGAGACCTGCTTCATCGCCTCCGTGGCACTGAAGAGGGCGACATCATTCTGGCTGGCAGCACCCATCCCGGCGAAGAAAAATTCATCGCCGAAGCGTTTCTGGAACTTCGCAAAACTCGACCGAAAGCCTTTCTCGTCGTGGTTCCTCGGCATGCAGAGCGTGCTCCTGCCGTCGTCAGCGACCTGAAGGGTCTCGGGCTCACTCCCATTCTGAAAAGCGAACTCACCGAAGGCCAAGACTTCTCATCGGACGAAAGTCTCTGCCTCATCGTTAATACCACCGGAGAACTGCGAGCCTGGTATCATCTCGCCACCATCGTATTGATCGGAAAAAGCTTCTTGGCCGAAGGAGGCCAAAACCCGGTCGAACCCCTCGCCGCAGGTAAACCCGTCATCATGGGGCCCGACATGCAGAACTTCGCCGAGTTCGTGGAACGCATTGTCGTCGCCCGGGCTGCCGTGCAGTTGAGTCAGGCCGACGAATTGCCGGAGGCGCTCTGCGATTTGGCGACCAACTCCGATCGCCAGCAAAAACTGGTAGCCAATGTGCGAGAATTGCTCAGTCCCGATCAAGGCGCTGCCGCCCGAAGTGCCAGGCAGCTCCTCGACCTCGTCGAAACGTGAAACCTGAAGTTTTCGCTTGCCTCGCCCCAAAAACTGAACACCTTAGGCGGCCCGGCAAATGCCGGGAAAGTCCAAAGCCGACCCGTTCGTCTAACGGTTAGGACTCCGCCCTTTCACGGCGGCAACACGGGTTCGAATCCCGTACGGGTCGCCATTTTATGCAGGTAGAGGAAGCGCTTTTGGGGCTTAGGAACGGCGCAGGAATAACTTCCGATGAAATTTGCGCCGAAATTTTTCTCAGCACCAAGGCGGATCGACCGGAGCGTAGTGAACTACGTGAGGTGGATTCCAACGCAGGAGCTGGGAAAAAGAACAAGCAAATTATCCGGAGTTATTTCTGAGCCGTTCTTTAAGAGGTTGATCGGCTCCCAAATCACAGGTTCAAATAAGCCCCGCAACTTTCGCGAACAATGAGCCGTGGCGAAAGCAGCAGACTTCGCGGAGGCAAGGTCGGGTTGCCAAGGCGTTCACGCATCGCGTTGAATGCGGTCAGGGCGATGTCTCGGCAGGGTTGTTGAATCGTCGTGAGCGGCACCGAGAGCAGGGTGGCGAAACGGACATCGTCGAAGCCGACGACACGGAGGTCTTGGGGCGTTTTGATCGGGAGGCGCGATAGGGTCTGGAGGAGTTGCGCCGCAGTTTGGTCATTGGTGCAGATGACCCCATCGAGCAGTTTGCCCGCTGCCAGTCGGCGCACAAATTTCACGTCGGCACAGTCGCCCGCATGGAGAAAATCGCGCGCTACGGAAATGCCATGAGCCTGCATCGCGGCGCTGGCACCGGCCATTCGGGCATGAACCGTGGTGGCGGAGAAGGGGCGAGTGACGAAGGCGAGACGTTTCGCGCCCAGCTTGATGAGATGGTCCGCGAGCCGATAGCCGCCGGCAAAGTTGTCAATGCCGACGAGGTCGAACTCGCTGCGCTGGGGAAAGGGACAAATGTCGCGATCCAGCAGCACGACCGGAATCCCGGCGTGGCTGAGACGCTCCGTGATGCGGCGATTGGCAGCTTCGTTGTCGGTGGTGTGTTCGAAGGGAGCAAAGAAGACGCCGCTTACGTTCGTGTCGATGTAGCGCGAGCAGAGTTCCATTGCTTCGTTGATTCCCATGCTGACTTCGGCCCGAGGCCGAGTGCTACCGCCCCAGTGCATCCCGAGATCGCTGACTCGCGCGAGACTGGCGAGTTCGCCGCAGATGACGTCAAAGATTTCGATCTCGCCCAATCCGGGGACGATCATGCCGAGCTGGCGGATCCCGGGACTGGGCTTCCGATCTCCTGACAGATAGGTCCCGGAACCAGCGCGGCGCTCGATGATGCTTTCGGATACCAAATCCTGCAACGCCCGCGCCACCGTTGGGCGCGAGACTCCGAAGCGTTTGACCAACTGAGCCTCACTCGGCAGCCGATCGGCCTTGTCATATTTCCCCGCAAGGATTTCGGCAAGCAGTTCGCGATAGATTTCCTGATGTCGATGCATGGTTTTCGCCAGAGTTCTACTCTACTGACAACTTCCAAGCCTGTCATGACAACTTGTTGAAATCTGACAGATTGAAGGAGTTGCCTCGAAGAAGTGCCTTCCCCAAGGTGAGAGGATGACGTCCCCCCGACTCTTCCTCTGGTCTCTCACTGCGGCTCTCGCTGGATTTCTGTTCGGGTTCGACACCGTGGTGATCTCGGGAGCAGAGCAGACGATTCAGGAACTCTGGGGATTGAGCGCTTTCAGCCACGGTCTGGCGATGAGTGCGGCTCTCTGGGGGACAGTGCTCGGTTCGCTGATCGGGGCCTGGCCGACCGATCGCTTCGGTAGGAAGAAGACTCTCGTATCGATCGGTCTCCTTTACCTCATCTCTGCCATCTGGTCTGCGCTCGCAGCCGACCCAACTTCGTTCATGGTAGCCCGCTTTATTGGAGGACTGGGCGTGGGAATTTCAACGGTGGCGGCTCCGCTCTTTATTTCCGAAATCGCTCCTGCGGAAAAGCGGGGACGGCTTGCGGGGATGTTTCAGTTCAACATCGTCTTCGGCATCCTCGTTGCGTTTGGATCGAATGCCTTGCTCGGTGGGATCGGCGAAAACGCCTGGCGCTGGATGCTCGGGGTCGAGGCGATCCCAGCCCTGGTCTACAGCTTGATGTGTTTTGGTCTGCCCGAGAGCCCCCGCTGGCTGATTGGCAAAAAGGAGGATCGTGCAGGCGGCGTTGCCGTGCTCAAACTTATTCATCCCGAAGCCTCCGATGAAGAGATCGAGTCGAAGGCGGATGAAATTGCCAACGTTTCTCATGAGGCAGCCAGCACCGGCGGATTCTGGACGAAGCGGCTCAAGACGCCCATCCTCTTGGCCTTCCTCATCGCCTTCTTTAATCAGTTGTCCGGCATCAACGCGATCCTCTACTTCGCCCCGCGGATTTTCGAACTGACCGGCTTGGGAGAGAAGGCGGCCCTGCTCCAGTCGGTCGGCATCGGTGTTACGAATTTGATCTTCACCTTCGTCGGGCTCTGGTTGATCGACCGGCTCGGGCGGCGGACGCTTCTTTACATCGGTTCCTTCGGATACATTGCCTCGCTGGGCCTCTGCGCCTGGGCGTTTTCGTCCGAGAACTTCGCCATCGTCCCCGCCTGCATCTTTGCGTTCATCGCCGCCCATGCGGTAGGTCAGGGCGCCGTCATCTGGGTCTTCATCTCCGAAATCTTTCCAAACCGCCACCGCGCCCAGGGCCAGTCACTCGGCAGCTTCACCCACTGGATCTTCGCGGCGCTGCTGACGCTCTTCTTCCCGGCCATGGTCACCGCCTTCGCACCGGGCGTCGTCTTCGGCTTCTTCTGCTTCATGATGGTACTGCAACTCCTCTGGGTGAAACTCATGGTGCCGGAAACCAAGGGGCGGCCACTCGAGCAAATCGAACACGACCTCGGAAAGGCGGATGCATGAAGATACCGTGTTTCGACCCAACTCTGTTAGATTCCATGACCCCCAAAAACACCTCTGCGCCTCTGCGGCTCTGCGTGAGTCTTCTTCTTTTAGCCTACTCCACCATCCTCACAGCGGCCCAACCTAACGTCATTCTCATCATCACCGATGACCAGGGCTACGGTGACTTCTCTGCTCACGGCAATCCTGTGTTGAAAACGCCGAATATGGATTTGCTTCGGAAAAGTTCCGTGAGCTTTACCGATTTCCACGTCGCTCCAATGTGTTCGCCGACGCGTGGACAGTTGATGACCGGCATCGACGCGATGCGCAACGGCTGCACCGCCGTCTGCCAGGGCCGTTCCATGATGCGTTCCGAGTTGCCGACCATGGCAAACTTCTTCGCAGACGCCGGCTATGCCACCGGGCACTTCGGGAAGTGGCATCTCGGTGATAGTTACCCGCATCGCCCGCAGGATCGTGGCTTTCAGGAAACCATTCATCACCGAGCCTGGGGCATCACCTCGCTGGCGGATCATTGGGACAACCATACCGATGTCTATTTCGGTCCCATTCTCTCCCACAATGGCGTCGATAAGAAATTCGAGGGCTACTGCACCGATATCTTTTTCGACGAGTCGATGAAGTGGATCGAAAAACAACAGGCTGCCGATCAGCCCTTCTTTCTCTATCTCCCGACGAACACACCGCATGTGCCGAACATTTGCCCGGAGGAATTTTCGTCTCCCTACGTCGGTGAACACGAAGGCAAAAAGATCCCCGCTGAGTTCTACGGCATGATCGCCAATCTCGATGAGAACCTCGGCAGGCTGGAAGCCTTTCTCACCGAAAAGGGGCTGCGCGACAACTCGATCCTGATCTACTTGTCGGACAACGGGACGCAAAGCACTCCGGCCAAGGATATCTTCAACTCCGGGATGCGGGAGAAGAAGACCAGTGTCTACGAAGGTGGGCATCGCGTGCCGCTTTTTGTCCGCTGGCCGGCGGGGAATCTCCAGCATGGCAGCGAAATTGACGAACTCACTCAGGTCCAGGATCTGTTGCCCAGCCTGATCGATCTTTGCGCATTGGAAAGCGGCGACAAGTCCACCGATTTCGATGGTAGCAGCCTCGCCGGAATGCTCAGGGGCGAGACGAAAGAGCTGCCCGACCGAAAACTGGTGATTCAATACCGAGCGTCCGGAGCGCCTTGGGACCCAGCGGTGGTGCTTTGGGACAAGTGGCGACTCATCGGTGGTGATCAACTCTTCGATGTCGGACGTGATCCGGGGCAGGCGACCAACGTGGCCGGGGAACATCCGGAGGTGGTGAATGCGATGTCGGATCACTACGACGCCTGGTATGCCGAGGCGAAACCGCTTTTTAACAAAACTCGCTGGATCACGGTCGGGCGTGAGGCGGAACCGGATTCGATTCTCTATGCACAGGACTGGATCGGTGATTACTGCGACAATATGGGTGGCCTGATCAATGCCACTGCGAAAGGCTACTGGAACGTGATTGTTGATCGCGAGGGCACCTATGAAATGGAGCTTCGCCGCTGGCCCAGGGAGTCGGGCAAGACGTTGACCGAGGGCCGCGTCGGGCCGCAGGATAGAGGCCGGAGTGCTCGACCCATTTCCGCCGCGAATCTCCAGATCGCCGGCGGCAACTTTACCCTCGATGCCGGGGATGAATCACAGGCGGTGACGTTCCGGGTGAAACTGCCGGCGGGACAGGCCCAACTCCCAACCGGTTTCCTCGATTCAGAAGACCGCATTCTCTCCAGCGCGTTCTATGTCTATCTCAAACGACTCCCTGATGACGAGCGCGGCGAGCTGAGTCCCGTTTCAGAGCGCACCCCAAAGGAAAACGCACCTGCGCCAGCCCTGCCTCGCGTCAAAGCAACCGCAAAAGTGAGCCTCTCGCCGGATGATCTCCTGGTCTCTGAATTTGAAGCAGACTCCTACGGTGACTGGACCGCTACCGGAACCGCATTCGGCACTGGCCCGACTGCGGAAGCGCGCGTCGACACCCACTCCGGAAAACGTCTCGTCGATACCTTCGTCATCGGCAAGGGAGATGCGGCGACCGGCACTCTCGCCTCGCCAAAGTTCAAGCTCGAGCGAAAGCATCTCCATTTCCTCATCGGTGGTGGTAACCACCAAGGCAAGACCTGTGTGAATCTGTTAGTTGAAGGCAAAGTGGTGCGCACCGCCACGGGGTCTGCGAGCAAGAATCGCAACGGCAAAAAAATCATGCGTTGGGTTTCCTGGGATGTTACCCAACTTAAAGGGCAGGATGCCCGGATCGGAATTGTCGATCAAGCCACGGGTGGGTGGGGCCACATCGTCGTCGATCAGATTTTTCAATCCAACAAGGCCCCCGATGGTGCGAAATAGTAGCCAATTCTCCGATTTTAAAGATGAACACGCTGACTCAAAAACTCTTCACTCTAGCGTCAATTTGCCTCGCTACTCCGTGGTTCGCTATCTCGGCCGAAAAGCCGGACGTCCTCTTCATCGCGATCGATGACATGAACGATTGGACGACCTTGTTTGATGACGACAACCCGATTCAAACGCCGAACCTGAAGCGACTCGCGGCACGAGGCAACTTCTTCAATCGCGCCTATTGTGCCTCCCCCGGCTGCAACCCTTCGCGGACCGCGATCATGACGGGGCTTCGTCCGACGACCTCGGGCGTTTATTCGAACGCTCAGGCATGGCGGGACAAGATCCCGAATGAGGTTTCGCTGCCGGAATATTTCGCTGCCGAAGGGGGCTACGTTACGCGAGGAGCGGGTAAGATCTACCATCACGGGCAAACCGGAGCGGAACCCAAAGGACGACCTTCCTTCCAGGAATTCTTCAAGAAGCTTCCGATTCGCGGTCCCTGGAAAAACCAGAACTACAACGGCTATCGAATCGAGGACAAGACACCGCTCGCCAACCTTGCTTTCGACTGGGGCCTTCATAACCAGAAAATGATCGATGTCGATATGTGCGAGTGGGTCGAGGCGCGGATGGAGGAAAATCACGAGGCGCCGCTATTTCTCGCAGCGGGCATTTTTAAACCGCATCTGCCATTCTACGCCGACGCCGCGACCTTCGAGCGCTATCCGAAAGAGAAGGTGAAGCTTCCTCCGATGCCCGAGGGGGATCTGGAAGACGTCGGCCAAGTCGGTATCCGGATGTCGGACAAAGAATCCTTTGTCTACGACCAAACGACCGCCGCCGCTCCGGACTCGCCGAAATCCCTCCATCGGATGGTACAATGTTACCAGGCCGCTACCGACTACGCCGATCAGATGGTCGGACGTCTTCTCGACAAGCTCGATGCCACGGGTCGGGCCGACAACACCATCATCGTGCTCTGGTCCGACCACGGGTATCATCTTGGCGACAAAGAATGCGGGGTGAAGTTCACCCTCTGGGAAAAAGCGAACCGTGTTCCTTTCATCATTGTTGCCCCGGGCGTGACGAAGCCCGGGTCCGTTTGTGAAACGCCAGTCAGCCTCGTTGATATTTACCCGACTCTTGTAGAACTGGCGGGACTGCCCGCGAAGGAAGACAACGACGGCCTTTCTCTGGTTCCGTTGCTGAAGAACCCGAATGCGGAGTGGACGCGCCCCGCGTTGATGACCGAAGGGCCGGGCAATCACGCCATCCGGACGAGGGATTTCCGCTACATTCGTTATCACAACGACGAGGAGGAACTCTATGCCGATGACGATCCGTGGAATCACACCAACCTCGCCAGCGACCCGAAGTATGCGGACGTACTCGCAGAACATCGCCAACACCTCCCCAAAACGGAAGTGCCCGGAATTCCACAGCGTTACCAGACAATCGACGAGAATGCCTGGAAACAACCGAAGGATCGCAACGTAGCGGAAGATGCAAAATCTTCCGACTCGAAGCCAATGCAGTCGGGATTTTTGGAAAATTCCGCTACGAACGAGAACGCTTTCGGTTTGCGAGGAGAAACACTCATTGCCAACTTCGAAGGCGACATCGGAGAGTGGGAGAAAACCGGCACGGCATTCGATGAAGGGAATCGTCGGAATCGTGTCACCGGCTTTCTCGGGAAAGGCTACATCAACACCTACCTGGATAATGATAAAAGCCTAGGAACCCTGACATCACCACCTTTCACGATTGAACGGGACCACATCAAATTTCTCGTCGGCGGGGGAAATCACCCCGGGAAGACGGGAATGGTACTTCTCATCGATGATACGGCGGTTCACACGGCGACGGGGAACTCTCGCAAGAACAACAAGGGTGAGGAATTCCTCGAATGGAAGTCGTGGGATGTCTCGGAGTTCATCGGAAGTGAGGCGAGAATCCAGATTCTCGATCAACACGAAGGTGGCTGGGGACACATCCTGGTGGATCACATTGTCCAGTCAGATCGGGGCGTCGTCTCTGCCGAACCGGAAAACTCAGCGGCCTTTTCTCCGCCGCCCAAACCTGGTGTGGAGCTCAAAGACGAGTGGTCGACCTTTCCCCTTTACGATCAGGTTGACTACGATCAGTCGCTGCGGCCTCAATTTCATTTCACTTCCCGAATGGGGTGGCTCAACGACCCGAATGGCATGGTCTACTATGACGGCGAGTGGCACATGCTCTTTCAGCACTATGCCAAAGGGAATATCAGCGGTGCGAAATCCTGGGGCAATGCGGTCAGCAAAGATTTGATGAACTGGGAGCAACTGCCGCACGCGATCAATCCCTACCCAAAGGTGGATGGCTCCGAGGGCGATCACGCGATCTGGTCCGGTTCGGCGGTGGTCGATGTTCATAACGCCCTCGGTAAGCAGACAGGCGACACCAAAACCCTGTTTGCGCTCTACTCCGCGACCTCTGAGAAATTCTTCCAGGGAGGTGCCTACAGCACCGACCGTGGGCGGACCTGGACAAAAATCGACGAAGGGAAGGCCGTCATTCCCCATCAAGAGGGCTTTTCCAAGGGGCAACGCGATCCGCGTATTTTCTACTACGCTCCAGGAAAATTCTACGTCACCATCATGATGATCGGAGGACCGGATCGCCTTGTCCGACTCTGGAAGTCCACGAACCTGCTCGATTGGGAGGTCATCGGCGATATCCCTGACAAAGCTGCCGAGTGTATCGACATGTATCACGTCGCGGTCGATGGCGATCCGGACAATCGCAAGTGGGTCATCGCTGATGCCGGAACGTTTTACGAGATTGGTGATTTCGATGGCAAGACCTGGAAAGGCTTTGGCGACAAGGACCAGGACGAGAACCGCTTGCGTTTCGACTACGGCGACTCCTACTATGCCGCTCAGGTCTTCAACCAGGGCCCCCAAGGCCGGGTCGTTCACGTTGGCTGGCTTCGCAGCAAGCAACCGGGCTTTCGTCCCTTTCTTGAGGTAAACATGCCGTTCACCCAGCAGATGTCGATTCCAGCGGAGATCACTCTGCGCACGACGGCGGAAGGCCTTCGGATGTATCGCAACCCGGTCAAGGAAATCGAGAAGCTCTATCATAGCACCACAGAGTTGAGCGACCTCACCGCTACAGAATTCAATGCCAAGCTGGTGAGCCTGACTCCTGAGTTGATTGACCTTACCCTGACCTTCGCACCCAAAGGCGACTTCGCCCTGAATGTGCGCGGGCTCCCGATTCGCTACGATTCCACAACGCAGGAATTCGTCTTCATCAACAAGGAGCGAGTCGAAGGCGAGAAGGCCGCATGGAGCAGAGAAGGGCCCTACCGTGACAATGGCATTCGCCGGATTCCGGCTCCTGCCGTGGAGGGAAAAGTGACCTTGCGGGCATTGGTGGATCGCGTGTCGTTGGAGTTGTTCATCAACGACGGACAAGCGGCGGCCAGCTTTGTGGTCGTGCCCAAGGCGTCGAATCGGCGAATTATCGTGGAAGGAAATGATGACCTGAAAGTCGACTCGCTCGTTGTGAATGAACTGCAGTCGGCTTGGGGGAACGGAATTGCTCCTGTCCCTGTAGCGGAAGATGCAAAATCTTCCGAAGCGAAGCCCGTGCCATCGGAACTTTTGGCAAGTTCCGCTACGGAGATGCTGAAGCCCGTCGAGAAGCCGAGAAATCCCGGCGACAAACCCAACGTCGTTGTCATCTTCATCGACGACATGGGCTACGGCGATATCGGTCCTTTCGGCTCAACCCACCCGACGCCGAATCTCGATCGTATGGCAGCGGAGGGAATGAAGCTGACTGAATTCTATGTCAGCTCCTCCGCCTGTACGCCATCCCGTTCGGCTCTCTTGACCGGCTGCTACGCGGATCGGATCGGAATGGGCCAAAGTTGTCGTGTTTCCTGCCGACGAACGCGGTCTCAATCCTGACGAAATCACCATCGCCGAGATCCTCAAGAAGGGTGGCTACGCAACGGGATGTTTCGGCAAATGGCACCTCGGGGATCAGGCGGAGTTCATGCCGCTCGCACAGGGCTTCGATGTCTACGAAGGCATTCCGTATTCCAACGATATGTGGGTAAAAGGAAATCCCAAACACAACTACCCACCACTGCCTTGGATGAAACAGAACAAGGCCGTCGCCCACATTCCCGACGCAGCGAGCCAGGCGCGAATCACTGATGCGATCACAGACGCGACGGTCAACTTCATCGTGGAGAATCAGGATCAACCGTTTTTCGCCTACGTTCCCCATTCAGCGGTGCACGCTCCCTTCATGGTCACGCCGAAACGACTTGAGGCGGCGGGCGGAGACGTGATGCGCGCGCTCATCGGCGAGATCGATCAGAGCACCGGACGGATCCTCGACACCCTCAGACAGCTGGGCATCTACAAGAACACGCTCGTCCTCTTCACCAACGACAACGGCGGAGCTGGAAAGACTTCGAGTGGTCCGCTTCGCGGCGGAAAGTTCGGTCCGAAATACGAAGGCCACATGCGCGTTTCGACGCTCGCCTGGTGGCCGGGGAAAGTTCCCGCCGACTCGGTCACCTCCGAGATTGCCGCAACGATCGATCTCCTTCCCACGATCGCCAAGTTTGCTGGTCAGCCGACTCCCTCCGACCGCATCATCGATGGACACGACATCAGCGATATCCTCCTCGGCAAGCCCGGCGCCAAGTCTCCCCACGAAACGCTCTACTACGAAAATGACGGTATCCGTCGCGGAAAGTGGAAGCTCGTCCACTATCGCGTGAAAGCCGACTGGTTCACCGAACTCTACGATCTCGAAGCCGACCTCGGGGAGCAGAACGACATCGCCGACCAGTATCCGGATAAGGTCAAGGAGCTCAAAGCAGCGCTCGACTCTCACGTCGCAGAAATCGAAGCGAACCTGCGGCGGGCCGCTTTTGTCGAGAATCCGAAACCCTTGCTCGCCGATTCTGAAGGAGTGCCGACTCTCGTTGAATTTCTGGGGCAACCCCGAACAGGAGCGGCACCCGCAGTTGTCAAAAGGAAATCCACTCCACTGCCAGCAGCCAGCCCCAATCTTCCGCCTTCACGGAAAATTGAGATCACCGGTAAACATCTGCTTCTTCCGATCGCACCACGAAAGCGCCCGGACGGCAGCGACCACATCGGCAACTCCTTCCGCATCTTCGTGGATGGCATGATGGTTCATCAGTTCTGGGCCAACGTCGCGCGACGCGAGGAGGATATCGAGTTCTGGAGTTATCTCGACATGAGCGAGTTCATTGGGAAGAGCGCGACGGTGAAGCTCATCCGCGGCTCCCGCGAGGGTGCGGACGAGGCTTTGAACCGGTTCGAAAGTTCCGACAAAATCCGATCGCTCAAGCCCTTCTACACCGAGACCGGACGTCCCCGGTTTCACTTCAGCCAGAAGGTAGGATGGAACAACGATGTTAACGGAATGGTCTACGCTGATGGCCTTTACCATCTTTCCTGGCAAAGTAATCCGGTAGGTAATTACTGGGGGAATATGTATTGGGGGCACGCCGCGAGCCGCGACCTCGTTCATTGGGAAGAATGGCCGCATGCGCTGCGGATTGGTGGAGAGGTCGCGAAGGGAGAACCGATTCATCCGGCGATGGCTCTGGGCCAGGCTTTCTCGGGAGGTGCTGTCGTGGATGAGCCGAACACTCTGGGTCTGCAGAAAGGAGATCAGAAAACGCTCATCGCCGCCTACACCTCGAATCCGCAGGGGGAGTGCCTTGCCTATTCCACGGATGGCGGACGGAGCTATCATCACCTGAATGATCATCAGCCGTTCATCGTTCAACCTCATCCGACCGATCCGAACTGGAAGAAATCCTGGGGCCGCGATCCCAAACTGATCTGGCACGAGCCAACCCAAAAATGGATCATCGTGACTTATCGGATGGGCGATGACCCGAAGAAGGCAATCGGGCGGATGGCGTTCTACTCCAGTAGCGACCTCAAAACCTGGACGGAGGAAAGCCTCAGCGATGAAGTCTTTCACGAATGCCCCGACTTGGTCGAGCTTCCCGTCGATGGAGATCCGAACAACAAAAAGTGGCTGCTCTTCGACGCGACTCCGAAATACCAGATCGGCACCTTTGACGGAAAAAAATTCACCTCCGAATTCGAAGGAACCCGTCAGACCATCGGCGGCAATCTGAAAGCGGGTCAGTGCTTCAGTAACGCTCCGGATGGTCGCGCTATCTGCATGGTATGGTCCCGGATCAAACCAGCTGATCCGCAGGCGCCCTTCAACCAGGGATTCACGCTACCTTTGGAACTGTCTCTAAAAACGACTAAGGACGGTGTGCGTTGTTATGCCAATCCGGTGAAAGAGCTGGAGTCGCTTCGCTCCGGTGAACTGGCTTCGGTTGAGAATCAGTCTGTGGAAGGCGAATACCGTCTTCCCTTAAAACAACCCGAGTCGTCGCTGGAGATCGAACTTACGCTCCAGTACCAAAAGGAGGCGCAGCCAACTCGAGTTACCCTCCAAGTGGGGGGCAACGCCATCGTCTACGATGTTGGGAAACATCTTTTCCCGGAAGCTCGCCTGACATCTTTCGATCCCGAAGACGGCAAGCTCGACCTGCGGGTCTTTGCTGACAGCGCGACCGTCGAAGTCTTTGGCGAGAACGGCTCCGTCTACTTCCTTCAGCCGAGGAAGGTCCAGGGTGAGATCGTGAAGGAGGTGTCGATCAAGGTCGAAGGTGCTTCCGCAACGATTGAGAGCGTGACAGTCCATCAGTTGAAATCAATCTGTCATCCGTCCAACTAAGGCCAATTTTCCTACCCGCGAATCAACCCTGTCGGATCGTCGAATCAACCCTGTTTAGTCGTATGAAAAATCCTTCCCTATCCAAGCGTTCCATCTTCTGCGCGGTCGTCATTCTCGCCGCAGCGTTTTCGACCTCGATTGCCGAAGAGCAATCCGACGGCCTTGCGCCCGAAATCACGGATCTCAATGCGAAGGATGTTTCCATGGAGTGGGAAAAGAAGATTCCCTACCTGGAAACGCCCTATATCTCATCACAGCCCGGGGATATGAAGGACGACATTCCTGTAGGAACCCTGGGTGCCGATGTCGGGGCAAAGGAACTGATTCTCGCCTTTGCCCAAGAGATCGTAGATCCCGAGAGCAGTGAAAGAAAAGACAAGACCGACAGCCTTCTCATCAGCCACAAGGGCAAACTGATTTTTGAATCCTACTACAGGCGGGGCCGCCAGAACCTGCCTCATTTCCAGATGTCGATCACCAAGTCTTACACCGCTTTTGCCTTGGGGCGTGCTATCCAGCTGGGACACCTGAAGATGGAAGACCTGAACCAACCGGTTGTCGATTTCCTGAAGGAGATCGATCGCAGCCAGCTCGTTGAGGGAGCGGAAATTATTACTTTGGCAGAGGCCCTGAACATGCGCTCCGGAGTGAAGCTCGTCAGGGAAAAGATCCTCAAATACAAAGATCAGCCCGAACTCTTACAAGGGCAGAAACAGATCCAGGCATACCTTGGGGACAGTGAGCCAATCCCACCCGCGCCGAGGCCGTTTGGTTACAAGGCGGCGGATCCTGCGATGATCATGCAGGTTCTGGAAGCAGTCGTTCCGGGATCGGCAGAGGAGTTCATTCGAAATGAACTGATGGGTAGAATGGGCATCACGGAATACGCCTGGCAGAAGGACACCAGTGGCCTTCCGAAATCCGCCGCCGGGTCCAGTTTCCGTTCTCGGGATATGTTGAAAGTCGGGATGCTGATCCGCGACAAGGGGAAATGGAACGGTGAGCAGCTGATCCCCGAAGCCTTTATGGAACGCGCCGTCAGCCCGGTTTCCAATGCTTACGGTGCCAACGACTACGGCTATTTCTGTTGGCATCGAATGTTGAAGCAAGGCGAAAAGGAGTATCCGAGCATCGAACTTCGGGGTGCCCTCGGCCAATTCATCATTGTCTTCCCCGAGCAGGATCTGATCGTTGTCGCCACCGCCCATGGCGTGATGAGCATGCTCAAGGATATCCCGCAGCGGATCATCCCTGCCTTTGAAGAGCGATAGAGAACCATTGGATGATTTTACGGATGAACAAGATACGAACCTGGCTATGGATTTCCCTGCTGGGATTGAACCTGACGGCACTGTCGGCTGCCGGTGACTGGAAGCCGGTCGAAGGCAATATCATGACCGAGTGGGCCAATCAGGTCGACCCGGCGAATCCTCTCCCGGAGTACCCGCGGCCTCAGTTGGTGCGCGAGCACTGGATGAACCTCAATGGACTTTGGGACTACGCCGTGACCAGGAAAGACGCTAGTCAGCCGACAAGCTTCGAAGGACAGATTTTGGTGCCCTTCTGTATCGAATCCGCGCTCTCTGGGGGGCGGCGGAAATTCACACGCGATGACCGCCTCTGGTATTCCCGCAGCTTCACCGCACCCTCCCTCAGCAATGGTGAACGCCTCATCCTGAACTTCGGCGCGGTGGACTACGAAGCGATCGTGCTCGTCAATGATTGAATGGTAGAATCCAGAGATCAGCCCCTATTCATGATGAGAACCATCCTGACATTTCTCTGCCTACTTGTCATCGCGCAGACCCGCGCGGAACTTTCTCTCCCACACATCATTTCCGACAACATGATGCTTCAGCGTGATGCTCCCGCCCGCGTCAGGGGATGGGGAACCCCGGGAGCGACTGTCACGGTCGAGTTTGCGGGTCAGGAAAAATCCGCAACTGCCGATCCTACCGGCGGGTGGCTTGTGACGCTGGATCCGATGCCCGCATCAGCCGAGAGCCGGACCATGACCATCACCAAGGGTGAGGAGCGGAAGACGATTCAAAACATCCTCGTTGGCGAAGTCTGGCAGGCTGCCGGCCAGTCGAATATGCAGTGGAGTGTCATGGCCGAGAGCCACTGGGCTGAAGCAGAGCAATATCCCGCGAACGACCAAATTCGCCTCTTCAAGCAGGAGCGCAATCCGCAGGGAACTCCTGCAGGCGACACCTTGAACTCCGCCTGGGTCGCGGATGAAACAAAGTTCAGTCGTCGACATTTCAGTGCCGTGGCCTACTACTTCGCGCGAAACCTTCAGCAGGAGCTCGGGATTCCGGTGGGGATTTCCCTGGCCAGCGAGGGGGGCACGAAATGCCAATACTGGACGCCGATCGAAGCCTTCAAAGGCAAGCCGGAGTATGAAGAGTGGCTCGACGAGGCGATCAGGGTCCAGGACAGTTTCGAGCAGATACGGAACCAATTCGAGGCCGATAAAGCCGAGTATTTTCGCAAACGGGAGGCCGGGGAAAAGGTCGGCGCGCATCCTGGTCACTACGGCAGACAACCCTGCTACTACTACAACGGAATGATCCATCCGATCCGACACTACACGATCCGCGGGACCATCTGGTATCAGGGTGAGCGAAACTCGATGACGACCAAAGACGCCTTCGAATATCGCACCTATTTTCCTCTCATGATCGAATCCTGGCGCGCCGCGTTTCACCATCCCGACATGCCCTTTTATTTTGTCCAGTTGCCCAAGATGGGAGAGCGGGACATCCGCGATTCGAAAGTCACCCGGGAGTCCCAGATGCTGACGGCCCGAACCTTGAAGAACGCCAACATGGTTGTGACTCTCGATGTCGGCGAACCGGGGCTTCACCCAAAAACCAAGCGCCCCATCGGCGAGCGCCTCGCAAAGATGGCCCTGGCGGAAGTGTATGGCAAAGAGGTGGACTACCAGTTTCCGCTCTACCTGAACTCCGAGGTCAACGGTTCCTCCCTCGTGATCGAGTTCGAGCACGTCGGCGAGGGGTTGATGAGTAACGATGGCCAGCCTCTTCGCGAGTTCACCATTTGCGGAGCCGATCAGAAATTCGTTTCCGCAAAGGCTGAAATCGTCGGGAAAACGGTCGTCGTTTCAAGCCCGGGAGTCAGCTCCCCGGTTGCGGTTCGTTACGCGTGGAAAGGCACTCCGATGGTCAATCTCTTCGGCAAAAACGGACTACCTGTCGGGCCCTTCCGAACGGATCAGTTCGAACTAGAGTCGAAATGACAAACTACCACCGGTCTCCAAGGGGTTGCTCATTTTCATCCTTTCCCTGTTCCTGGGGGCCCTTTTCCATGATGAGCAAGGTGCTTAACGATTTTAGGAAAAAAGGACGCAAGCTTCGGCGACTTCCGGCTATAACTTTCGCATGACCAGAAACCACCTGCGCAAACTTGTTGCTGCTTTCAGTGTCGTTCGACGTTTCAGCTTGTTTACGGTGGTGGAGTGGGCAGTTCCCGGCGTGAGGGCGGAGGATCGTCCGAAGATTCTTTTCGTTCTCCTCAGTAAGACCGAGCCAAGGCTGCGCGATGAATTGCGATCCCAACTCAACGGCTGGCTGAGTCGGCTCAACGGTCCGATTCCCACACTCCGACCATGAATCGTCGCCCCTCGTCTCTTTATTTCCTTTTCGCGTTTTTGCTTGGCGCGCCGGAATGGATTTGTGCCGAAAGTGCGTTCGAGGAGGAGGTCGTGCCCTTACTCGTGAAATACTGCTACGAGTGTCATGACGATTTGACGACCAAGGGCAATCTCGATCTGACTCTGTTCTTTGATCCGGACAGCGTCGTCAAAGAGCGCAAACTGTGGCTTCGCGTATTGCACCAGATCGAGTCGAAAGAGATGCCTCCGGAGGAACCATTTCCGTCACCGGATGAACTGGAGACCCTGGTGGAGGAAATCGATCATGCCGTCAACGACGTGGACTGGTCGTCGTTTCGGAATCCCGGTCATGTGCCGCTGGCACGGCTTTCCCAGCTGCAATACCGTAACTCGATTCGTGATTTGTTAGGGATTGACTTCAATGCCGGGGTGACGCTGCCGCGCGATCCGGAAGGGCCTTCCGGGTTTCGCAATGACCGAACCTCGCTGCTGATCAATGGCTCTTATCTTGAGAAATATTACGCCGAAGCGCAGCGGTCGCTCGATGCTCTCTTTTTCCTGAAAGAAAACCCGTCACCGGGGACCCGGACCATCAAAGCGAAAGCGTTTAAGGTTTTCCGTGCCCGGGTTGATCAAAATCTGGATCCACCGCTCCTCGTTCTTCCGACTCCCAGCGCGACGGGCTCCAGTGTTGTCGTGCTCCCCGAGACCGGGCATTATCGAATCACCATTCATGGCGGAACGACGCCCTGTCCGCTCACGGGTCTGAATCTGTATGCCGACGGAAACGAAATAGGCTCGGTGATTATTCGTGGTCCGGAAAGGAAGGTTTACACGATAACCGCTCTCATGGAAGAAGGTTCCAATCTGGTTTCCCTGCGAACCGATGTGGCGGCCCTGCCACTGCGAAACGACTACCGGGTCGAGTTTCCGGTTCCGCAGAAGTATGTCGAGGAGGCCACGAACATTGCCGAGGCGACCGCGCCGAAACTGAACCCGCTGCCCCACTACAAGGCGGAAGCTCGCAAGCAGCTTCAAACGGCCAATCGTACAGCCTTTCAAATCTTCGAATACTATCAGCTCTTGAAATTGCTTCGCGAGAACGATGCGGTTTCCGATGATCCGAAAGTGCGCGGGGAGTGGCTTGGCCGACGAACTCGCTTCAAGAAGGCTAGCATGGAACTTGCCGCGATGTTGAAGGTGCCCGACGCCGAGATCTTCGCGCGATGGACGAAGGAAACGATCAGCCCGAGCTTCGACGAATACATGGAATTTGGAAATGCCTACGTCGAGGAATCCCGGCTCAAGTATTTCTACAAGCGGCCCTTTTCCGGCGAGGTCTCAGTGAGCGAGATCACTTTCGAGGGACCGGTTATGCCAGCGAGCACCGAGCCGGAGGGGCTCTACTTTCACTTGCCTGAGGCGGGTGATACTCCGCCTAGCGAACGGAAGGTTCGTGCGATGATCCGAGACTTCTCCTCCCGGGCCTTTCGTCGTCCGGTCGACGGGGCACAGCTCGATGCGCTCTTTGGGTTCTACTCCGTCGCTCGCGAAGAGGGGGCTGACTTTTACCCTGCTCTCAAAGACGCCCTTTCTGCGGCGCTCTGTTCGCCGGAGTTTCTCTATCGCTTTGATGCGGTTGACGGTTCGGAGGATGAAATTCGTCTCTCGAGCCACCAGTTGGCAGGAAGGCTTGCGAATTTCCTCTGGGCTTCGGTTCCCGATGCATCCCTCCTTGCTGCGGCGGATGCCGACTCGCTTTTGGTCGATTCCGGAATCGTGGAACAAACGAAGCGCATGCGCCGTTCTCCGAAGGTGCGCGCCTTTTCCGAGTCGTTCGTGTCAGAGTGGCTCGACTTTGCCAATCTCGGAGGGAATATCATGCCGAATATCGGTCGCTACCCGGAGTTCAGTCGTGCGCTCGCGGAGGACATGAAAAAGGAGACCGCTCGATTCTTCGAGCACATCGTTCGCGAAGATCGCAGTCTGCTCGAGCTGTTGGAATCCGACTATCTGATTCTCAATGAGCGTCTCGCCAACTACTACGAACATCCCGAGCCGCGCGAGGGTCCTGACTTTGCTGTTTACGAGAGGCACGAAGATCATTTCGGTGGCCTCTTAGGAATGGCCGGACTCATGACCGCGACCTCGACGCCGACCCGGACGAGTCCGGTTAAACGCGGAGTCTGGATGCAGGAGAAAATTTTCGGAGAACACCTTCCTCCGCCACCTCCAAACGTGCCTGAACTTCCTCCGGGAACAGGCGAAAGGGCTGGGATTAGCCTGCGCGAAGAACTCGCGAAACATCGGGAGCAGAAGGAATGCGCCGGATGTCACGATAAGATCGACAACTTCGGCTTTGTTCTCGAAAACTTCGATCCCATCGGCAAATGGCGCACCTCGACTCCCGAGGTTCCCGTCGACAGCGCCGTCACGCTGAAGAACGGAAAGACCTACCAGAACGTGGTCGATTTCAAATCCTACCTCCTCGAAGAACGGCGGGACGACTTCCTTCGGAATCTCACCGAGCAGATGCTTTCCTACGCGCTTGGGAGGCCACTCGAATATTTTGACACGCCGGTGGTCGACGGAATCGCGGAACAAGTCCGCAACGAGGGATACCGTCCTTCCGTCCTTCTCAGCGAGATCGCGAAGAGCTATCCTTTTCATTACCAAAGCAATCTTCCTGTAGAGTAACCTCCCATGAGAGAATCCTGGCGTATCGATCGACGAACTTTCCTTCGCGGGGTAGGCAGCACCCTGGCGCTTCCGGCCCTCGACATCATGGAAGGCGAAGCCGTTGCCGCTCCAGCGGGTATGGGAAAACCTCCAACTCGCTTCGTGACTATTTTCCAGCCGAACGGTTTTCACAGTTCTGGCTGGGATGTGAACGGAGTAGGGAAGAACTTCGAGCTGTCGCGAATTTTGCGACCGCTGCAGCCTTTCAAGAAGGACATGATTGTCCTGTCGAATATCGACAACCCAGGCAACGGCCACATCCCGAACACGGCGGCCTTTCTTACCGCTGCTCCGCCGAAGCGTTTTCCGGGAAGTAATTTCTATCGTGCCGGGATTTCTGTCGACTACCTTCTCGCGGAGAAGCTGGGTCAGGAGACGCTCATCCCCAATCTCAATCTCGCGCTTGAGCCTGCTGGGCAGGGCTTTGATGGGGGCTATCCTCGTTCGGTCGGGAGCACGATTTCCTGGAGCAGTGAGACGACGCCCGTCATTCCTGAAGTCAGCCCACAGGTCGCGTTCGACAATCTTTTTCGACGTCACGTGGGGCCGGAAGCCAAGATGCGCGCCGCAAAACAGATGAGCGTGCTCGACTATGTCCGAGGCGAAATCGATGCTCTCAATCGCAAGGCCAGTGCCATGGATCGTCAGCGACTCGATCAATACTATGACTCGATTCGCGACGTCGAGCTGAAGCTGGAGAAGACCCTGAACCCGCCGGAGAAATCATGGAATCCGAAGACGCGACCCGAGTTGGTCCGGCCTCAGGCAGGAATCCCCAATGATTACCCCGAGCACATGCGACTGATGTTCGAGATGCTCGCCCTCGCGCTATGGACCGATACGACTCGGGTGGGTTCGCTCATGTTTGGGATCAGTCAGACCACGCTGAGCCTCAACTTCATTGCCGGGATGAACGGCAGTCATCATGGTGTCTCCCACCACCGCAACGTGCAGAAAAATCTCGAGCAGTACAACCGGCTCAATACCTGGTTCACGGGCGAGTTTGCGAAGTTCATCAAGAAGCTGGATTCCATCGACGAGGGCAGCGGTTCGCTCCTCGATCATTCAGTGGTTCTCTTCGGCTCCTGCATGAAGGATGGAAATCTCCACGTCCCCAAAAATCTTCCGCTCGTTCTCCTAGGAAAGGGAAGCGGAAAGCTGAAGCCGGGTCAGCATGTCCGCTGCAAGCCTGGCACCCCACTCGGCAGCCTTCATCTTACCCTGCTCGATAAGTTCGGAGTCGAGGCGGAATCTTTTGGGAATAGTCGCGGTTTGATCAGCGGGCTGGGATAGGGGAATTGTTCTCGCAGCAGTCCGGAGCCATAGCTGGAAAAATCGTCGGTCATGCTTTCTCCGAAACCTTCTTCCAAGCCAGTTGACGAATAAGTTCGGCCTCGTTCTCCGAAAGTCCTCCGTTGAACGGCACGTCGGCTGGATTCGCTTCGAAGAAAGTCGCGTAAAACACACAGGCGGCGAGATAGGCACCTTTGGTTGACGGATGGCTGCCGTCGGGTTTGTAGAGCGCCTGCCCAAGTTCCTCATCAGCCTCGCGAACGGCTCGCCAAACTTCGCCAACCGGCGCGAGTTCCGCATCGGCGATTCTGGCCGCTCTGGAATAGGATTCGCTCAACGCGTCCTGCATCGTTGCGTAAGTCGGGAATCGTTTCGCGTTCTGCTTGTCGCCATCGCGTCGTCCCCAAGTCATATAAAACACGGTCTTGGCTCCGGCTTTGTCGATGATTTTATCCAGCGCCTCCGCTGCCTCGGCGAAGCGATCCGGGAAGATGGCGGGCGTCTGGCTTTGGTCTTGCAGAACGACAACATCCCAGCCGCCGTCACGAATCCGGGCGACGGTTTCCGGATTGTCGAGATGTTGCTGCAAGTTCCGTCCTCCGGGCTTGATGAAAGCGAGCTCGGACTTCGCATGCGGCGAAGCAGTGACCATTTCCTGGACGGTTTGCTTGATCTGGCCCGTGTAGCTGTTGCCGATGAAGAGAATGCGAAGGGGCTCAGGTTCCGCAACTGTGGTGTGACACAGCAAGGCTGAGATGAGGAGCGTGAGGGCTTTGTAGAGTGCGGGGTTCATTTGGCGACTTCGCTCTTGGTTTTCTTTTTCTTGTTGCCCACGGAGCTGGCTGTTGGATCGAAGTCCGGGTTCGGTAAGCTGGGAATAACCGCGCCGGTTTCTTTCTGCCAAACCAGCAACTGTTGGCGTAGCTCTTCGGCTTTTTCGGGCTGGGATTTGGAGAGATCGGTCGTTTCGCCAAGATCATCCTTCAAATGAAAAAGCAGGAGTTGCATCCCAAGACCAAGCGCCCCATCGGTGAGCACCTCGCAAAGATAGCCCTGGCGCAAGTGGATGGCAAAGTGGCGGATTACCTCGCTCCGCTCCACCTGAAATCCGAGGTCGATGGTTTTTCCCTGGTGATCCAGTTCGAGCCATGGGCTTTGTGTTAGTGAGTTACGGGAAGACCGGAAGCTGGAGCGTCGGACCCTTTCGGAAAAACCGTTTGGAGTTGCCTGGAAAGAACCCATGAGACTTCTAACGAACTTGTTCCTGATTGTTTTCATCGCGCCATTCGCCCAGCTTCGAGATGTTCGTTTGTGATTTACGCGCGATTATCGATTTGCTAGATTGGCCGCCTAGTATGACAGCGACTGAAGTGATGGCCCTGCTGGAGGAGAACCGGGATGAATGGGGGATCCGGAATTGGGAATGCCTCGGAGAGGGGACGGGAGGACTCGAGAGCTTTGGCATTGGCCTGACAAAGCTGCGGAAGCTCGCGAAACAGATTGGGCGCGATCACGAGCTTGCTCTCAGGTTATGGAAGAGTAAAAATCACGATGCGCGGTTGCTTGGTCTGCTGATGGATGACCCGAAGGTGCTGACCCGGGAACAGGCGGAGATGCAGGTCAATGACGTTGGAATTGGTTCGCTCGCTCACGTGTTCAGTTCCTGCGACGCGACGCTGGCGAAGACGCAGTTTGTGGTTGAACTCGCTTGCGATTGGATCGAGAGCGCGGACCCGCTTCGCAAGCGTTGTGGGTATGGTCTCGTTTACGAGCTTTCTAAAAACCTACGCAAGAAAGAGCTGACCGACGCGTTTTTTCTGGGCTGTATCGATCGGATTCGTGAGCGATTTGACGCGGAGGATATTTGGGTGCGGATGTCGATGGGCACCGCGCTCATGGGAATCGGCAAGCGGAACAAGAGATTGAATTTGGCGGCTGTTCAACTTGCGAGAGCGCTGGGGCCGATTGATTTCAGTGAGGATGGCAAGCGTTGCGAACCTTTTGATGTGGTGAAACACCTCACGAGCGAGGGCCTCAAGGAAAAATTGGGGATCTGACGGTCGGCAGGATAGGGAAACCGCCTTTCAGGCGAACTCACGAATGAGTTGAACTGCACGGGCTCAAGAAAAAGGAAGAAAGACCACAAAAGGATTGAGTCGATCTCCTGAAATCCCTACGCTTTCCGCCACAGCGGCCGTTCGGCCGCATTTTGTGGGCTCAAGTTGAGTCTTCAGCCACCCCTGGCAAAGTTGTGAGGACGTTCCAATGTGGATTCTTCAATCGTTGAAGGACGAGACCAGGAATTTCCGCAGACCTTGGAACGTCCTCTACTCTTTGCCTCGCAGGTTGACAAACAAGGCTCCCGGTTCACATTCGTGCCCTAACCGATTTTCACCTACCCAAACCTAATTATCCCATGTCCGTTCTCGTTGGAAAAAATGCTCCCTCTTTCTCAGCCAATGCCGTTGTCGATGGCAAGATCGAGGAAAATTTTTCGCTCGATCAGTATATCGGCAAAAAATACGTGGTGCTGTTCTTTTACCCGAAAGATTTCACTTTTGTTTGTCCGACAGAGCTTCATGCGTTTCAGGATGCCTTGAGTCAATTTGAGGAGCGCAATGTCCAAGTGGTGGGATGCTCGACGGATACGGAGTTTTCCCACTGGGGCTGGCTTCAGGTGCCGCGTGATCAGGGGGGAATTCACGGGGTGAGCTACCCGATTGTGGCGGACACGAACAAGACCATCTCCTTTGCCTACGATGTGTTGGCCGGTGATTACGATATCGATGACGACGGGGATTTGGCGGTCGAAGGTGAGTTGATTGCCTATCGCGGCCTGTTCTTGATCGACAAAGAGGGCGTGGTTCAGCATCAATTGGTCAACAATTTCCCCTTGGGACGTTCGATTGCGGAGGCGCTTCGCGTTGTCGATGCACTCCAGCATTTTGAAGAGCATGGCGAAGTCTGCCCGATGGATTGGAAGAAAGGGGATAGCGCGATGAAGCCTACTCACGAGAGTACTTCCGAGTATTTGGCGAAGAAGTGAGCGTCAGCGCTCGGGATGATTCGACCCCGTCCTTTCGCGATGCAAATCGGGATGGAGGAACGTTCGTGTTCGTTGCCAGGGCTCTTGCGTTCTTTCGGCGGCGGCGTTGCAGGAGAGACGGCTGCCTTCTTTTTGGCGGCAGTCGGTATGACACCGAAAGATTTGGCAACTGATTGCGCCTTGTTCTAGCGTTGGCCCGTTCGATTCAAAAAACCATGATTGCCCAGAACGGCCAGATCCAAACCCTGACGCTGAACGGTGGCGATGCCTTTGAGCTGGCGTCCGGGGCTGTCCTGAAGGACACGAAGATCGCCTACGAGACCTACGGTGAGCTGAACGAGGCCAAGGACAACGCCATCCTCGTTTTTCATGCGCTATCAGGCACGCAACATCTGACGGGGATGAATGAGATGGGGCCGGAAGATGATTGCCCCTGGTGGACGGATGAATGCCACGAGGGCTGGTGGGACGCCTTTGTCGGGCCTGGAAAGGCGATCAACACCAAGAAATATTTCGTGATTTGCGCGAACTATCTGGGCGGTTGTTATGGATCGAGCGGCCCAGCCTCCATTTCTCCGGAGACGGGGAAGCCCTACGGTGCCAGCTTTCCAAGCGTGGGGGCCGCCGATATCGTGCGTTCCCAGGTTCAGATTCTGGACGCATACGGAATTCAGAAGCTGCGAGCCGTGATTGGTCCCTCCATCGGAGGTTTGCTGACGTTGAGTTTCGCGACGTTATATCCGGACCGGGTCGGGATTGTGATTCCGGTAGCGAGCGCGCTGGAAGTTTCCCTCCTGCAAAAAATTGTCATCTTTGAGCAAGTCCTCGCGATCGAGAATGACCAGCATTTTAAGGGAGGAGACTATTACGAGGACGAACCGCCGAATCGAGGACTGGCACTGGCGCGGATGATCAGTCACAAGACTTTTGTGAGCTTGAGGACGATGGAGCGACGGGCGCGCCGGGAAATCGCGAAGTTTGATGACGCCCTGGCCTGGTATCGCGTGGAAAGCCCCTTGGAGTCGTATCTGCTGCATCATGGGCTGAAGTTTGTGAACCGTTTTGATGCCAATACCTACCTTCGAGTCCTCGAAATTTGGCAGAAATTTGATGCGTTTCACGATACCGGAACGACCACCGCGCGGGAACTTTTTTCCAAGTGTAAACACCAGCAATGGCTCATTTTTAGCATCGATTCCGATGTCTGCTTTTATCCGGATCAGCAGCTTCACTTGGCAAAATCGCTGCGTGAAGCTGATGTGCCGAACATGCACATCACCGTTCATTCCGAGAAAGGGCATGATTCCTTCCTCCTTGAACCTGGCCTCTACTCTCCGCACCTTCAGTTCGCGCTGGGAGGAGGAATTCTAGAACACCACGGTTAGCCTGCCTTCTTCGGTAACGAGGCAGGCCAGTGGGGGCGGCCTATTTGCCGAGTTCCACGCAGATTAGTTCGCGATCATTCCGCGCGAAAATCTGAGTACCGGCAAAGGCCGGATGGGACCAGAGTACGGTGCCTTCGGTCCGCTGTTTCAAAGGGGTGGTCGGCTCAATCAGCTTCGCGCGGTCGATTTCGTGATACCCTTCCGGGGTCAATTGCGCGAGAATGAGTTCTCCACGCTCATTCAGCATCCAGGTTTTGTCCTCATTTCTGACCATGAACGCGGTTCCCCACCGTCCGGAAGGAACGGCCTTCTGGTTTTCCCAGATCCGATCACCGGTTTTGGGATCGAGACAACGCATCTGGCCATAGCTATCGATGCCGTAGATGTGGCCTTGGTAAAAATAGGGAGGGCTGATCATGGCGTGAAGCGCATCCGTATTGCGCTCGTTGATGCCTTGACGGTGCCAGAGTTCCTTGGCTCTGAGAGCGTCCTGGCTCAGGTCGATCACGCGAGAACCGTCATAGAACACTGACAGAAACATCAGGGTTTTGTCTTCGTTCAGAGCAGGTCCCGGGACGTTGATTGGCATTTTGTTAGGACGAGTGGGAATTTCCCAGTGAACGGCTCCCGTAGCCGGGTTCATTCCGGCAAGGCGAAACCCTGTCCAGACAACAAGGACCCGCTGGCCGGCTTGCTCGATCATTACAGGGGAAACGTAGGATGCCTTATCAGCGAACGCGCGCCAGATCTCTTCCCCCGTGTCTTTGTGAAACGCGACGATACACGCTTGGTCCGCCATGGCACCGATCTGGCAAATGAGGGCGTCCCCTTCCACGAGCGGTGAACTGGTGAGCCCCCAAATGGGAAGATCCACCTTGAAGTGTTCCTGCAGGTTGCGCGCCCAAATCACGTTTCCGGTAGCGACATCGAGGCAATGAAGGTGACCGATGGTGCCGAGCGCCCAAGCTTTTCCATCGCGAACGGTGACGCTGGCACGGGGGCCATAGCCGTAGCCCACGTTATCGTAGACGCTGGGGTAGGTGTGATTCCAGCGCTCGACGCCGGTTTTCCGATCGACGCAAACGATCCGTTCCACCGGTTGCGAACTTCCCGGCAAACCTCGATCCATCAGGAAAACCGCATCTCCAGCCACGGTGGGACCACTGTAGCCGGCTCCTACGGGTGTCGACCAAACCCGTGGGAGCAGTTTTCCCCGGGTTTCTGGAGGAAAGGACTCGATCAGGCCGCTTTGGTTCCAGATCCCGGCCCGGTCCGGACCTCGAAATTCGGGCCAATCTTCGGCCTGAGACAAGAGGGGTAAAAACCATACTAGGATAGCAAAACGAGACTTCATGGAATACTTATCGTAGACCCTATCAGATTTGCAACGGAACTGCCGCAGTCTAGAATCTCCGCTTCCCAAGGCGAGAAGCCTGCATTACTCTAAGATATTTATGATGCCAAAGTCTACACCTCACACCCTTGAGGACTTCGAATTGGAGTTGCAAAGTCTCAGAGGTTCCGTTTTGGCCATGGGCCGGATTGCCATGGAGATGGTGACGCAGATCGGTGACTTACTGAGTCACAATCTGAAGCCCAATGTCTCGAAAGCGAAGAAGTATGAGAAGGAACTGGATCAGCTAGAGGCGGAAATCGATCAACAAGCCCGCATCATCATCATTAAATACCAACCGGTCGCCACCGATCTACGGGGCGTGACCGGAGCCGTGCGAATGGCGACGGATTTCGAACAAATTGGCGATGATGCCCGCCGTGTGCTCATCAATGCGGCCGACTTGGACGCTTGGATTTCCTACGATACCGAGCAAGCCTTGCAACATCAGTGGCAGCTCAGTCATCAGGGACTGAAACGAGCCTACCAAGCTTACGTCGAACATGAACCCGCCGAAGCGGCGAAGGTTGGGGATTCGAAGTCGAAAATTCGCAAACTCGCTAATGCTGCTCGAACCCAGATTTCGCTCTCCGTGGCGAAGAATCAGTCGTTAGCCCCATCCTTTGTCGAAGCTGTCAACGCGACACACGCTTTGGAGAACATCGGGCTTCATGCCTGTAGTCTGGGGGAAGCGGTGGTCTTTATCGAAACCGCAACGGACCGTCGCGATCGGCGTGGAGGATAGCTTTCAGGCGTCATTTTGAGCTGATGGCTACCCTTCTCAAAACGACGACCACCAAGTGCCCTGAATGCTTTGAGGCGATTCCCGGGAACGTGGTTCAACGGACCGAAGGGGTGGGAGATCAGGTTTGGCTCGAAAAGGAATGCCCTCAACACGGTGCTTCGGAGGTGTTGATCAGCTCCGACGCGCGATTTTATTGGCTCTCAAAAGGAGAGCGTGGATCCGAGAAAAGCTGTGGTGTTGGCGACTGCTGTGCGGAACCGGTGACAGGTGATCAGATCGGGTTTTTGGGGCGCAATGCCAAGCTCAATCTGCTTCCGGAAGATCCCAAACCATTCTACACCCTTTCGACCTGTCTGGCTTTGATCGAAATTGTCGACTCCTGCAATTTGGCGTGCCCAACCTGTTTTGCGGATTCGCCCACCGGAGTCGGCGACCAAGTTCAGGCGTATCCTCTGGCGGATCTTCAAGATCGGATTCAGGGCGTCATTGATCGGAAAGGAAAGATCGAAATCCTCCAGCTGTCCGGTGGGGAACCGACGCTCCATCCGCAGTTTTTCGATCTCATCGCCTGGTGTCATGAAAACCCGGAAATCGACTATCTCCTCGTCAATTCGAACGGAGTTCGTTTGGCCAAGGATCGTGAGTTTGGGGAGGAACTCGCTCGGCAGATGGAATATGGCCATTTTCAGTTCTACCTCCAGTATGACGGACCCAAGGAAGGCGGCGAGTGCGAGTTGCGGGGGGCCGATTTACGAAGCCTGAAGCTGCGAGCCATCGAACGAGCCGGGGAGTTGAACATTCCTCTGACCCTGGCGATGACCGTGATTCCGGAAAACCTCGAGCAGGTTTGGGACACGGTCGAGTTTGGGGTGAAGCACGATCATATTCGTGGAGTCAGTTTTCAGCCCCTTTTCGGAAGTGGTCGGGTTGGCGATGCAACCGCGAATCGGCTCAATACCGCTGATGTGATCTTAGGATTGGTCGAACAGGCTGCCGGGCGATTGACGTTGGATGATTTCACACCGCTACCGTGTGGCGACCCGAATTGCGCGACCATCGGTTACCTCTTAAAGACGGATGAGGGAATTCGGTCGATCAGCGAATTTGTCGATTTCAAGACCCTCCAGGGCTTTTTGGGCGATCGCATTCGCTATCGACTCGAGGACTTGGAACAGTGTGGTTGCGAGTCAGAGCCTCTCGGAGCCTTGCTCCATGATCTGGAGATGGATGAGCGGGCGACGTTTCGCCTCTTCATCAAGCCCTTCATGGATGCTGATGATTGGGATCAAGATCGCATTGATCGCTGCTGCACTCATGTGATTCGCCCTGACGGAGTTTTGGATTCGTTCTGCCGTTACTACTTGAATGGCGGGGCCTTGGCGTATCGGAAAGCAGCAGATGAAACGGGCACGCCGAGTTGATCGGGGAGCAGTGCTTGGATTGGACTGTGTTCCGGAAAAATCGTGAAAGTTAGTTGCCGGAAACGTGAATTGAATGTCACCTATGTGATATGAAAGTTTCGAGATTTCTCCTCACAGGATCCCTCTTCTGGGCGCTCGTTGTCGCACCATCGTTCGCGGAAGATTTTCGGATCTTCGCACCGAGCCGAACCACGAATAGCCTCCTGGTGGTTGACGCAAAGGTCGAGGGTGAGAGTCTTTCCCTGAGTTTAGCCAAAAAGGTGGATGTCGGTATCTCGCTTGCGACCATCGTGGCACACCCGGAAAAGCCCTATCTGTATACCACCGTCGGCTCCGCGAAAGATGGCGGACCCTTCGGGCTTACCGTGGAATTGGACGAAGACGGGAACTATCTCAAGCACACTCCCTTTCATCTCTTCAACGGCTATTCCTATTTGAGCCTGGATCGGGCGAATCGCTTTCTCCTGGGGGCGAGCTATGGCGGCGGACAAGTCGATGTCTACGCCTTGGATGACGCGAACGTTCCGAGCGAGCGGGTCGCTTATCTGGATGAAGGACGTCGCAATGCCCACTGTGTTCTGCCCTCGCCGGACAACAAATTTGTCTACATTCCCTACGTGAAGGATTCCAACGCGCTTCTCCAATACGATTTCGATCCGGAAACCGGAAGCTTGAAAGCGCTCGATCCTCCCAATGCAAACCCTCCTGAAGGAACTGGACCTCGACACATGGCTTACCATCCGAAGCTGCCGATCGTCTATTTCAGCAATGAGCAGCACCTTGGGGTGTCGGTCTATGAGAAGAAGCAACGAGGCCAGCTCATACTCCGTCAGGTCTGCGATGCTGTGGATCAGAATGAGCCGAAGGAGGGCGTCAGTTCATCAGATATCGCGATTACCTCCGATGGACGTTTTCTGTTTGCCGGGATTCGAGGCCACCAACGGGATTTTGATTGGATTTCCCGCTACAAAATCTTGGAAAACGGGGAGGTAGAGTTTCTTGGTCTAACGCCGGTAGACAAAATCCCGTGGGGGCTGGCGCTGTCTCCTGACGGTCGTTTTCTGATGGTTACGGCGTTCAAAGGAGCCACTCTGACCGCGTTTCAAGTTGGCGAAGACGGTAGCTTGACCAAAGCGGCAAGCCTGCCAATCGACGAAAATATTTCTGACATTGTCACCCGCTAAGGAAAGGCGGAAGCGGGGCTCACATCAGAATGGTCGCGCCATTCGTCAGCAACTCATTGTCGTCGGGAAGTGAGGAACCGGGAGGGAGCAGATCCGTCGAGAGGGGGCTTTCGAGCGGCAAGCTTTCCATCCAGACTCTGAGATCGTTCTCATACTCGCTGTCCAAATCCGTCTTCACCAGTTGGCGGTGAAGATTGGCAGCCCAGATAATATTCGCTTCTTCGGCACTGGCCATCCGTTCATTCGGATCCGGGTTCACCAGATTGTGGCACAACTCCATGAGGTCCTTATTCCGGACGATATCAGGAGGGAGAATCTCTTTGAGGCGTTTAGGAAGACTGCGCTTCATCGCTCTCAAACTTTCGATGGAATCAGTTCGTTGAAAAAGGACCCGCCCGGAGAGCATTTCGGCAAGGACATAGCCTAAACTGGCCAAATCCGATTGCGGAGAGTTCTGGGCTCCGTCCAGGATCTCCGGAGCGGCATAGGCCGGCGTCCAGGCAATGCGAGATCCGGGGACTTTCATATCCACGGCGGAACCAAAGTCGACCAACTTCACGTTTCCAGTTCGCTTGATCATCACGTTGGCCGGTTTGATGTCGCCATGGGCCACGCCTTCCCGATGAAGAGACGCCAAACCCGTGAGGCACTCGCGCAGGATCTGGATGGCCACGCCCGGCTTCAGGCGCGACTGCTTGGGGCCATGCGTGATGACCACGTCCGTCAGGTGATTCCATTCAAAGTCGGACACCCGACCCTTGACCGCTTCCAGCATCTGCGGGCTGAGCAGGTGATGTAAGTCATATCCATTGACCCACTCCATCACCATGACCCGGATCTGATCCCGCTCGATGAAGTTGTGAACGTCCAGAAGGTGGTGGTTTTGCAATTGCGCAACCCGCATCGCGACCGAGCCAATTCGGCGCATGTCCGATTCATAGTCCTCTGTAGAGCTGTAGACCTCGGGCGAATAAGCTTTGAGGGCCACGGGAAGGCGAAATCCGTCCGCGCCGGAGCGCTCGCTTCGAAAGACGATTCCCTGCCCGCCTTTTCCCACCAACTTCATGCCCTCATACTTGGAATTCCATCCCAATTCTCCTTTGGAGCCCACGGATCGGAAGCGAATGGCCAGATCCAACATCTCAGGGCTCAACTTCTCGCCGGAAGGCGGAAGTGGTCCCAAAAATGGTTCGTTGGATGGCTTCATCGTGGACGATTATCGGCTTTGCTGCTTCGAAAGCAAATGGTGACTCTGTGAGGGCGCTGCGGAGGAAGAAACGCGTTTGCGGCCTCCATTTGCGAAAATTTTGCTTTAGCTGGATCAGTATTACGATTTGGTCTCTGGATGTTCACCTCATTTGTCATGACAGTTTTGGGGGCCGATCGTCCCGGTTTGGTGGAGTCCGTCGCCAACGTGGTTACGGCTCATGATGCCAACTGGGTTGAGAGTCGCATGGCCCATTTGGCGGGGCAGTTCGCGGGGATTGTCCGAATCGAAGTGCCCTCAGATCAGGCGAAGGCCCTGCGCGAGGCTCTTCAGAACTTGAGCGGGATTTCCATCAGTCTGGAAGAGGATGCCAGTGAGCCAGCAATGCCTCGCCAAACCATGACCCTGGAACTGATCGGTCAAGACCGTCCGGGCATCATTCGGGAGATGACTCGCGCTCTCAATCTTCACAGGATCAATCTCGAGGAATTGGAAACGGAATGCATCAGCGCTCCGATGTCCGGAGAGCGTCTCTTTAGGGCGACGGCGGTGCTTGGAATCCCGGACCAGATGTCGCTGGAAAAGCTTCGAGAGGATTTGGAAGGGATTGCGAATGAATTGACCTTGGAAGTCGATTTGATCGAGCGCTGAAGCTCCCTCTTCAACCTTGAAACTTGCTGGGAACGGGCTGATCATGCCCAGATGCGTGCGAACCTCCTTCAGAATAGACGCTCCTACTTGTCTGGGCCGATGGATTTTGTCGGGTCGCGAGTGGTGGAGAAGTATCTGGGTTGGCGCTCCATCCTGACGCCAATTCTTCGCATGCTTTCGATCACGGTTCTGGATCCCTGGAACAAACCTCCGGTCCTAGGCCACGACGGGGATTACGGACGAGAAGGATTGCTCCCCGCCAAGGCGCAATACGAATTGGATTTTTGGACGAATCGAGAGACGCGGGCCAAGTTTGAAGTCGATTTTTGGGAGACGGTTCACATCGATCTTCGCATGACGGACATCAGCGACTTCGTGGTCGCCTTCGTCCCTACCAATATTTACAGCGTTGGCACGGTTCATGAAATCATCACCGCGCGCCTCCAGCTAAAACCCGTTCTCCTCATCAGTCCCCCGGTGCAGTATGATTTCTTTCCCGAGCTACAGAGCCTCACCACGAAGCAAAAAGAGGCCCTCAAGTTCTACGGTTTGAAGGAAAATCCCAATGGACTGCCCAGTCAGTGGTATGGCAACATCGTGGGAGGTCACAATATGTTTGATGGGTTTGGATGGGAGAATCTCGATTTCAAGGCAGACGACTTCTACGATACCCTGATTTCGAAAGTCTTGGAATCAGCAGCCGACGGGTTGGAGACGAATGCCGACAAGTTGAAGTGGAACGAAATTCGGGAGTGGACGGCGAACTTTGCCCCGTTTTCCCAGTTGAAAGGCGGCGTCCTGGAATTCGTGGATTTTCCCAGTAAAAGCGAGGAAACACTTCTCAACAACGCGTTGGCGAAAAAGGCGGAGCAGGATCGAAAGTACTTCTGGTACAACCATCCCTATCAGCCGAAGCGCCCGTTTCTCTATCATTTGCTGTCGATCGCCAGCGGGCATATTCCCCCGAAAACGACGATTCTTTCGGAAATCGACGAGGAAGGGCAGGTCCATTATCGCAAGGTCGATTCGGTGGATGACAACTGGCTGCTTCTCGCCGCCGAAAACCTTTAGAACCTCACCATGCTTGCTTTTTCGAATGTAACCGGAGGTTGCTTTGCGCTGAACGAAGACCTCCTTGCTCAGGGATTTCAGGGGTCGCGGGAAAGTCCCCGAAAGCGGATCATTCTGCCACTGCATCGTCGTCAGGAGGATGTGGTCCAGCGGATGCTGAACTTCTTTCAGCCAGGAACCTATGTTCAGCCTCACATCCATCCTGAGGTGGGGCAGTCTGAAACCGTTTTCGTGCTCCGGGGCTGCCTCGGCTTTATCGTATTTGAAGCGGATGGTGAAATCCGGGAGACTCATCAACTCAGAAGCGATGGGACGGGATTGATTGATATCGAGCCCGGACTCTGGCACGGAATGGTCTGTCTGGAACCCGATTCCGTGATTCTGGAAACGAAAAAAGGCCCCTACGATGCCGCGAGCGACAAATCGTTCGCCAAATGGGCTCCTGCAGAAGGGGAGCCGGATTGCGAGGCGTTCCGCCAAAAAATGGAAAGCCTGTTCTCGTGAATCTCAGTCAGCAACGGTTTTTGGTGACGGGTGGGACCCGTGGAATCGGGCGGGCGATCGTTCTACGGCTGTTTGCCGAAGGAGCGGAAAAAGTGATGGTGGTGGCGGATGAAGAAGAACCGTTTGAATGGCCGGAATTGAAGTCGGCGGGTGCAGAATACTTGAGAGCAGACTTGGGAACGGAGGCGGATCCCACTCAGGTCGTTCATGAAGCGAACCGGAAAATGGGCGGTCTCGATGGGTTGGTTCACTGCGCGGGAATCTACCCGGAAGCCAATCCCGGTCAGAAGTCAGCTGTTGAACTTTGGAACGAGACCGTAAACGTCAAAGCCAGGTCTGGATATCTGCTCGCCAGCGCCTTTTCGGAGCTCGCGACGGAGGGAGCCTGTATGGTGGCAATCACCTCGATCAATGCCGAGCAATCCGAGCCCGATCACCTGGCATACGACCCTGCGTGTGCGGCTTTGGGCGGCGTCATTCGCGCCTTTGCCGTTCAGTACGCTCCCAGATTCCGATTCAACGCTGTCGCCCCGGGGTTGATCGCGACGCGGCTGACCGCAGAGGTGACCGAGTCCCCCAAACTCCTCCAGTCAGCCTGTGAAAACATTCCTATGAATCGACTCGGGACTCCCGAAGAATGTGCCGGCGTCGTTGCCTTTCTTCTCAGCCAGGACGCCTCCTACATCACGGGAGAGACCCTTTTTGTCGATGGCGGAATTCGCTCCAATCAAATGTCAAAGCCCCGCGAATGATGCGGGCCTCGTGGAAGCGTTACCCAAATCGACCACTAATGTAGTCCTCGGTTTGGGACTTGCTAGGACTGGTAAATAGCTTGGTCGTGAAGTCGTATTCGATCAATTCGCCCAAGTAAAAGAAGGCAGTGCGGTCAGAAACGCGGGTCGCCTGTTGCATGTTGTGAGTCACGATCACAATCGTGAAATTCTCCTTCAACTGATTGATGAGATCTTCGACTTTGGCCGTCGCGATCGGGTCCAGGGCGGAACAAGGCTCATCCATCAGAATGATCTTGGGTTTTACCGCGATGGTCCGGGCGATACAGAGCCGTTGTTGCTGCCCCCCGGAAAGGCCTGTCGCGTTATCCTGGAGGCGCTCTTTGACCTCTTCCCATAGCGCGGCCCCCTTGAGGCTTTCTTCGACGATTCCTTCGATCTCGGCCTTGTCCGTAATTCCGGAAACACGTAAACCGTAGGCGATGTTGTCGAAAATGCTCCGAGGGAAGGGATTGGACTTCTGGAAGACCATTCCGACTTGCTTGCGCAACTCGATTGCATCCACTTCAGGTGCGTAAATGTCTTGCCCGAGAATCTTAATCGTCCCTTTGGTCACTGCCGCAGCCGGGATGAGATCGTTCATTCGGTTCAGACAGCGAAGAAGCGTCGACTTGCCGCAACCAGAGGGGCCGATGTAGGCCGTCACCTCATTTTTGAACATCGGGAAGCTGATGTTCTGCAAGGTATCCTTTTTCCCGTCGTAGCTGAAATTGACGTCATTGATCTCCACGATGGGTTCTTTGGTACCGTTAGGGGCTGGCTTGTAAGCCGCCGATTCGGTCTCTTTGGCGGAGGTAGTCTTTTCGAGGGTATTTTCCATTTTACTCGGATTAAGAATGTGAAGAAGGGGACCAAGCGGATTGATCAGAGTTACCATTTCAGGGCTCTGCGTGCTCGGATTCTAAGATAGATGGACAAGGCAGCAAGCAACATCACTGCAAACATGAAGACAAATACTGAGCCATACTGCATTGGCTTTGTGAATTCGGATTGTGGAATTCTCGCTGCAACGGTATAAATGTGGTAAGGTAAGGCCTGTACGGACTGCGTGAAGAATTCTGGAATCGCGTCTAAATTCCCGCTCAGATTTTGCCAGGGAAGCTGATCCTTGTGGGCCGCTGCTGCTGTGAACATGATCGGCGCGGTTTCTCCGGCGACCCGCGTGATTCCGAGGACTGAGGCTGTCAGCATCCCGGGCATGGCGTAAGGGAGAACGGCTTTGCGAATCGTTTCCCATTTGGTGGCACCAAGGGCGAGGGAAGCTTCTCGGAATCCCATGGGAACGGCTTTGAGAGATTCTTCACATGCGGTGATGATCACCGGAAGGATCATCGCGGCAAGAGTGAGTCCTCCCGCTGTCATTGAAATTCCAAAGCCTTGCAGACTGAGGTAGAAGGAACTGCCCGGAAGCTGGAAGTAAAACAGACTTCGATCGGCCAGTTCCGTGGTGATTACGGGGAAGGCGTAGCAGAAAAAGCCGAGACCAAAGAGGCCGAAAACGATCGAAGGAACCCCGGCCAAATTGAGCATCGCGAGTCGCACTCCCTGCATCAGCGGCCCTTTCGTGCTGTATTCATTGAGGAAAATGGCCGCAGCAATACCGATGACCAGAGCGACCGAAATACAGATGAGGATGAGGAGGACCGTTCCGACTAACGGGCCCAGAATTCCGCCACCCGTGTAGGAATAGCGATGTTCTTTGCGAACCACCGCATTGGGATTGGCCTCCATGTAATCGCGAAAATCCGCGATGTCCTTCCGGTAGGTTTTTCCGTTCTCATCCTCAAAGGCAACCAGTGTGCCCGGCATTTTAGCAAAGAAGCCTGCGTCAAAGAGCGGTGCATCGGCTTCAAACGGTCCCGGGAAAATCACCGGGAATCCCTTTTTCACGATGTCCGCGAAAATGATCGCGAAGAAAACGACGATGAAGTAGGTGAAAAACATCACGACCGCCTTCCGCGCCAAGTCTTTCCGGAACTGCTTCTGGTTCGGAATCGTGAAGGGGTGGGGTTTCTCTGTTGGATCGTTCATAAGATGAGGTCCCGGAAAAGGTTAGCCCTTATGGAATCGTTTGATGATCTCCTGGGCTGAAAAATTGATGATGAGAGAAATCGTAAAAAGAATCATTCCGATCATGAACAACGCTCCCCAGTGATCGGAGCCTTGGTCGACCTCTCCGAGCTCCTGGGCGATGATTCCCGTCATGGTGTGAGTCGGTTGCGTAATTACGCCAAGTCCCGCGCTCCAGTCTGGCATCGCAATCTTGTTTCCGGCTACTAAAAGCACCACCATGGTTTCCCCGATGATCCGCCCGAATCCAAGAAGAATGGCGGCGACTAATCCCGACATCGCGGCGGGAAGCACCACTCCCAATACGGTCTGCATCTTACTTGCCCCCAGCGAAAGTGAAGACTCCGTGTAGGCTTTTGGCACATTGTTCAGAGCATCCTCGGTCAGCGTGAAGATCGTGGGAACGGCCATGAAGGCGAGCAACAATCCGGCGTTGAGGATGTTGAGCCGTTCCGTCATCGGGAAACCGGGAACCCAAGAGAACATGTCCATTTGGCTGACATTTCGAAGGAATGTACCCAGGACCATGATGCCAAAGAACCCCAAAACGATGGAAGGAATGGCTTCGATGAATTCAATGGTCGGTTTGAGGAAATCCTGTTCCCGCTTCGTTGCCAATTGATTGACATAAACGGCGGCTCCAACGGAGAACGGGACCGCCACGATGATCGCGATCAGGGAGATGAGGAGGGAACCCGTTAACAGCGGCATTACCCCAAAAAAGTCGTGCCAGGAACTGTTGGTCACCCAGTCACGACCGAAGAAGAACGATCCGATCGAGCGAAGGTAGGAATAGTATTTCGTGTGATCCCAGTTCTGGACGTTGCGCTCGCCCTTTTCGAGCTGGGCGAGAAGCTTTTCCTTGAGCCGGTGGGCTTCGCGAAGATTTTCTGTTGCGTTGGGGGAGGGACTTTTCTTGGGGATCTTTTTGAAGATCTCGGTGATGTCTTTGCGGAGATCTTGCACGATCCGAGTGTGCTCATCAACCGCGTCATAAAACGGTTTGGTCGCTGCTTTGAAATCGACATCGACGAGCTGAATGGAATCCGCCTTGGCCCGCTCGGCCTTCGCCGTTTCGAGATCACCCTCAGCTTCGGCCACATCTGCGTTATTTCGCAGAATCATGATCGTGGTGGGAGCAGATTCGGCGGCATCCGCCAACTGACGGACGGCCAGGGCTTCTCGGCGGAGGGAACTCCAAAGGCTGCTCAGGTCCCGGCCAATCGCGCTAAACTCTTTCGAGAGGTCAAGCAGTTCCGTGTATTCCTCCTTCGCGAGGTCGTTCTCCTTCTTCTTGGTGGCCTTCAACTCGGCGATGAGCTCTGGCTCCTCATCCTGGCCTGGCTGAACACCGAGGGCGACCTCTTTCAGGGCTCTGAACTGAGCATTGGTAATCCGCGTCTTAAATCCCAGTTGGCTGCGACTAGTCCGTTTGTAAAGTTTCTCTGTCGCATCACGTAGCTCTTGGCGAAGTTTTGCGATTCGCTCCCCATCGTCCGGGGCGGTCTCCAGCACGGCGACCAAGGCCCGGTATTCGTCGGGGACGCCTTCTTCCGGTAACCGGGTTAGTTCACCAAACACCTTGATCTGTTCGTCTTCGTTAAACGCTGACAAGTTGACTTCACTGAAATAGGCCCGCGTTAGGGCACCACTAACCTGGCGATGGAGATCCCGTTCTTCCCGGATATAATCGACGAATTCCTGACCGGTCTTCCGATACGTCACCAATTCGTGGTGATTTGCCGGGAAAAAGCCCTGCGCTTCCTTCCAAAGAAAGACACAAATCAGGAGCAGAACGATAATCGCAATACTCGCCTTCGCCGCGAAGAACCAGCGTATCAGGTCCTGGGTGTCGAAGACCCCAAAAAGACGAAATCTCCGGCTACTGAATACGTTCTCGGATTTGGTGCTACTAGCCATCGGTGCTGCGTTAGTGCGGAAGTCTTAGGCGTGCTAATCGGGCGAGACAAACCTCAATTTGGCCACTTAAGTTACGATTTCGAAACATTAGTTGCGGATTGAGGCAACAAAAAGCACCCGGAGGGAATTGCCCTCCGGGTGCTGAAGGTATTTCAATGGTTTTGAACCTCGGAGGGTTTGCTTACTCGCCTTTGAAGGCAATGAAACCGACCTTCTCGACAATCTTGGCAGCTTCGGGAGAAGTCTTCGCCCAAGTGAGAAACTTGCCAGCAGAGCCTTCCGGCATTCCGACCGTGTAGTAGTAGAGTTTCCGAGCCAACGGGTATTCCAAAGCGTGATCCGGTGAGGCGGGGACGCCACCTACGGAAACCGCTTTGACGCCATCCGCTTCCGCGTAGGCAAGGCCCACATAGCCGATTCCATTGGTGTTTTTGCCAACTTCTTGAGCGATTTGCTCATTACCAGCCATTTTTTGAGTTTCTGCACCATAGTCGCGATCTCCCATGCCCATCTCTTGGAAGCTCTTGTAGGTGCCGGAAGAGGTGTTGCGGGTGTAAACGGAGATGGGGGCGTCAGGGCCACCGACTTCGCTCCAGTTCTGAATGTCACCGGTGAAAATGCCTTCGATCTGTTCGAGAGACAGTTCCTCAATGCCATTGGACTTGTTCACGATCACGGCGATCATGTCGACTCCGGCAATGTGCTCGACCAAGCCGGGAAGCTCAGCTTTCTCGGTGTCTTTGACGTCGCGGCTGGACATCCCGATTTGGGCGGTGCCAGACTTCAGCGACGTGAATGCCGTGGAAGAACCTTCTGCGGCGATTTCGAACGTGGCGTCGTTACCAGCCGCTTTGTAAGCCTCGGCCAACTGGGGAACCATCTTCGCTCCGAGGGTATCGGAACCTTTGATGACGATGGTATCTTGGGCAAAGGCGACGCCTGAAACAAGCGCCGCTGCCACCGTGAGTAGTGTAGTTTTCTTCATAGAGTATAGTAGTGTTTAAGAGTTAATGCGGTCCTAAAGCGACCACCCTCACCGGTTAGCTCCGCTCCTGACATGCTTCAAATTGGCTACGGTTAAGATTTCGCCACGAAAGACTCTTATCGCTCTTTCCGGACACAGAGATGCCCGAGATTTTTCCCGGGCATCTTGTTTCGAGTTCTAGTGAGGCGTCGAATCGACGAGAAGTAAGACTACTTACCGAGAAGCTTCTTGATGAGGCCTTTCTTTCCTTGATAGGAAATGAAACCGACTTTCTCGACGATTTTTCCAGCAGCCGGGTCGCTGGTGGCCCAGTCGAGGAACTTTCCGGCTTCGCCTTCGGGCATCCCAACGGTGTAATAGTAGAGATTGCGCGCCAACTTATACTTGCTGGCATTGGCAGCGGTGGCGGCAACGCCATTCACCGAGGTCGGCTTGACGCCATCCGCTTCGGTATAGGCCAGGCCAACATAGCCGATGCCGTTGGTATTCTTCCCAACTTCTTGAGCGATTTGCTCATTCCCTGCCATCTTCTGGGTGCTGGAACCGTAGTCGCGCTCGCTCATGGCCAGCTCTTGGAAGGTCTTGTAGGTTCCGGAAGACGTGTTGCGAGTGTAGACCGAGATCGGTGCGTCCGCCCCGCCAACTTCGCTCCAGTTGGTGATATCACCGGTGAAGATTCCCTCGATCTGTTCGAGCGTGAGGTCTTCGATCGGGTTGGATTGGTTCACGATCACCCCGATCATGTCGATGCCGGCAATGTGCTCTTTCAAGCCGGGAAGCTCAGCTTTCTCTGAATCTTTGACGTTGCGACTGGACATCCCGATTTGAGCGGTGCCGGCTTTGAGCGCGGAAAAAGCGGTGGAAGATCCTTCGGCCGCGATCTCGAAGGTGGCGGAGTTGCCTGCCGCTTTGTAGGCTTCAGCGAGCTGGGGAACCATTTTGGCACCAAGCGTGTCGGAACCTTTGATGACGACTGAATCGGCAGAGGCCAATACCGTTGCGCCGATCAGAAGGAGCGCCGTGAGAAGAGATTGTTTCATAAGAACAGGAGTGAAGATTGGTAGTTGAAGAGGTTGAGTTGCTTGGATGGATTGGGGAGACAGCCTTCCGTGCAACGCCCTCCGATGTATCGAGCCCGGACCGTTCAGCAAAAACTGGATCGTTACGTTTTTGCCATGGAAGCCGGTGACTCCTACCTATTTTTTGGCCTTCTTGAGCGCAGCCGCCTCAATCTTCGGGTCAAACTCAGGATTCTCTTCGGTCGGGACTGGCGCTTGGATGGACTCCCGCCAAGCCTTAAGTTCGGCCAGCAATTCCTGTGTCTTCTCGGGAAGCGAAGACGCCAGGTTTCTCGATTCGGAAATGTCTTCACGAAGGTCGTAGAGCTCGAGGCCGCCATCTTCGAAATATTGGTGCAGCTTGAAATCGCCCTGGCGAATGACCGAACACGGGCGACTGCGAAAAAGAGGATCTCGTTGTTCATCGCTGACGCCAGAATAGGACTGGAGATAGGCGGGGAAATGCCAAAAAAGCGCCCGGTCTTGCATTTCGTCGCCTTTAAACAGGGAAACGAGCGATTTTCCATCGAGCGCTTGATCGCCGGGCAACTCAGCACCTGCGATTTCGCAAAGCGTCGGGAACAGGTCCACTCCGATGATGGGCGTATCGTTGGTTTGACCGGGGGAAACGACCCCTGGCCAGTTTACGAAAAAGGGGACGCGGATTCCGCCTTCGTAGTAGGTGCCTTTATAGCCTTTGAGTGGAGCCATGTCGGTGGAGGGGCCATAGCCGCCGTTGTCGCTGAAAAAGAGCACCACGGTGTCATCCGTCAAACCCAGCGTCTCCAGGTTCTCCATGATTTGACCAATCGCATCGTCCACTCCCTGGATCATCGTCGCCATTTTCACGTCGTCATGGATCTCGCCGGGGGCTTTGCTTTGGTATTTGGGAAGGAGATCGGTTTTCGCCTGAATCGGCGTGTGGACGGAAAACAGAGTTAGGTAGAGCATCCACGGGTTCTCTTGATTCGCTTCGATGAACCCATTTGCCTTTCGGGCGATGGTTTCCGTGATCCACTCGCCTTCCGGCGCATCCGTGAGATTGGGCACCTTCCCATGAGGTGGGTAGTAGCCATTCGGAGGACCACCGGATTTGGTCCCGCCGACATTGAGATCGAAGCCATAGGGAAGGGGATCGCTACTAAGATGCCATTTGCCCATCGTCGAGGTCTCGTAACCGGCGGCTTGAAGCTGGTGAGCCCACGTCCGAATCTTCGGGTCGAGAGTATCTCTTCCCGGAATGGGAACGAGGCGCCGATGGGCGGCTTTTCCGCGCGGCCCTGTGCCGACGTTGAAAACCTGATGCCGGGGAGTGTATTGGCCGGAGAGCAAGGAGGCCCGAGCTGGGGCGCAGTTGGCGGCGCAGGAATACGCATCGGTGAACACCATTCCTCCCTTCGCGAGTCGATCGAGATGCGGGGTTTCGTAAAAGTCGCTGCCCGCATAGCTCGTGTCCTTCCAGCCAAAATCGTCGAGAAAAATGAAGAGGATGTTCGGCTGCTCCTTGGCGGCTGCATTCGCAATCAGGGCCAGGGCAACTAAAAGAAGTGGGGTTCGCTTCATGAGAACCGGTTCAATAGGCTGAACTCCCGAGCAACTGGATTCTGATCCTAGAGTTCGTAGCGAATGGAGTTGACGGACTCTGTGGGAAAACGAGGATGATCTAGATGAAGACACTCAAAATCCTGACCCTGACGCTAGGACTGGCATGGTCCTTTGCGCCAATCTCCGCCCTGGCTGATCTGGCCGTTGGCGATCCAGCTCCCGACTTCGAACTCATGGGAAGTGATGGCGTCAACTACAAGCTCTCCGAAATGAAGGGCCAAACAGTGGTCGTCGCCTGGTTTCCCAAAGCCTTTACCGGTGGATGAACGAAGGAATGCCTGTCGCTCCGTGAGAGTGACGCAGAACTTCGTCAGTTTGAGGTCTCCTTTTTTACTGCCAGCTGCGATTCCGTGGAGAAAAACACGGATTTTGCCAAGTCGATGGAACTGGGATACCCGATTCTCAGTGATCCGGACAAAGACACCGCCAAAGCGTATGGCGTGGTGACCAATGTCCGCCCGTTTCCGAACCGATGGACGTTTTACATCGATCCCGAAGGAAAGATCGCGTTTATCGATAAAGGCGTGAAGCCCGGAAGCCACGGAGCCGATATCGCGGCCAAGCTGGGGGAAATGGGCGTGAAGAAAAAAGAGAGCTAACTGCCTCAATCCTGACGATTTCCAGAAACGGCTCGTGGCAGAGGCTGCGAGCCGTTTTTGTTTGGAACTGATCCTGGCAACCAGGAGCGAAAATGGAGGTAGTCGGGAACTACCGGCTCCCGGAAGATCGGCTTGCAGAATGGCTCTCTCAACCTAACGTAGCCCTAATGTTGCCCACATTCTCTCGGTTCGCTTTCCTCAAGTGGCCGCTTCTTCCATTCTCCCAATCCGTCATTCGGACGCCGGAGGACCCGCTGCTGGAAGACCATCTTTCCAAGGCGCGCTATTCGGTCCGGATGCTGCGTTATTGGTGGGCTGCGCAGGCAATTCGCCGAGAAGCCGAGAATCGGGATCAGCCGCTCACGATTGTGGATTATGGATCCGGGCGGGGATGGTTAAAGCGATTTGTCGGAGAGGAGGTCAAGGCAAGGTGGATTGCGATTGACTGGAATCCGGAAACCGAGCTTCTGCAACGGGCCGGCTACGACGAAATCCTTCAGGCCAATTTCGACCATCCGCTGCCGATCGAAGCCGGTACCGCAGACGTCGTATCGTCTCTCCACGTCTTCGAGCACCTTCCTCGTCCCGCGTTTTCTCTTTCCGAGATCGAAAGAATTCTCGCTCCGGGGGGCTGCCTCCTTGCCAGCACTCCGACGATGCCGCATTTTCTCGCCACTTGGCGGCAGGCCTATTTCCGAAAACGCCTTGCAGAAGGGAATGTCCTTCGCGGCGGCCACATCAACAGCCTTTCTCCGACCCGCTGGCGCTCGATGATTGCGGATGGCGGAATGGCGACGGAACTGGTCACCGGATCCCACATGATGCGAAACACCGGGAATCCCTTGGAAAATCTCCGTCCGTGGATTCGGTTCAATCAACTTTGGTCTGGTCTTTTTCCCTCTCTCGGCTCAGAAGTCTGTCTGCGCGCTCGCAAACCAGTCGTGGATGGAGATACCACGGACTGGAGCCGCCAAAAGCTGGTGAAAACCAGACGACGCCCTGAATTTGCCATCGCGATCGTAACGATGGCGGTTGCCCTGGCGATCACCGCGTTCTTCCTGACCACCGGCGACGGATACGCCAAAGCCCGTGTGGACCAGGTACTGACCAAGCAGCTTCAGGATGACGCCAAGCACTTGCTGATTGTCCATCATCCGCTCTTGGAAGACTACGAACGGCGATCTTCCTCGACGATCATTCACTCGATCGAAGAGATCCCGGCTGCGCTGGTGAATCTCCCCCTTGGCACCCATATCGTGTTGCACGAAAAGCACCTCATATCCTTCCAGTCCACCGCCAAACAGTATGTGGTCGATTCCAGAATTGATGTGGATGACGACGATTTTTATCTCATTCGCAAAGGGAGCAACGGCACGCCGTTAGATCACTTTTTGTCCCAATAGCTACAAGTCAATGGATCAGATCGTCATCGCGGAAAAGCCGCCATCGACGATCATCTCGTGACCGGTGATGAAACTTCCCGCTTTGCCACAAAGCAGCAGGGTCGCTCCAATCAATTCTTCAGCCTCGCCAAAGCGATTCATCGCCGTGTGGCCCATAATTTGAGCGACTCGATCGGGCGTCAGGACTTTCTTATTCTGTTCCGCAGGGAAGAATCCCGGGACCAGGGTATTGACCCGCACACCTTGCTCACCCCATTCGCGAGCCAGGTTTTTGCTCAGGTTGTGAACGGCAGCCTTGCTCATGGAATAGGTGAAGACTCGCGAAAGCGGCCCCAAGCCTGAAATGGAGCCGACATTGACGATCGTGCCGCCATTGGCTTGGCCCAGCATTTGTTGTCCGAAGACCTGACAGGCCCGGAACACGGCACCTAGATTGATGTCGAGAATCTCCTCGAACTGCTCGTCCGGGATCTCCAGGAATGGCGTTGGCGAATTAATTCCTGCACCGTTGATGAGAATATCGACGGACCCCAAGTTTTCGACAACCGATGCGCGGAGCTCTTCCAGTGACTCGCGACTGGAGACATCTGCGGCAAAGAAAAAAGCGGTGCCCCCGGCATCTTCGATCGCTTGAAGTCGTTCCTTGGCCTTTTTCTCGCTTCGTCCCACCAAAACCACGTCGGCTCCGGCTGAAGCCAATCCCTCCGCCATCGTTCCGCATAACGTGCCCGTTCCGCCGATCACGATCGCGCTTTTTCCTTTGAGGCCGAACAAATCTTCCAGGTAATCGCTCATCCTAGGGCATTAATCGTTTCCGCAGGTGATTGCAACTTTCGAAGCAGGGCGCTCGGGCGCGCTAATCTTCGAACTTGGGGAACTTGCTCTGGTGCCAGTCGGTAGGGGCGATTCCACAATGATTAGCAATTACCGCGAACTCGCCAATCTCGGCAGCGGAGAACAGCAAACCCCCCGCTTTTCGAGTCCGTTCCAATCCGCGAAACTCCGGCTCGCCCGGCAACATGCAGTTTTCATTGCCATGACCCAAAATATCCTGAATCACGGCGGTCAAATTTTCGCCGAGAGAACGACCGGCGGCGAAATGCCCGGAGCTGATCGCATCCGGGTGGATCACTTGGAAATAGAAGGTTGTCGTCGTTTTTTCGTCTTCGCCAGCTCCATCCTTACCACGAAGCGTGGGGAGCGAACCGCCCGCAACCGCGCCAAAAAGCTCGTTCAACAAACCCAACCCATAGCCCTTGTGACGACCAAACGAGAGCAGAGCCCCTTTGCCACGGGCGGGATCGACATCGTTCGGATCGACAGTCGGGTTGCCGTCCGCATCCACCGCACAACCTGGAGGCATCTCTTTTCCTTCGCGCTTCAGCTGCTGAACCCGACCCATGGCGACCTCCGAAGTGGCCCAGTCCAGGACCACCGGAAAGCCCACCGCATCCATCGTGGGGAAGCCCCAGGTGTGGGGATTGGTTCCCAGAGTCGGAAATTTTCCACCAAAAGGAGCCACTTCCGCCAGTGCCGAGGTGCAATTGGTGTAAGCGATATATCCGCGCCGGGCCACATCAATGGCGTAGCCGCCGCCCCACAGGTAGTGGGTAGCATTGTCCACGGAAACCACGCCAACTCCGAATTCCTCCGCCATTTCAATGCAGCGATCAAACGCCTTGTAGGCCACCGCTTGGCCGATTTTCCGGTTCGCATTCCAACTCTCGGTCGCTTTGAAGCGGCTGGGGCGAACTTCAATCTCGGCTTTGGGAACCCAGTTGCCGATTCCCGAACCCAGTTCTTCGTCCAAATGGAGCCCTTTCAGCGCATTATGGGTCCGGTTTCCATGCCGAGTCGCCTCTGCGCACATTTTCGTCGCCAAGGTGGCTTCCTCAAAGGAGTAGCCACGGCTTTGGTAGGCGGTTTCAACGAGAACGTTGTGGGCTTCTTCGGGAACAATATAGAAATCTTCGGCCATTTGGATCAATAACGAAGGGGCGGCAAATTGCAAAGAAACCCATCAAATTCTCAAAACGACTTCAATGACCTCCGGCGGCCAAGTCGATCGGCTTGTAGCCGCCGCGTGCTTTGAAGACGAAAAACAGAATCACGTAGCAGAAGAGCAAAACGGCGGGAAGAGCTGCCTGTCGCACAAATGCTTTCTTCTTGTTCGAATTGATCACGATCGTCAGTTTCTCGGCCTCCGCCTCGCTCAGTTCGCTGACCGCTTCTGGTTTGAGCGACGAAACTTTGCCAAACATCGTATCGCGTTCGCCCGCATTCACTTTGGCGTAGATCGCGGAATGCTGGGTCTTCAGATCGGCATCGATTCCTTTGTCCAGATAGACTCCCATGAGCGGGGCTCCCAGAATTCCCATGCCCAGCACACCCACGGCGGAAACACCATTGAGGGTGAGCGCTCCACCCTTGGGGAATTGTTCGGCGACGACTCCCAGGGTTGTCGACCAAAGAAAGGTCTTGCCGAAGGCGTAGACGATCGCGGCCAGAACCATTAATTTGGCTGGAGCCAACCCAAGACAGAACAAGCCGACGATGGCAAGCGCGGCGCTGGCAACCAGTAGCCCGATCGGCGAGAATTTGTGAACGATAGGGCCCGCGTAGAACCGCAGAATCGTCATGATCACGGAGATCATCACGAAAACCCAGCCGGCCATTTTCGGTAAATCCGCAGCAAGCAATTCTCCCATCCAGCCATCGGTCCCCAGTTCGGTGGTCGCCAGAAACGGCATCGTAAAGAGAATAAGGAGGAACATCCAGTTGCCGGCGGATTTCGTGTAGATCCCAGCCAAGACCCCAATCACGGCGGCGATGGCGATCGGGATCACCGGAGCGACCTCCAACGGTGTCGAGACGATCGTGTTGGCGACTTGAACCACCCCAATCGCCACGAGCCAGGCAATCACGAAAAAGCCGACCCCACCAACTTCCCGGAGCATGTCGCGATAGGATACTCCTGCGGCAACGCGCTCTTGGACTGGGAACTTCGCCGGAATCGTCAGAAAAGCGTAAACGGCGACGGGAAGCAGACAGATGCCAAACTTCACCACAAGAGGAGCTCCCGCGTAGCTCAACAGCATGGCGGTGGCGGCTCCCAGCGCCAATCCCGCTGGCCACCCTGCATGAAGGATATTCAGCCACTTGGACTTCTCTTTGGAGAAGGCGGTGGCGACGGCGGGATTGATAAAGGCTTCCACGGTGCCATTCGCCACAGCGACCAGAAAGGTGCTCCAGTAGAGCCAGGCGTAGGATTTGGATTGGATCGCAATGATCGTTCCCACCACGGCGATGACATGAACCGCGATGGCGAAAATCGCACTTGCCTTGTAGCCAACTTTATCGATGATCAGGCTGAAAATGATGATGCTGAAGGCAAAGGGCCAGAGTCCGACGCCGAGGATCTCCCCGATTTTCGAGCCGGACAGACCAAATTCCCCTGCCAATTGCCCTACGACAATGGATCGCAGCCCAAAGAAGAAGGAGGTGGCAACCAAGGCCATGAAACAGGCCCAAAACAGTTTTTTATCGGCGGGTGAAGAATCGGAGTAAGACATTCGTGAGGTAGCGAGGTTTTGAGGGTGCATTCTTTCGAATTGCGCCGTGAAAGCAATGCTTTTGTCGGTCGCTCGCCTTTTTCAAGATCTGGTTGTCAAATGGTTCGTGGATCTTTGAACTTGTCCTCGACTCGGATTGTGTTAAGAAGGGCGACTTTTGCCAAATTTCAGAGCCCTGAAAGTGGGGCAACTGTTAACCACGCTCCCTACCTTTTAACCCCTAAAATCTACCTCCAATGAAACTCACCCAAGATATGAAAGCCGACGGGATAACGGACAATGCGAGCCGTCTCCTCTGGGCAGGCTTTATTGCCATTCTCGCCGCTGGCGTCGGCTTCGCCATCCGTGGCGGAATTTTTGACAACTGGGGCGATGAGTTTGGCTTTACCGGCCTCCAACTCGGTCAAATCGGGGGCGCTGGATTTACCGGATTCTGTTTCGGAATCATCATCGGTGGGGTGATTGTTGATAAGATTGGTTACGGCAAGCTCGTGATCGCAGCCTTTGTCTTTCACGTCCTTTCCGCTGTCGTCACCTTCATGGCGACGGGAGCTCCGGACGGCGCTTCTCCTGAGGAGGTCGCTGCCGCGCAGAAGCTCGGATTTACCTTTCTAAAATGGGGAATGTTCATTTTTGCCCTCGCGAATGGAACACTGGAGGCGGTCTCGAATCCTCTGGTCGCGACGCTCTATCCCACCAAGCGGACACACTACCTCAACATCCTTCACGCGAGTTGGCCGGCTGGTTTGGTGCTTGGCGCCGCAGTGGGTTGGATCTTGGACGAAGGCATGGGCTTGAGCTGGAAGATTCAGCTGTCGCTCTACCTCATTCCGACGGTTGCCTACGGCATCATGTTCTTCGGTCAGAAGTATCCGAAGTCGGAAGCCAGTGCCAAGGGGGTTGCCTACGGCGATATGTTTAAAGATGTCGGATTGCTGGGGGGCGCGGTCGTCGCCTACCTCTTGACGCTTTTCTGCCTCAAGACCCTAGGATTCCCGGACATTGCCGGTTACGGAGTCGGGTTCATCATCCTGGTCGCGATCGGAGTGATCACCAAGTTCTCGATTGGAGCGATCTTGCTCTTTGTCCTCTTCATTACTCATGCGTTGGTCGGTGCTGTTGAACTGGGCACGGATCAGTGGATGCAGAACATCACTGGTAACATTCTCACGCCGGGACAAGGGAAAGCGCTCTTCATCTGGACTTCCCTGGTGATGTTCGGCCTGCGTTTCTCGGCTCACTTCATCGAGAGCCGCCTCAAGCTATCCCCAGTCGGGATTCTCTTCGTTTGCGCCGTTTTGGCCTGCGTTGGACTAAATCTTACCTCGGCGGCTACCGGTTTTGCGATGGCCTTCATTGCCCTGACGATTTACGGCGTTGGCAAAACCTTTTTCTGGCCAACCATGTTGGCCGTCGCTGGTGACCGTTATCCTCGCTCTGGGGCCGTCGCCATGTCGCTGATGGGCGGTATCGGGATGATGAGCGCTGGGTTGATCGGATCGGAAGGTCTCGGTTATGCCAAGGACCGCTTTGCCGGTGAAGAACTCAAAAAAGCCGATCCGGCTCTCTTCGAGGAATACAAGTCCGACACCCCATCCAAGTGGCTTCCGATCCTGGCAGAAGCAACGGGATTGGACGGAGCCAAATTGGGTGAAGCGAAGAAGGCAGAAACGCCGACCGATGCTCAGAAAACGGTGATTGCTGCGGACATCGCCGGAGACCGCAAGACGCTTCGTGCCGACGCCTTTATTCCGGCGATCATGGCCGTGATCTACCTCGGCATGATGTTCTGGTTCAAGACTCAAGGCGGCTACAAGCCGATCGGAATTGATGGAGAGAAGCTTACCGGCGGTGTCGAAGGGCCGGTACGTTAAGCTGCCGCTTCGAACTTCAATATTTGTCAAGATGGGCAGCCGTTTGGCTGCCCATCTTTTTTGTGCCTTTTCTTCCAGGGGAACCGATTCCCTCCGGGCTGGACAAACCAGGATAGTAGGGCAACTTCTGCTTTGAATTCATTAGGCCTGGAATCGATTGAAAATCATCACGATCATTGTCCTTTTCGGCGCGTTCCTGAACCCTTGGTGTTCCTGCGAAGAGGTATGTCCTGATCACGCGGTGACTTGTTCCGGCGAGCCACATGATGAGGATGATTCCCATGATCACGGCTGGCATTTGAAGCACGATGAGGGTCCGGCCGCGACGAATCCGTCGCCGTCGTTTTCAGCCTCGGTCGATGAATTCGGCCAAGATCTTCCGTTTTTTGTCGAGGTTCGAAAGCGGGAATCTGAAATGAGAAGAAGAGAGGAGGCGCAGCCACCTCCGGATCTCGGGCTCACCTCTGAGCCGAGATCGATTCTGATAGGGGTTTTTCTGATCTGATTGGTAGCAGGATCGCCAACTGTGTCGGCGCGAGGATTCCTTGCGCCGCGTAGACGTCTCCACCGCTAACTTCTGATCTTTACCTCTTTCTTCATGTTTTCCCGATTTCTCACCCTTGTATCCCTTTTAGGAACGGTCTTTTCCTCCGCTCCCCTTGCCCACGCCGCCGATGAAACCATCGACCCGGAACGCGCGGCCAATCTGATCATTCTCGATGAGATCGGCGTGGCCAACCTGGGAATCGAAACGGCCTTGGCCGAAGAAGTGGACTTCGAAACCACGGTTTTCGCGATTGGAAGAGTCGAGGAAATTCCCGCCAACCGATCCGTCGTCAGTTCACGCATTTCCGGTCGCGTAATTGAAGTGTTTGCCTTCGAAGGCGATTTGATTCGCCAAGGGCAGCCTCTGCTAAAAGTCGAAAGTCGCCAGCCGGGCAATCCACCGCCGACGGTCACTCTCAAGGCAAGTCAGGCCGGTATGGTCGTCGATTCCCACGTTCGCCTGGGGCAACCGGTCGAGCCGGAAAATGAGCTGATGGATATCTCCGATCGATCGGAAGTCTGGGCGGTCGCCAAAATTCCGGAGCAAGATGCTGCGGGAATCGAAGTCGGAACGACCGCGCGGATTCGGGTTCCCGCGCTCGGGGGCGAGGCGATGGATGCGACCTTGATCCGCTTCGGAGTGGTTGCGGATCGGGAAGCCGGGACGGTCGAAGGGATTTTTCAGTTGGCCAATGTGGAAGGAACGCTGCGCCCCGGAATGCGAGCAGAATTCAGCATCATCACCGAGAAACGCTCAGAGGTCATGGCGGTCCCGCGAATTGCGATTCAGGGAGATCCGATCAAACGCGTCGTTTTTGTGCGCGATTTTGAACTGCCCACCGCTTTTTTGCGAGCCCCCGTAATCCTCGGGGAACAGAATGATGAATTCGTCGAAATCCTCGGGGGACTTTTCCCGGGCGACGAAGTCGTGACCCATGGCTCGTATTCGCTCGGCTTTGCCGATGGCGGAAGCGGCATTTCTCTGAAGGAGGCGCTGGATGCGGCGCATGGCCACGAACACAATGAAGATGGGTCCGAGATCAGCGAGGATCAAAAGGCTGATCATGGCGATGGCGGTCATGATCACGGCGACCACTCGCACGGTCACTGGGATCTGGTCTTGATGATCTACGCCGGAGTGATTTCGATCTTGTTCCTGGCCGTCACCCAAACGTGGTGGAAGCAGCGCCAAGCCCGAAGCGCCTAGGTTTTCGAATCCGACACCCGCAATTTCATGCTGAACCATCTGATTCGATTTTCTCTTGCCCAGCGCGGCCTCATTCTGGTGTTGGCCCTGGTTTTATTGGGACTTGGGCTTCGGACCATGACCCAGCTTCCGGTCGAGGTCCTCCCGGATCTCACCAAACCGACGGTCACGATCCTTACCGAGGTTCCCGGAATGGCCCCGGAAGAGGTCGAGACCTTGGTCACGATTCCGCTGGAAAGTGCCCTGATGGGGGTAACCGGACTAACCCGTCTGCGCTCGACCAACGACATCGCGCTTTCGCTCATCTTCGTCGAATTCGACTGGGGAACCGACATCTATCAGGCTCGGCAATTCGTCCAGGAGCGCCTGACCGGAGTGGCGGGAACGCTTCCTGACGGGGTGACGCCCTACATGACGCCAGTTGCCTCGTTGATGGGGAATATCATGCTGATTGGCTTGATGGATACTACGGAGCAGACCAGTCCCAAGGAATTGCGATCCCTGGCCGACTGGAATGTCGCAAGGCGCCTCCAAGCCATTCCCGGAATTGCGGAAGTGCTTTCCATGGGAGGAGGCGTCAAGCAGCTTCAGGTTCAGCCTGACCCTGAGAAAATGCTGGCCCTGGGGGTTACTTATGAGGAGATCCAAAGAGCGGCTGCTGGAGCGGTGAAAAACACCACAGGTGGCTTTCTGACAGAGTCTGCCCGGGAAATCATGGTGCGGAATCTCGCCATGACGACGGACCCAAGTGCAATCGGAGATACCGTAGTCAGCTACGAGAATGATCGGCCCATTCGGATCAGTGACGTTGCCGAAGTGGTCTGGGGCATTGAGCCGATGCGGGGCGATGCCGGGCTCGGCACGAAGAAGGGAATGGAAGGCGAAGATGAGGGAACCGAGGTGCGCGGTTATCCCGGCGTCGTGGTTAGCGTGACGAAGTCTCCCGGATTCGATACCATCGGCCTCTGCGACGCGGTCAAAGAAACCATCGCGGATCTTCAGCCGAGCCTCCCTCCGGGCGTGAAAATCGTGACTCTCTATGATCAATCGGACTATATCGACATCGCCATCGGAAATCTGGAAGAGGCCCTCATTCATGGTGCGATCATGGTCGCGCTCGTTCTCTTCCTCTTTCTCTTCAACGTCCGAGTGACGTTCATCACCCTGACCGCGATTCCGCTTTCCCTGGGTATCACCGTCCTGGTGTTCGCCCTCTTTGATCTCAGCGTGAATTCGATGACGCTGGGCGGATTGGCCGTGGCGATCGGGATGGTGGTGGATGATGCAATCGTCGATGTGGAGAACGTCTTTCGACGCCTCTCGGAAAACGCCGCGCTCGATTCGCCGAAGCCGAAGCTGGAAGTGATCGCACTAGCTTCTGCCGAAGTCCGCTCCTCGATTTTTTACGCGACGGTGCTCATCATCCTCGTCTTCATTCCTCTGTTAGGGCTGAGTGGAGTCGAAGGACGATTGTTTTCTCCCATCGCGATCGCGACGATCGTCAGCATGGCCGCTTCGTTCCTCGTTTCGTTGACCGTGATTCCGGTGTTGAGTTCGTTTTTGCTCAATCCGAAGCCCGGAGCCGAGCATCGGGATGGTTGGGTGGTTCGTGGTTTGAAGAACGTGTTTGCCGCGAGCCTGCTGCGTTTTTCGCTTTCCCAGCCTTGGTTGCTGGCTGCGTTCGTACTCTTTCTGATGGGAGGATCGTTCGTCAGTTACACGCGGATGGGCGGAAATTTTTTGCCCCCGTTTCGGGAGCCCACGGCGGTCGTCGCCACCAGTACCGCTCCGGGAACCTCGCTCAAGCAAACTACGGAAATCTCCAACCGAGCTCAGGACCTGCTGCTCCGCATTCCTGAAGTCGAAACCGTGGGATACCGCGTGGGAAGGGCGGAACGGGGCGATCATGTGGTTCCGGTATCGACCGTCGAATTCGAAGTGGAGTTTGATGATACCGGCGCGCGCTCCCGTCAGGAAATCCTCGAGGACATTCGCACGACGATGCGAGGGATTCCGGGAACGTTTAGCGCGATTAGTGGGCCTCTGGCGGATCGGATCGGGCACATGCTCAGCGGTGTGTCGGCAAAGGTCGCGGTGAAGATTTTCGGGCCTGATCTGGCGGAGCTGCGCCGACTAGGAACCGAAGTGGCTGAGATTGCCAGGGCGATTCCCGGGTTGGAAGAAGCTCGGGTCGAACAGCAATCGCCGATTCCCCAGCTCCGGATCGAAGTAGACCGAAAGCGGGCTCTCGCCTACGGGGTCACACCGGGGGAGTTGAACGAGCACCTTGCCGCATGGATGGCTGGAAAAGCAGTGGCGGAGGTTTATGAAGGGCAGCGCGTCTATGATCTCGTCGTTCGGCTTCCTTCAGCATGGCGGGAATCGCCGGAGCGTCTTGCCAGTCTGCCGATTGATACCCAAAGCGGGCAACGCATCCCGCTGCGATCGATCGCCGATCTCCGCCAGGCCACGGGACCGAATGCGATTCTGCGGGAAAACACCCAGCGCCGTTTCGTTGTCTCGATCAACCCAACCACCAGTGATCTCAACGCTGTGGTCGAACAGCTGCAACGTGAGGTGAAGGAAGAACTCGACCTTCCCCAAGGTTACTCGGTCGTCTTCGAAGGAGAGTATCAAGCCCAGCAGGAAGCCACTCGCCGCATCGTGGTCATGTCCCTCATCGTTTTTCCGATCATCTTGTTCCTCTTGTTCAGCTATTTCCGCAGCTTCTCATTCGTCCTCATTGTCCTCACGAATATCCCCATCTCCATGATTGGCGGTATCTTTCTGACGCGGATGACGCTGGATAATATCAGCATCGCGACCTTGGTTGGATTCATTGCGATTGCGGGAATCTCCGCGCGAAACTCCATCATGATGATTTCCCATTATCTCCACCTGATGCGTCACGAAGGAGAAGGGTTTACCCGAACGATGGTGGAGCGTGGCACGTTGGAGCGATTGGTCCCCGTTCTGATGACCGCGCTGTCTGCTGGGATCGCTCTCATTCCTTTGGTTCTGGCGGCGGATGATCCCGGGAAAGAGATTCTCAATCCCGTTGCTGTGGTCATCGTTGGAGGCTTGATCAGTTCGACGATTCTTGGGCTCGGAGTCACGCCTGCCGCGTTCTATGCGTTTGGCCGGAAAGCCGCCGAAAAAGCTATCCGCCTGAACGCATCCGCAAGTCTCTGATTCTCTCGCAATTGTCGTTGGACGAATGGGCGGATCGGGCCAGAATTGGGGCCGATGAACCCAATCTCGACCGACCACCTCCTCGAACAGCTTCGTTGGCGATATGCCGTCAAAAGCTTTGATCCCGATCGCAAAATTTCTGCGGAAACGTGGAGCGCATTGGAAGAAACGCTTGTGTTGAGCCCTTCATCGTGGGGATTGCAGCCCTGGAAGTTCATTGTGATTACCGATCAAGCGACGAAGGATGCCCTGGTCGGAGCGAGCTATGGTCAGCCCCAGGTGGCCGCCTGCTCGCACCTTCTCGTGATTGCTTCCAAGTTGTCCGTGAGCGAAGCCGACGTCGATCGCTATATTGACCGAGCCAAAGAAATTCAGGGCGATTCCGAGGCTCTCGATGGACTCCGTTCGATCATTGTGAGTGATATTGTCAACGGTCCCAGATCAGCCGACGTTCAAGGTTGGGCCAAGCTTCAGTGTTATATTGCCCTGGGGAATGTGATGACCGCAGCGGCGATGGTTGGCGTGGATACCTGTCCGATGGAAGGATTCGTCGCGGCAAAGTATGATGAAGTCCTTGGACTGGCGGCCAAAGGGCTCACCACAGCCGTGCTTTGTCCGGTTGGTTATCGTAGTGGTGATGACAAGTATGCAGCGAAAAAGAAGGTACGATTTCCGGTCGAAGATTTGGTTGAGAAGTTTCCGGGATCCGTCTCCTGAAGTAGCCACCAAAAAAATGACGATGCCTTGGTAGAACCAAACCATCGTCATTGGAAAAGATCCGAAGATCCCGCTGGAGGAACGCTTAGCCTGCCTAATTCATGAAGCTGGCCAGCGATTGGCGCGAAATGGCATTCAGAACCAGGAAAACGCCGATTTTTCGAACGAGGCGTGTCCCGAGACACGGTGAGTAAGCAACATCAAGTTTGACGCCGTTATGGATGCTATTTCGTGCCAATCGGGCATGTGCTCATGAATAAGGCAGGTTAGGAAGATTGCTTCAACTCCTCATAAAGAGCGAAGGCCTCATCCGGCTTCAACCCTTCATGAACCACGCCAC
>CAYGQD010000021.1:0-38110 GCA_964351855.1 uncultured Verrucomicrobiales bacterium
GAACTTCCCTTTTCGGGGCTCACGACATGGCCGCCGCGGTTGATCGGCAACGCGAGCAGCGTTGATCGAGACGCCGATCAGCGCAAAATCGCACCTGGCGCGATGGTCGCCTCTTCTTTTCGAGCCAAAAACGCTTTTTCAGAATCGGCGAACAAAGGACTGATTTCGAAATCAATCGCCGGGAGTCCGGTGGCATCGACTTCCAGTTCTTTCCCGGCAGCCAACACCCAACGGCCGAACTGCCGTAGCTGATCCTGGCGCGAAGTTTCGGGAGAATCCGCGCCATCCTTGTTTTTCACGGGGCTGAAATCGTCTTCCCGGGCGGTCTCGATCACCACGGGATTGTTGGCGAAGGGCAAGGCATCAAACACGAACATCTCGAACTTCACCCCGTTCGGTTCGCTCGGGGAAACCGGGTTTCCAGCCTCGTCGATTGTGGGAACTTTCTTGTTGGCACGATGAAAAGGGAGTCGGACCGAGGAATCCTTCCCGCCGCCAATTCGGTCAATCAAATCGCGAACAAAAACGTGGATCGCGATGCTCCCGGCCTGAAAGCGCAGGGTGCCATTTTCATCGGTCTGGTTCGCCATCTCATCCGGCATATCGCTGTATTCGAGAACTTCGACGGAAGAGCCGCGCTGGACAAAGACGCCAACCTTTTCCGCCGCGTTCGCTTTTAGACACGCTTTGCTGGAGAGCTCTGAGTTTCCGAGCAGGTGAAACCCGAGGAAAGCGGGATCGATGCAGCGGACGAGCGGATTGTCGACCTGGAAATAGCTGACGAGGTCGATTCCGCGTTGTTTCAATTCCTCCACACAGCCGTTGCGGACCAAGGCGCGAAGCGAGCCTCCGTGACCGTCCGGACTCAGTGCGATGGAATCGCGGCTTTCCAGAATGATCTTCCCTTCCAGATCCACGGCAGGCATCAGACCTTGAGAGAAAAAGGTGACGTCTTTCCGATCCAACCCGAAGAAATCGTGTTCCTCAAAGAACGCCACGGTCTGCTCGTGATTGATGATCGAGGTCATGATAAACCACGGAATCGGCTTCCCGTAGCGACGGGACGAGGCGAGAATTTTCTCGGCAAACACTTGGAAGAGCGTGCTTTTCGTCACCGGGGTGACGGGAAAGGTTCCTTTGGGGCCATCGAATCCCAATCGCGTTCCTTGTCCGCCGGCAACGGTGAACGCTGCGACGCGTCCGTCCCGAAGTGCTTCTTCCCCTTTCGCGTAGGCGTTCGACCAGGTTTCCGGATCGCCTCCGTTGCGAGGCAGAGGCGTGAAATCCGCGGGTTCCACGCCATCCAGGCTTCCTGATGCGGAATGCGGATTCAAGACCAGCGTCTCAACCAAATCGTTCAACTCTTCGAGATCGATCTGGGCGGCCTGCGCAGACAGATTCTCTTGTTCTGCCGGGCTCAATTCGTCATAAAAACGAAAGACATGGCCTTGGCCGGCGGCTTCGAATTGGGTGCGTATGGAATCGGTCATGGGGAAATACTTAGGTTGAGGATTCTCCCAGTTCGCGGGAGCGATCTGCCGCCGCGCGGACGGCTTCGATGAGGGCGGATCGGAGCCCTTGAAGTTCCAGTTGAGCCAAACCCGCGATGGTCGTTCCTCCCGGGCTGGTCACGTTGTCGCGCAACTGGGCCGGGTGTTCGCCACTCTGAATCACCAGTTCGGCAGCACCGGCCACGGTTTGGGCTGCCAACTGAAGGGCGATGGGTTTCGGTAAACCTTCGAGAACGCCGCCATCGGCCAACGCTTCAATGATCGTGAACACGTAAGCAGGACCGCTTCCACTGAGACCGGTGACTGCGTCCAATTGGCTCTCTTTCACGGGGATCGCGATTCCGACGCTGGAAAGTAGTTTTTCGACCCATTCACCGTCCGAGCCGGTCGCTTTGGCTCCCAACGAATAGCCGGAAGCCCCCTTTCCGATTAGGGCCGGCGTGTTCGGCATGACCCGAACCAAGCGATGGATCTCCCCGCTGCTCGCTTCCAACTGGGCTAAACTGATCCCCGCGGCGATGGAGATGATCAATCGGCTGGTGGTGACGGCTTGAGATTCGGCCAAGGTCGCCGCGACATCGGCTGGTTTCACGCAAATCAACACAACTTCAGCGGCTTCAAACACCGCAGCATTTGATTTCGCCGGAATGACACCGAATTTCTTCGCGCAATCCGCAACGGCCGGGGCGTAGGCATCGTGAATCGTGACTTCGTTCGGGGAGCACAACGTTGAGCCGAGCACGCCTTCGAGGAGTGCTGATCCCATTTTTCCGACGCCAATAAATCCTAGTTTCACCGAGTTCCTCCATAACCCGAGCCTCCTTTGAGGCAACCAAAAACCTGTCTCAGTTCGCGGTTGATGGTTCCTTGCAAAGGCTTGCCAGCTTCGGAATTCTTGTTAGCGTCATCTCATGAAAAACCTCCTTCGTCTGGCTGTTTGCGCGTTTGTGGGAATCCTGAATGCTCAGGCTGAAGAGCAAACGGCTGATTTGATTGTCTATGGAAATACTTCCGCCGGGGTGATTGCTGCAGTTCAAGCGAAGAAATTGGGGAAATCAGTTATTTTGGTGGGACCGGACCTGCGCTTGGGCGGACTGTCGAGCGGCGGACTCGGCTGGACGGACACCGGTAAGAAAGAGGTGATTGGCGGGCTGTCCCGTGACTTCTATCACCGGATTTGGAAGGAATATGACAACCCGGAAACCTGGAAATTTCAGAGTAAGGATGAGTACGGCGGAAAAGGGCAGGGGACTCCGGCGATCGACGGGGAAAATCGAACGATGTGGATTTTTGAGCCCAGCGTGGCTCTCAAGGTTTTTGAGGACTATGTGACTGAATTCGAGATTCCGGTGTTTCGAGACGAATGGTTGGATCGCGAGAACGGTGTGAAGATGGAGGATGGCCGAATCGCGTCGATTACGATGTTGAGCGGGAAAACCTTCATCGGAACGATGTTCATCGACGCCACCTATGAGGGCGATTTGCTGGCGTCGGCAGGCGTCGATTACCACGTGGGGCGAGAAGGAAAGGAAGTTTACGGGGAAGAATGGAACGGGGTGCAGACCGGAGTGCTTCATCATCGTCACCACTTCGATGCCATCCCCGATAAGAAGCGGATCAGCCCGTATTGGGTTCCAGGGGATCCGAGCAGCGGCGTTTTACCCCGTATTTCTGCCGAACACCCGGGAGAGAAGCATTCTGGAGACGATAAAGTGCAGGCCTATTGCTTCCGGATGTGCCTGACCAATGATCCGGCAAATCGCATCCCGTTTTCGGAGCCGGAAGGCTATGATCCGAAGCAATACGAGCTGTTGGCGCGGATTTATGAAGCGGGTTGGCGGGACACGTTTGGGAAATTTGACCCGATTCCCAATCACAAGACCGATACTAACAACCACGGGCCGATGAGCACCGATAACATCGGCTTCAATTACGACTATCCCGAAGCGAGCTACGAGCGTCGCAAAGAAATCATTCAAGAGCACGAGACCTACCAAAAAGGATGGCTCTGGTTCCATTGCACCGATCCCCGGGTCCCCGACGAAATCCGGGAAACGATGAAAACGTGGGGTTTACCCAACGATGAGTACACCGATACTGGTCACTGGTCGCCCCAGCTCTACATTCGCGAAGCCCGCCGCATGATTGGCGAGTTTGTCATGACAGAGAATGAGCTGCTTCAGCGCAATCCGACTCCCGATTCCGTCGGCATGGGGAGTTACACGATCGATTCCCACAACACGCAGCGTTACATCACGCCGGAGGGTTATGTTCAGAACGAGGGTGACATTGGGGTAAAGTGTCCTCCTTACCAGATTGCCTACGGTTCCTTGGTTCCGAAGAAGGAGCAGTGCGAAAATCTTTTGGTTCCAGTCTGTGTTTCCAGCTCCCACATCGCGTTTGGTTCGATCCGGATGGAGCCGGTCTTCATGATTTTGGGCCAGAGCGCGGCAACGGCGGCGTGTTTCGCGATCGATGATGCGATTGCGGTGCAGGACCTGGAATATGCGAAGTTGCGAGAGCAGTTGGAAGCGGATGGTCAGGTTCTGGAATACGCTTGGAAAGCGACGGCTCGGATTGGGCTCGAAGCGAAGTCGCTGGAAGGAATCGTTTTGGATGATACCGATGCCACCGTTACCGGGAATTGGACCCACAGTTCGTCCCATGCTTCCTACGTTGGATTGGGCTATCGCCATGATGGAAAGGGCGAAGCGGGATTGATGACGGCGCGTTTCGAGAAAGCTTTACCCAAAGCCGGGAGCTACGAAGTTCGACTCGGCTACACGCCGAATTCGAACCGCGCTTCCAATGTCGCCGTCACCGTTCATCACGCAGGCGGAGAGCGACCGTTCTTTGTCAATCAACGTGAGAACCCGGCCCATCTCGGCCTCTTCCATTCCCTGGGAACGTTCGAATTTTCGGAAGACCAGCCCGCCGTTGTCGAAATTTCCAACGAAGATGCCAACGGCTATGTGATCATCGATGCGGTCCAGTTCATCCCGCAATAATTCGCCAAGCCATTAGCGAAGCCGGATCGTGGCCGAGTTTCCGTGAGCGTCGAGCCCTTCAATCTGGGCAAACGCCTCTATGATGGGAGCGGATTTCGCCAGGGATTCCCGGTCGAGCCGGACAATGCTGGTGCGGCGCTGGAATTGATCCACGGTGAGGCCCGGGAAGCACTTTCCAGCTCCACCGGTGGGGAGTTCGTGACTCGGCCCCACGACGAAGTCGCCTGCGGCAACGGGCGAATAGTTCCCCAGAAAAATCGCTCCGGCAGTTCGAATGGTCGGGAGATACTGCCGATCGTTTCTCGCGATGAAGGAAAGGTGCTCAGGGGCGAATTCGTTGCTCAACTCGATCCCTTGTTCGATCGAATCGACGTTGACCAGGGTGCAGTTTTTCTCGAGAACTTGGCGAAGTGGTCCCTGGCGAGTGAGCAGCTCAGCCTGCCGATTCACTTCGTCGAGGACTGCATCCAGGAGCTGCTGGGACGTGGACGCCAAAACCGCAACGCTGTCGCCACCGTGCTCCGCTTGGGCCAGAAGATCGGCTGCAATCCACGCCGGATTGCCGGTTTCGTCGGCCAAAACAAGAATCTCGCTCGGCCCCGGAAGAAGATCGATCGCGACGGCACCGAACGCCTGGCGTTTGGCCTCCATCACGTAGGCGTTCCCGGGCCCGAAAATTTTGTGAACCGGCTGGATGGTGTCGGTCCCATAGGCCATCGCCGCAATCGCTTGGGCTCCCCCGACTTTGTAAACTTCCGTGGCTCCTGCTGCTTTCAGTGCAAATAACATCGCCGGATTGATCGAGCCATCCGGACCTGGCGGCGTACACACCACGATCTCCGGACAACCAGCTGCTTTGGCGATGCTCACCGTCATGTTCACCGTTGAAACGAGGGGGGCAGTGCCTCCGGGAACGTAAATCCCCACGCGTTCGAACGGTTGAAACACCTCTCCAATCTCGACTCCTTGCGCGTTCGTTCCCTCCCAGTCGCGCCGCATGCTTTTCTCGGCAAAGGCGATGACGTTTTCTCGGCTGAGTTGAATGGCCGTCTTGACGTCATCCTCGATTGCGCAGTCTGAGGCTTCAAACTCGGCGGCACTGACGGCCAATTTCTCCGGGCTGGAAAATCGGACACGATCAAACTTCTCGCCCAATTCAATGAGCGCTTCGTCTCCACGTTGTCGAACAGCGGCAAACACTTCGGCGACGGTCGTGGCGACGTGGTCGAGTGGTTCGTAGCTCCGGGTCAGCGATTTCCGGGCTTCAGCATAGGTCAAAGTCTTCATAGCTATCGTTCAAGCGTCAAAGACGGCGTCGAGATGACCCAGTCCTTCCGCTTCCAAACCCGCGCGCGAGACAAATCGCAGCGCGGCGGAATTAATACAGAATCGCAGGCCAGTCGGTTGCGGCCCGTCCGGAAAAACGTGACCTAAATGGGCGTCGCCGGTTTTCGAGCGCGCCTCAGTCCGGACCATGCCATGGCTCATGTCCTTTTTCTCGATGACTTCATCTTCATCAATCGCTTTCCAAAAGCTGGGCCAGCCAGTTCCGGAATCGAACTTGTGAACTGAGGCGAAAAGAGGCTTTCCGCTGATCACATCGACGTAGATTCCTTCCGCCTTGTGGTCCCAAAACGCATTGTTGAACGGCGGTTCGGTCCCGCATTCGCAGGTGATGCGGTACTGCTCTGGGGTCAGCTTCTCGCGAAGCGCTTCTCGGTCACTCATGGCGCTATCGTGTCCCGTATCCTGCGGCTTCGCCACCGATTTCGCGCCTAACCGGTTCCAAACTGGCTAAAGGCAACTTTCCCGCTGGCGGACATGATGTAAACCCGGCCCACTTCCCGATTGTCCTCAGTCAGCAGCGTGGCCATCCAGGTGGGTTCCGGATCGGTGCCACGCCACCGGAGCTGATAGTTGATTTTGGCGAAAGCCACCCCTGCTTCGATCGCCTGATCATCGGCGATTTGATAAACGTCCGGGGAATCCAGCTTCATGGCGGCGAGGAATACGGGCGTTTTCGGCAAATCCGTGCCCTCACCCCGAGCGATGGCGTTCGGCCCGGTGACGCGCTGATCTTGGACGATGTATTCGCGAAGCGGCGTTTCATCGTCGGTGTCGAGAAGGAGGATCTGCCAAGCAATGGGTTGTTCCGCGCCGTGAAACCCAACGACCGCCACCACGTTACCGGCGATCGTGCTCCCAGCATGGCGTTCCAAAACCTGAAGCGCGTTGCGAGCGCTGGCTTGTCCCCAAACGGAGGTCGAAAGGAGCAATGAGGCGGCCAAGAGGCAAAAAACGGCGTTCATAATGGTGTTAGGTTAACATCATCGAAAATCTTAGTAAACTGAACTTTTTCTCTACTGCCGAAAGAAAAGCGGCAGAACTTCGACGAGGTAATCCCGCCAGACTGGCCAAGAATGATTGCCTTCGGTCAACCTCCAAGTGTGCTCGATCCCCACCTCATCCAACCAGCCGTGGAAGAACTGATTTCGCTCCAGCAAGAAATCCGCCTTGCCGCAGCCAATCCAGACCAGCTGAAATTCCGGTTTCTGCGAGAGTGAGGGAAAGAGCGCTTCAGCTGCTTCCACATCTATGGGAGTTGCGGAACTGAAACCGGCAATCCAGGAAAACTGATCTGGACGATTCAGGCCAAATTGAAGCGCTTGGCCGCCACCCATGGAAAGTCCCGCGATTGCCCGTCCGGCGGCATCAGGACGGACGCGGTAATGTTCAGCCACAAAGGGAACCACTTCGTCAAAGAGCGAGTCTTCGACGGCCCGATTGTTTTCCCGGAACCATTCGGTTTTGTCATCGATAGCGCCGAGGTCGACATCCGGATAGGATCCATGGCCCTGCGGCATGACGATGACCATCGGGTTCATAGTTCCCCGGGCGATCGAATTGTCCGCAATGAGATGGGCTCGTCCAACGTTGGTCCACGCGGACGCGTCATCGCCGGAACCGTGGAGGAGAAAGAGAACCGGCAGCGGCTCTTCCTGTTCGCGATAGGACGGGGGAGTGTAGACGAAGAATTCGCGATGCCGATCGAGGAGGTCGGAATGGATGAGGTGCCGGTGAACCGTTCCGTGAGGGACTGGCTGGGCTTCCCAAATTTTGGGAGGCATTCCGGGAATCTCCAAGAGGTTCGCGGACCGTCGCCATCCTTTGATCCAACGATTATGCGGGTCCAACGTCAGGGTTCCATCGACTCGAAAGGTGTAGTCGTAGATCCCGGGAGAAACGGGACCCACGGTTACCTCCCAGATCCCGTTTTCTGATTGGGTCATCGCCTGTTTCCCATCGTTCATCGAACTCGAAACTTCGACCGATTTCGCCTTGGGTGCGATCACTCGAAAGGTGACCCGAAGATCCGGATGAACTTCGTGAGATTTGGGGAACCCGGCATCCGGATTCGCGGAAACGAACCCGGCCAGGACGACGGTTAAAACCGAAAGAGAAATGAGGATGTTTGGCATAGTGGTAGTAGAATTAGGGAGCTTGAACTACGGTCTCCCCGCTAAAGGCGTTTCCATGAACCAGAATTCCTTCATTGGAATCGTCAATCGAGAGATCAAATCCCCCGACGGTTCGGGTTACTCGGCAATTGGAGATGGTTGTATCGGTTGTGTTTCGCAGGAGGATTCCAGAGCCGCAGTCGCTCAGATTCAGGGCGTTGATGGTGAACCCGGAGCAGCTGTCGAGAACAAGCGCGCCGGAGGGTGTTTGGAGTTGATGAAGGGTTGAGTTGGAAATGATGCAGTCCGCGCAATTTTCGAAGATGAGGGTTCCCGGGCGTTTGAATTGCCGGGGGTTGAAGGTGTTTCCGGTGACGACAACCCGTTGCGAGTTCGACACGCGCAGATTGTCAGGCTTGGGCGCGAAAAAGGTGTTTCCGCTGACGGTGACATCGTGCGCATAGTCGATTTCAACAATCACGGAGGTGTCACTCAGCACATTTCCGGTGATGGTGACCGAATCAATATCAGAGGTTTTCGTGCCGCTGAGGCGAATATTGGCACCGCCCGGGGCAACGGTTTTCTCTTCGGAGCCGGAATAATTCGCCGCGTGTTGGATGGTGTTTCCCGTGATCGCGATTTCCGCGACCGACTTCGACGGATCAGCGGAGGAACCGGAAACATCGATCCAGATATTGGCGGCTGAGGTGGGCGTTTCATCGGCGGGCATATTGCCTTCGATATCGCATCCGGTAATGTGAACGTTGCGCACATTTCCATCTCGAATCACGATTCCCCCGGAACGATTGTAGGAGATGTGGGAGTTGCTGATGTTGATTTGATGAAGATTCACGTCATCGAGGAAGAGCCCGACTCCCGAGTTTTCGTAAAGATGACAGTCGGAGATGATGACGTTGCGATTTCGCTTCACCAACTGAATGCCGTGCCGACACCATCGGACCGAAACGTTGGTGATGATCGGCCCGACCGTTTGCACCATTTGGATGCCGTCAGCCTCCGGATGCGCACCCAGAATTTCGAAGCCGTTTAGAATCGGCATGTGTTCGTTCCAGGTTTCCGGCTGAAACGTTTTTGGCGACGCCGTGCCTTGGTGTGAGCCCGAAAGCCGGATCGCGGGGCCGGGGCCGTCCATCACGAGAATGGTTCCCCCGCTCGACTTCACGGAGACTCGCCCCAGCGTGGCGAGATCGAATTCGAGCGGTTTGGTTAACCGATAGACCGCATCGCCGAGGCTCAGATTCCCATCGTTCGTGTCGATCTGCTGTTGCAGTTCCGCCGTCATATCTGGCAAAGACCTCAAATCCGGGATCTGCGCCAAGGTTTTATCGCTTTGCGCGGTGAGCAGCGCCGGAAGCGCCAGAAAAAGGGAAACGAGTCGGGTTTTCATGGGGTTTGGGTCAGACTAGCGAATCGGCGAGGTTCCGATCAACTTCCAGCCTTCTTTTCGGGATGCACCCGGCCCCACCTTCCAGACGTTTTCCAAAGCAAAGGTGATTCGCGATGAATTGCGAATGCGACCTTTCAATTTCTAGCAGACTAATTCTAACATGAACATTTCCAAACCGCACAGCGCCCTTCTCATTGTCGGCCACGGATCGACTGAAAATCCGGATTCCAGCGCGCCAACCTTTCAACACGCGGATCAAATCCGAAAAACCGGCGCATTTCGCGAGGTGCATTGCGCCTTTTGGAAGGAAGAGCCGGGCTTTCGCCAAGCCGACTACATGATCGAGAGCGACGATGTTTACGTCGTCCCGAATTTCATCAGTGAAGGCTATTTTACCCGCGAGGTCATCCCTCGGGAAATGGGATTGGAAGGTGAAACCAGTCAGGTCCACGGCAAGACGTGGCATTACTGCGACCCTGTCGGCATTCATCCGAACATGACCAAGTTGTTGCTCCATCGAGCCGAAGAGGTTGCTCCGGATGTCGCCAAAGAGGATACCGCGCTGATTATCGTGGGACACGGAACCGGGCTGAACAAGCAATCGACGGAAGCGATCAAGGACCAAGTTGAACTGATGAAGCAGAGCGATCTGGGCTATCGCGAAATTCTCGATGCCTACATGGAAGAGCCGCCGCTGATCGCTGAGTGGGATCAACTCACCGATGCACCGAACGTCGTCGTGGTTCCCTTTTTTATCGCGGACGGTCTCCACAGTTTCCAAGACATTCCCGTGTTGCTCGGAATTGAGTCCGAACTACCGGCCGCGGCCAGCGAAGCCACGATTTTCCGTGAAAACCCGATCTTATTGCGGGAACGGAAACTCTTCTACAGCCGGGCCATTGGCACTGATCCGTCCCTCGCCAATGTCATCATGGACCAAGTCGAAAGCTTTTGCCAAAAACACGCATGATTGTTGACACGTTAGAACAGTGGCTAGCCGCCGGAGGTGGCACAATTGGCCAGATTTCCGTCCAGTCTCTTCCTCAGGGCTATGAACTGACTCATGTGGATGATCGCGATTCGGACAATCTCACGGTCTATGAAGAGCCGGAAGCGGCACATCGGATCTCGAAAAACGATGCCCAAGGCGAATATCGTCCGTTGAAGACCGCGTCAAGCTTGGTTCCCGGTTGGCGGATCCGCCTCAAGACCTCTGCGGAGGTTTTAGCCACTCTCGATATCTTCTATCCCGCCGCCATTGGAATGTGGGCCCGCCATCTGCAGAAACCCGAGGAACTTCGGGTCTATCAATTGATGGAGACGCTTGAGCGCCAAACGGGTATGTATCGGTATGCGCGGACCATTTCGGAGGCAGGGCGTCGCAAAATTGTCGATGAACGCTGCCACAAAACCTGCTTGAGACGCATTCTCTGGGATGATGGTCAGAGTCGAGACGCAACTTCGGAAAATTCCGGAGAAATTCCCATTTTTTGCCCGGAAATCTGCAATCACTTGGTCGCAGATGCCCGCGTCCAGGCAAGTCAGGAACATAGCGAAGCCCAAAAATCCTGACATTCCCACAGGGGACTATCATTTGTGCGAAAAATGTTGTTGCAATGATACGGGTTGCCGTATTATCTGCTAGGATTAGTAGTTCAACCCACGCAAAACTCCCACCTCAACAACATTATGGCCAAGGTAATAATCATCGATGACGAACCAGGCATCCTGCAAGTGATGCGAAAACTCTGTGAGCGGATGGGGCACGACACGGATGCCTATCAAAGCGGCAAAGAAGGAATGGCTGCGATCACCGCTTCGCCTCCGGAAGTTCTCATCGTCGATCTCCGCATCGGGGATATGAACGGCATGCAAATTATCCAGCGATGCCACAAGGATTATCCGAACATGGCCATCATTATGGTAACGGGCTATGGATCGGTTGAGACGGCAGTCGAAGCCATGAAACTGGGAGCCTTCGATTATCTGACGAAGCCTTTCGAACTGGACGATCTCCAGCGCACGGTGAATCGGGCCGTTAGCCAGGAAGTTGCAATGGTTTCTTCCGGGTCGGTGACAGCCCAAAATGAAAAAGAGGATGACGCTCCGGTTCCCACCTCTAAACTCATCGGTCAAAGTAAGCGGATGACCGAAATTCATGAGATTGTTAGCAAGATTGCCGACAATGATAGTCCGGTCCTTCTTGAAGGAGAATTTGGATCCGGGAAGCAAATGGTTGCCCGAAGTATCCACAATAATAGTAAGCGAAATGCTGCTCCCTTCAAAGCTCTCCCATGCAGCGCCCTCCCGGAAGATCTTCTCGAAATGGAGTTGTTTGGAGCCGGTGGCGGTCGTGGCGAAACGATTTTTCGTAGAGCCCAAGGCGGAACGGTGTTCCTGGAAGAGATCAATCTCCTGCCAATGCGCCTCCAGTCGCAATTAGAGAGTTATCTCGAAGATATCTCTGCTCGGCGGATGAGTGGTGCCTTGCCCCCTCATTTGGATACGCGATTTATCGCTTCGTCCAACGAACCGCTGGAGGAAGAAGTCGAAAACGGAAAGTTCCGGGAGGACTTGTATTACAAGGTCTCCGTGATTCCGATCAACGTGCCTTCCCTTCGTAATCGCCGGACGGATATTCCGCTCCTGGTAGATTACTTCCTGGATCGTTATGCAACGACGACGAAGACCACTGCCAAGGTAGTGGATAAGTATGCTGCTGAGCTGCTGGAAAAATATCAGTGGCCAGGTAACGTCAGCGAATTGCAGAACACCATCGAGCGTGCTTGTGCATTCGCCGAAGACAATCGGATTCGCCCAATTGACCTTCCTGGCAAAATCACCCAGAAAGTGGAGATCACCGATGATGAGAACAACCAAATGGTCCATCAATTGCCAATTGGAAACTCGCTCTCCGAGTTCATCCGGAAACAAGAGAAGATCTTCATTCGCGAGACCTTGAAATACAATGAAGGCTCACGTGAGAAATCCGCCAGCATGCTCGGAGTCAGTATCGCGACCCTTTATCGCAAGATGGGTCTCAAGCTGGAGCGGGATAAGATGATGAGCGCCTAGCGTTCCTTTTTTCTCAATCTTTTGGAAAGGGGCATCCGGTTTCGGGTGCCCCTTTTTGGTTCTCTCCGGGTTCAGCCCTCCGCTTCAACGCGAATCTTTTCGAGCTCTTCCCAACGAGCAAACAGCGCTTCCAATTTCGAACGCAGCGTTTCTCGTTCTGCGGCAAGGGCCTCTGCATCCGCGCCGTGTTTATCATAGAAATCGGGATCATTAAACATCGCATCAATCGCCTCGACGCGGGTCTCCACTTCCAAGATAGCAGGTTCGATTCCTTCCAATTCCCGCTCTTCGTTCCAACTCAGCTTACGAGGGCGCTTCGGCTTTTTTTTCAACTCACGCTTTTTCTTGAGGGGCGTTTCCGGTGCTTTTTGGGTGCGACGCTGGCCGCGTTTCTCCGCATAATAGCTGTAGTTTCCCTCTTGGATCACGACTTCGCCGTCGCCTTCAAACGCAAGAATCCGATCGGCGACACGATCCAGAAAATAACGATCGTGACTCACTACCAAAACCACCCCGGTAAAGCCGAGGATGGCTTCTTCCAGAACTCGGAGCGTGGCAAGGTCCAGATCGTTGGTCGGTTCATCCAGCACCAGAAAATTGCCCCCCGCATGGAGGATTTTCGCCAGCATGACGCGGTTTTGCTCTCCACCGGACAACGTGTCGATCCGAGCATGGACGGTTTCATCGTTGAAGAGAAAGCGGGTCAGATAACTGCGAATGTGGAGCCGTTGGGTGCCGAACTGGACGTATTCCGAACCAGCTCCCACCTCATCAATCATGCTTTTTGATCCATCGATCGCCATTCGGCTTTGGTCGGCATAATTGAAGATCGTTTTCTGGCCGATCGTGACTTCGCCTTCGTCCGGTTGCAGCGTTCCCATGAGGATGCGAATGAGCGTGGTTTTGCCCAATCCGTTGCGGCCAATGACCCCGGTGCAGGTTCCTCCGGTGAAGTCCAGATTCAGGCCCTGAAAGAGCGATTTCCCACCGAGTTCCATGCTCACGTTCTTCAGATGGACTACGATGTTCCCCAGTTTCGGAGCAGGAGGAATGATGATCTGCGCATCCACCTCATCTTCCGGTGCTTCTTGAGATTCCGTATCGAAAAAGCGATCGAGTCGAGTTTGTTCCTTGGTCCGGCGTGCTTGGACGCCGGCGCGGACCCATTTCAATTCCCGACGGAGGAAACTTTGCCGCCGGGCCTCAGTATTGGCGTCCATGGATTGGCGCTCCTCTTTGGCCGCAAGATAATCCGAGTAGCCGCCTTCGTGCGAAAAAAAGCGGCCGCCGCTCAGCTCCGCCATTCGATTGGCAACGCGATCCAGGAAGTAGCGATCGTGCGTTACAAAAATGCAGGCCCCTCGATAAGCCTTCATGAACTCTTCGAGCCATTCGATCGATTCCGCATCGAGATGGTTGGTGGGCTCATCCAGAATGAGCAATTCCGGTTCGCCGACAATCGCCCGACACAGGGCGACTCGGCGTCGCTCGCCGCCGGAGAGTTCGGAAACTCGGCGGTTTGCTGCTGCCACGCTGAGCGCCTTCATCGCGGTCTCGATTCTCGGTTCCAAGCTCCAACCATCCATCGCCTCAATCTGGTTCTGCAATTCAGCGAGTCGATTCTCCGAAACGTTGCCGCCCTCGAATTCGTCGACCAAATCCAGAATATGACGGGCTCCGTCCTGTACGTTCTCGATCACGGTTCGCTCGTCATCCAACTCAAAATCCTGAGGCAAATAGCCGACGACCAGCCCATTGCGCCAAGCGACCGTTCCATCATCCGGAGCGTCTTTTTTCGCCAAAATCTTGAGGAAACTGGACTTTCCACAGCCATTGCGCCCCACGACCCCCAACTTGTCGCCCGCATGAATCGTCAACGCCGCTTCATCCAGCACGATTTGGTTGCTGAAGCGGAGTTTGAGATCCTGACAAGTTGCTAAAACGGGTCCTGATTCGGCCATCGCTCTGCTTACTGCGAAGGTGGTTCCACGAAAAGCGATTTTGTGGGTTCTCTTCGCAAAATCGGTGGACGGGTGGAGTCTCGACGTTTTGGTAGGGCCGCCTCTCTCCGCGATGCCGACGCCGTCAACAGCCTTGCCCTCATCCCTCTCCGTGTTCGTCGGCTTCCAGATCGATGGGTTCGATGCGTTAGGGCTACCCGTGTTGCGGACGCCCTATTTCGCGTTTGTCTCGGTGCCGCTTTACGAGGTGAACATTAACCTGCGTCAGGGAAAAACCTTGGTCGGATCGACCATCGCCAAGGTTGATGCTCAAGGGAATTTTTCGGCGGCGATTCCGGGAACTTCCTTGGATAGCGGAACCTACCTCGCGGAAATCTTGATTTCGCCACCCGCCACGGAAGATTCCTTTCCTCGGCCCACGACCTATCTTGTCGAATTTGCGGCTGAGTCTTTACCCGCTCTGGCCGAGCTGGGGAAGGTTGAACTTGGGGACGTCTTTGGCCAGATGCTGGAAGCAGGCAGGAAACGCGAGGTTTAGCGTCGCCCAATCGCCAATTTCGGGGAACGACGGTTGCCAAATGCGTGGAAGGCAACGAGAAAACTGGCATGAGCCAAAAAATCCTGATTGCCGGGGAATGGCGCGATGCGAGCGCCTCCAGCACCTTTCACGCCGAAAATCCCGCCACGAAATCGCCGTTGCCCGACGCCTATCCGGTCAGCGCGTGGGCGGATTGCGAGTCGGCTTTGGAAGCGGCGGCTCAGGCGTTTCGGGAACTTCTCAAGACCCCGCCAGAGACCATTGCGGCGTTTTTGGATGCGTTTGCCGCCAATCTTGAGGGGCGGAAAGACGATTTGGTCGAGATGGCGAATTTGGAGACCGGTTTGCCGGTTGCTCCACGATTGGGCGACGTCGAGTTGCCTCGGACGACGGGTCAGTTGCGACAAGCTGCCGCCGCGACTCGCGAAGGCTCCTGGGCGCTGCCGACAATTGATTCCCAAGCGGGAATTCGCTCCATCTATGGTCCGTTGGGCCCGGTCTGCGTGTTCGGGCCGAACAACTTCCCTTTCGCCTTCAACAGTGCCGCCGGAGGCGATTTTGCGGCGGCCATCGCGGCGGGAAATCCCGTGATCGCGAAGGCCAACTCCTCCCATCCGGGAACGACGCGGATTCTTGCTGAAGAAGCCCATAAAGCGGTCGAGGCGACCGGAATGCCGAAAGGCACGGTTCAGCTCATCTATCGGACCAGCCATGCCGATGGTGAGAAGCTGGTGAGCGACCCGCGAGTGGGAGCAACCGGTTACACGGGGAGCCGGTCGGCCGGTTTGAAATTGAAGGCGGCGGCGGACGCGGCGGGAAAACCGATCTACCTGGAACTTTCCAGCGTGAATCCGGTGATCATTCTCCCTGGAGCGATTTCCGAGCGCGGTGCGGCCTTGGCAGAGGAGTTTTCCATGAGCTGCCTGATGGGCACCGGGCAATTTTGCACGAACCCGGGGTTGGTGGTGGTGATGGAAGGTGAGGAGAGCGAAACGCTGGTCCAAGACATCGCCAAGCGATTTGCCGACGCGCCGAACGGGACCTTGCTATCGAAAGGTGTGGAATCGTCGTTGACTGAAAATCTCGGAACGTTGATTGCCGCGGGAGCCGAGGTTCTGGCCGGGAATGGGCCCGGAGATTCGGCGCGTTATTCGGTCGCGAACACCTTGCTTCGAGTCAGCGGCGATCGATTCGTGGCGGATCCGGAAACGATGCAGACCGAGGCGTTTGGCAATGCTTCGCTCATCGTTACCGCGAAGAACGTGGAACAGGTCTGTGAAATCATTGATGCGCTCGAAGGAAACCTGACCGGCTGTATTTACAGCGATACGGGCGGCTCTGATGATGCGATTTACGACCAGATCGCCCCCGGACTGCGCCAGAAAGTCGGCCGACTTCTCAACGACAAAATGCCGACCGGCGTTGCGGTTTCCGCCGCGATGAATCATGGCGGACCCTATCCGGCGACGTCGCATCCCGGGTTCACCGCCGTGGGAATCCCCGGCGCGATGTTGCGGTTCGCGATGTTGCAGAGCTACGATGCGGTTCGGCCGAATCGCCTTCCGGCAGCGTTGCAAGACGAGCGCCCCAACGATGACATGTGGCGTCGGATCGATGGCCGCTGGCTCCAAGGTTAGGGACGGCGCAAGGATTACGTCGGCCATTTGCTTGTCTGTTCGGTCTGCGCCTTCGTTGCTATCCAGTTCACGTAGCTCGCTACGCTCCACTCGATCACGCCTCGGCGGAGACCGAAAATCCTGCGCAACTTTGCCGGCGTATTGCTTGCGCCGTCCCTTAGTTACGCCTTCGGCTTCCGACTTCGCTGAGGCGGGCCTATCGCGTCTTCTCCGGCGATGACGACCTCCAACTCCGGACGCAGGTTTTGCAGCGTCTCGACCAACGGGGCGGTGTCGAACGTGTTTCGGCGCGCATCGATCAAGAGCGCTTCCAACGTTTCGATTCCCGCGATCACTTCCATATGCGCTGGAGTGAGAGAGTTGGCGTGTTCCAGGGAAAGAATGGTTAGCGGTAGTTTCTGCAACACGCCCAAGCCTTCCGGAGTGATTGCGGTTTCGAAGCCGCGAGGCGCGTTCAGGTCGATCTTCAAATCGACAAGTTTCGGAAACTCTTTCGCGAGATGGGCCAAGTGAGCGTCGTTGGAAACCTGCGGAGTGTGATAGAGATTCAAGCGCAGCAAATTCGGTAAACCCGTGAGAGTGAGGACGGCGTCATGCTGTTTCTGAGGATCTTCCTGGTTCAAATTGCGCAGTCCCATGCTTCCGCCGACGGTGAGCGCCTCGATTCCAAGATTCGAAAACGGCTCCAGGGATTGAATCGTTTTGCAGTGCCAAATCGTGAGCTGTTTGAGGTTCGGCAGATCGTGGAGAAATCCCCAATCCGCATTCGTCGCGGTGGGAGAATTGAGGGCGATTTGCTCCAGGTATGGCAATGTTCCGATCAACTGGAGTTCGGCCACGGAATGCTCCGGTTTACCGCCGGAAAAGAGCTTCGTGACGTGGCCGGAATCGTTGAGCGTGAGTCGCGCGCCAGCCTTCTGGAACAAGGCGATGATGCCCGCCTCATCGCTGGGAAGTTCATCGGCGGTGGCAACAGGGGCGAATCCGAGAAGGACTCCCGGGAGAAACAATCGGAGAAATGGGGTTTTCATGATCAACCGCATCTTGAGGGAATCATCACCATCGTCCACTGAAAAACGCGTCGCGATTTGCAGAGTCCCTCCGCCTATGCCCCAGTGGGTCCATGAAACCCCAGATTTTCCTTTTTCTCGGTTTGATTTCCTCGGTCTTGGCCCAAAACGATCAGCCGTCCGATCCCGAAAAAAAATGGGGGGCGGCCATTGCGGGATTCGAGCAGCAGGATCGCCAAAAAGCGCCACCAAAGGATGCGATTCTCTTTGTGGGAAGTTCCAGCATCCGGATGTGGGAACTGGAGGATTCCTGGCCGGATCGCGTCACCATCAATCGCGGGTTTGGCGGATCGACCCTGGCGGATTCGATTCATTTCTTCGATCGGATCATCGCTCCCTACTGGCCCAAGGCGATTGCGGTTTACGCCGGGGACAACGACGTCGCGAAAGGCCTGAGTGCCGACGAGGTCCTGGCGGATTACCAAACCCTGGCCGGTATGGTTGAGGAGAAATTGCCCGGAACGCCTCTCATTTTCGTCGCCATCAAGCCGAGCCTGAAACGGTGGGACATGTGGCCAACGATGGATGCGGCCAATCAAAAAATCGCGGCGTTTTCCGCGACCAAAAAGTACCTTTACTATGCGGATATCGCCAAGCCGATGTTGGCGAATCCTGAGGGAAAGCCGGGCGAAGACTGGTTTCTGGCCGATCTGCTTCATCTGTCGGTCAATGGCTACAAGGAGTGGCAGAAAGTGGTCGAAACGCAGTTGGTGGCGGCGCTGGCCGAGTCCCCCAAGAGGGCCATAACCGCGAAAAAAGACCAACCGCCCAACGTCATCGTCATTCTCACGGACGATCAGGGCTGGGGCGATCTCAGCTTGAACGGAAACACGAACCTGAACACGCCGAATATCGATTCCCTCGCCCGGGATGGGGCCAGCTTTGAGCGATTCTACGTTTGCCCGGTTTGCTCGCCGACCCGCGCGGAGTTCCTCACTGGGCGTTACCATCCTCGCGGTGGTGTCTACTCGACTTCCGCAGGAGGAGAGCGGTTAGATCTGGATGAGCGAACCATCGCCGACACCTTCAAGGAAGCCGGTTACGCCACCGCAGCCTTCGGGAAGTGGCACAACGGAATGCAGTTCCCTTATCATCCCAACGGGCGTGGGTTTGACGAGTTCTACGGCTTCTGTTCCGGCCATTGGGGCGACTACTTCGATCCCATGCTGGAGCGCAACGGCGAGATTGTGAAAGGAAAGGGATTTGTGGTCGATGATTTCACCGAAGAGGCGATGAAGTTCATCGAGAAGAATAAGGATCAGCCCTTTTTCGCCTACCTGCCCTACAACACGCCCCATTCGCCGATGCAAGTTCCGGACGAATTTTGGGATCGATTCAAGGACAAAAAATTGGAGATGCATCACTTCAGCGGCGAAGAAAATGAGGATGAACTCCACCTCCGCGCGGCCTTGGCCATGTGTGAGAATATCGACTGGAACGTGGGACGCCTCCTCGAAAAGCTGGACGAGTTGGGCATCGCCGAAGACACCATCGTCGCCTTTTTCCACGACAATGGGCCCAATGGCACTCGCTGGAATGGAGGGTTCAAAGGCCGAAAAGGGTCGAATGATGAGGGCGGGGTTCGCTCGCCATTGCTGTTGCGTTGGCCCGGGACGATTCCTGCCGGGAAAGTGATTCCGCAGATGGGAGCGGCGATTGATCTGTTGCCGACATTTTGTGATTTGGCAGGCGTTCCGATCTCCACCCGGCGACCGCTGGACGGAATGAGCCTCAAACCGGTCATCTTGGATTCGCCGAAAGACTGGGGAGATCGCGTCCTCTTCACCCATTGGAGAAACCGGGTCAGCCTACGGACGGAGCGCTTCTGTATGGACCAAAACGGCAACCTGTTTGATGTCATTGCGGATCCTGCCCAGAAAACCGACGTTTCAGACCAACATCCGGACCTCGTCGCGACGCTCAAGAAATCGGCCGAACTCTGGCGCAATGATCTCCTTACCGGATTGGAAGACGATCAGCGGCCCTTTGTCATCGGCCATCCTGGTTCCAAGTTCACCCAGGTGCCGGCACGCGATGGAAAGGCTCACGGTGGGATTCAGCGGTCGAACAAGTTTCCGAATGATTCGTTTTTCCACAGTTGGACCAGTCCGAATGACAAAATCACCTGGAAGGCCGAAGTCGGGGCTACCGGCGATTACGAAATCGATATCTACTACACCTGTCCGATTGGGAAAGCCGGTTCAACGCTCGAACTCAGCTTCAACCAATCCAAGCTCACCGGAAAGATCAGCGAGGCTCACGATTCCCCCTTGCTCGGTGCCAAAGACGATCGCTCTCCTCGGGCCGAATCCTACACCAAAGACTGGCACACGATGACCCTGGGCACGATTCGCCTCGAAAAAGGCACCGGAGAACTGACGCTGCGCGCCACGGAAATTCCCAAAGGCGCGGTGATGGACTTTCGATTGATGATGTTGAAGCGAGTCGGAGACTGAAATTCGTCAGGCTTTTCCGGCTGCGACTCTCCAGGTCGCGACGAGGATGAGCACCGCGCCGATTGCTTGGACGGGAGCAAAGCGCTCGTCAAACCACATCATGCCACCGAGGGCGGTGCAGACTGGCCAGAGCATTTGGAGGGAGCCGCCCATGCTCACGGTGAGGCAGCGATAGCCCTCATTCATCGCCAATTGGCCATAGCTGGCGGCGGTCGCGGCAAGAACGAGGAGTCCAAGATCGCTCAGATCGAGGCCAGGTAATTCGCGAAAGGTGAGAGCTAAAACCGGAAGAAAGATCCAGACGCATTGGGCCAGGTAAATCGTCCCGACGGAGTGATCGCGAATGAGTTGGCGGACCAGAACCACGGACCACGCTGCTGTGAGAGCACCCAGGATGGCGATGACTTCGTTCAAGCCAAGCGAAAAGCCGGTTCCGTCGAGGCTGGGACCGGTGAGAAGGACGATGCCGACGAACGCGAGCGACAACCAGATGAGGCGGCGTCGGGTCAGCGCTTCCCCTAAACAAAGGGCCGCCAATAGAGCGGCGAAGATCACGTAGGTATTGCAGATAAGGGTCGCTTTCCCCGCGCCGAGCGTTGGCACCGTCCAGTAGTAGGCGGCTGTTCCGAGCAGGCCGGACATCCCGCGCAGGATCAGCAACTTCTGGGTAAACACCGGTCGGATCCGGGTGGGGCGTCGGCCCCGAAAGAAGGCGAGCACGATGAACATTCCGACTCCCGCCCGGAAGAGCAACGGCAGGCCAGCCGAGATCGGTCGACCACTCGAACTCAGATATTTGAGCAACAGCGTATTAATCGTGAACCCGGTGACCGACAGCAACATCACCACAATCCCACGCCGCTTCAGTGAAGGGATGGGGAGAAGTGGGTCGGAATCCTGGGTGGAAAGCGCTTTCATGGACATGCGGAGCGACAGTGAGAAGTCGGCTCGGAAGAAAACGCGGGGGCGCGGGAAAAAACGGAAGGAGCTAGGACCTCTCTGTCTCGAAATCAGCGAATTCGAATTCGCCATCCAACGACGCAGGCGGCGTCGATGAGTTTTGGCGTAGCGAAGCTGGAGAGTGAGGTCATCCGTTTTTGGGAGGGGAGGAGAGTCGGCGCAAAGCTAGGAAAAGCAAGGCGGGAGTCATTTCTACTTCACCTCGTCCAACTCGTAAGCCGCCGGGAACATAACCACCTTTGCTCGTCGAGTGGTCCTCAATTGCTCGTTGAGAAGACTGCCGAGAGCCAGGGTCCTCCATTCATTCTCGAGAAACGCTTCAATTTCAGGCCGAATTTCCTCCAACTCGATTTGGCGGGTTTCGAGCCGTTCTGTGACTTCAACGACGTGCCAACCGACTTTCGTTCGGAACACTTTGCTAAGCTGGCCGACTTCCAGATCGAACACTGCAGCGGTGAAGTCTTCCGGCATGCGATGACGGCTGAAATAGCCGAGATCTCCTCCGATTTCCTTGGTGCGTTCGTCCGTGGAATAGGCGGCGGCGAGCTCCTCGAACCCATGGGTTCCAGCTTGGAGCTTGGCGTGAAGGTCCCGAATCAGAACTTCCTTTTGAGGTGTGTCCTCGGTGACCGTGCTGAGAAAAAGATGGCGCGCGCGGATCACCTCCGGTGCCTTGAGATTCTCGCGATAGACCTCATACCAAAGACGGATCTCTTCCGCAGCCACGTCGGTCGCCTGGCTGATCTTTTCCTCGAGCCAGTATTGCTGCTCCGCATGGAGTCTCAGGAGGCGACGAAGCTCTGTCTGGGAGAGATTCTGGGCTTGGCAAGCGGCCTTCAGTTCCCCGGGCGCAAAATGCGACTCGAATTCGGCGACGCGCTTGGCCAGTTGCTCAGGATCGATCGTGATCGGAAAGACCCGTGACCACTGTCGAATCAGCTCATGACTGATCATCTCATCCAAAACGGCCAGCTGGGCGATTTCGAGATTCTTCGCCGGAAGATCCGCGCGCAGCTTTCCTCGCCGCGCCAAGTGAAGATCGAGCGCCAGATTGAGCTGTGCTTTGGTGATCGGCTCGCCGCCCACGGTACAGGCCCAGTTTTGCTCCCGCCCGATTTTCTGAAGGCTGTCCGTGCCGGTGAAGCGATCGTGAAGAGGGCCTTGAAGGGCGAGATCAGATACCAGATAAAGTCCCGCTAAGCCCCAAAGAATGAGACGGATTGGCGCTTTCTCCAGATCGTAAAGGTTCACCGGGCCTTGAGCGATTCCGTATCCGCCAATCCAAGGCTGGCGTAGATTTGCCGCGTCGCGTCGGACTTGTTGAGGGTGTAGAAATGGATCCCATCGACGTCGTGATCGAGAAGGTCCCGGCATTGCTCCGTGGCGTAGTGAATCCCAACGCGTTCCACAGCTTCGGGATCATCTCCGGCGCGGTCGAGCGCCCGGAGCAGTTTCGCGGGAAAGTGAGCCCCAGCGGCGAGTTCCGCCATGCGGCTCATTCCTTTGGTGCTCGTGATGGGCATGATTCCGGCGATGATCGGCACGTCGATCCCAATAAGTCGGCAGCGTTCGCGGAAGTCGTAAAAATCGTGATTATCGAAGAAGAGTTGGGTGCAGATATAGTCCGCTCCGGCATCGACTTTTGCTTTCAGATGCTCTAGTTCGAGCAATCGATTCGGCGTTGTCGGGTGGCCTTCGGGGAATCCCGCGACGCCGATCCCGAATCCATCCGGCTCAGGATGTTTTCCGGATTCATTGAACGCTTTGATGAACGAAACGAGGTCGGCGGCGTGTTGAAACGCATCCTGGCTGCGCTCATAGTTTTCAATGCCTCGTGGTGGATCGCCTCCGAGCGCCAGAATATTGCTGACTCCGGCTTCCGCATAGCGTTCCAGGATTTCCTGGATCTCAGCCTCCTGGTGGCAAACGCAGGTCAGGTGGGGCACCGGTCGAAGTCCTGTCTCATTTTTGATGCGGACAACCAAATCATGGGTCAAATCCCGAGTCGTCCCGCCAGCGCCGTAGGTAACGCTGACAAACGACGGTTTGAATGCCTCCAGATCGGCAATGACTCCATAAAGTGCCTCCGAAGCCGCCACGGTTTTGGGTGGGAAAAACTCAAAACTGAGGGTGGGGCGGTGTTCCGCTAAAATGCGTTTGATGTGCATAAAATAGAGATGACTAACGAATAACTAAAGTGGGAGAACCGTCCTCGATCACGGGTAATTTACAACCCATTCACAAATTTTTTCCCCGTTGATGGTGGGGCTTACGTTGACAGCGTGGCGAACATCGCTAGCGTTGAGTTCGCCACAGCAGAACACTGAAACCCTCTGTAAGTCGTTGATATGGCAACTGAAAATCGTCCGCTGAAAAATTCCTGTGCAGATCATCACGAAGAGATCAGTTCTCCCGTGCTCCGTGTTTTGCAAGTGAACGATCGAGGCGTTGTTTTCGAATCGCGCTGCGATTTTGAAGTCGGTGACATCATCGAACTCGGCTTCCATGTGAAGTATTTCGCGGGGCCCTCGGATGCGGACGGACGGGTGGAACGAAACGAGTTCATTACGGCCCACGGGGTGATCGTCAGCTCGATGCTGTGCGCGTCGATGGACGGCCGCCCAATCCATGAAGTGGCCATGCTTTTCAACGAGATGGACCGCCGCGACAGTCGGGCTTTGCGTCGCTTCACCGAAATCGAAGTCGGTCACCAGCGAGCGGATCTGGACGCAAAGGATAAGGTTGAGGGCGTTTTGGGGATGAATTGACCGTGGAGGTCGGAGCTAGGAGCCTGTCGGACTTCGCCCGCCCGGCTCCGAAAATCGAGGATTCGGCCAAAACTCCCCTTCGTTTTCGTCGTTTGTGTCTTCACGATTTCCTCAAAACCATGGAAATTTTACTCAAACCTCGATCTTCTCGCCTAGACGCTCAAAGTCCGACAGACTCCTAGGATATCCCGTCCAACGGACTGTAACTTCCGGTTATTTTAAAGATTCTGATAAGTTTTCCGCTGCGCGGTCAGGTTCGGATGGATACCGCCTTTTCCACCATTTCTGCGTTGCTCGTCCGTCAGGAAGGCCGCACCTAAACTCGGGCAACTTCGAATGCGAACGGCCTGGGCAAGCTGGGAACGGATTGCGCGAAGCTGACCAGGTAATGCCTTCCACGGAACGTCCGCTTGCGGAATCTGGATACGGCTTCATTCAGGGGATCCTTGGCGTCTAGACCAACGACCAGGTTCCCCTGAAATCCGGCTTTCTTGGCGAGGTTCATTCCGACGGCGAGAAGTTGTCGCAAAATTTCGGCGTCGTCGTCCAGGATGACAATGCTGTGGGCATAGCGAAGCGGCAGAACGGAACCAGGGCGGGGAAGCCGGATGGGGGAGACACGGTTTACCAGCGGACGCATCCAGCGGATAGCCCCGCCATAGCCATGGATGCGACTCTGCCGAAAGGATGATTGATCCCAGACGCCAAAAAATCCGACCAACTCTGAGCCGCGATACGCAAGTAAATAGTCGGAGATCTGTTGTCCCAGGTAGTAGGGATTCGACGTCAATTCGTTAAATCGGTAACAAGGGAAGAACGATCGACGAGGAGCCTCCTGGTCAAAGAAACACTGCATTTCAGGAATGTGACCGGAGGTCGCCGGTTTCACCTGGATGCTGCCATCGAGATGGGGCGCTCCGTCCCCCAAGAAGTGGGTCAGATACTCGCCATGAGGGAAGTAGCCGGGAAGTCCGGCACGGCGGCTCGATAGCAATTTCATCACCTCCGCGTTGTCAGAAAGGATCAAGGTTTGAGCGAATTCTTCGGATTCAAAAACTTCGCTTCGAAGGTGTCGATAGCCGCGCGCGAGCCAGGTTTTTCCTCGATATTCGGGATCGATGCGCAGATCACTGAGGTAGCGGATCTTTGTTGGTGTGCCATTGACAAAGACTCGCCGGCTTCCGGCTGCAAAGACGCCGAAGATCCCGTCAGGACCGTCGCCTAACAGAATGAGAGGTTGTTCGGCCTGAATCTGAGCCCCGAGGAAATAGTCAGGCCGACGTTCGAACGTCAGCCGAATCGACTGTCCCATCGGGCAGCGTTCCATCAGATCACAGAGCGCACCGGAGTCAGTAGGTTCTGCGCTACGAATCTTCATGTCAGAGGATCGTGAAGTTCCTCGGGCAGGCAACCGAAACGGAGCTAAGTTCTGCATCAATGTGTAATCTTTATGACATTGGGCCTTACCCGAACGACGAGCGGTTTGATTGGGAAGGTGTCGTTCGGGAAGCCGTCGGCAAGTTGCCGAATTCCTACGTCGCTCCGGGCACCCCCGGCGTGATTGTGAAGTTGGACCAGGGAACCTTCGAGCCTGCGACCTACCGATGGGGATTTCATCGACGCCTGAAGATTCGTGGAGAGATCATCAATCGGGATATCAACAATGCTCGCGATGACAAATTGGAGAGCGGAATGTGGGGGGCTGCATGGAGAAGTGCCCGTTGCTTAATTCCGGCGATCCGTTTTTATGAGTGGAGTGGTCAGAAAGGGCGGAAGCGAAAGCATGCCATTCACCCGGGCCAAGAGAATCTGAGTTTCTGGATCGCAGGACTGTGGGAATCTTATCCGGCGTCGGAAGACGAAGGCTTTTTCACGATGCTGACAACGAGTGCCAATCCGCAGATGGCCTCTCTTCATGATCGCATGCCCTTGATCCTTCATCCGGAAGACTGTGTGGAATATCTTGCAGCCGACGATCCGCCCATTCATTTGGTGCGCCCGTTTTCTGGCGAACTCACGATCGACCCGCCCGTGGAGGAGGAGACGCAGATGGAACTAGGTTTTTGAAATCCGTCGAAATTTTTAGGACTTGTTTCCCGTGAAGGGGGTTCCAAGATTTGGTTTGTAAGACCCACATGAAAACTCCGCTTTCCCTCCTTGTTTTTGTCACCTTCACCAGCGTTCTCAGCGCCGAGATCAATTTTGAGAAAGAGATTCTCCCGTTGCTGGAAAAAAGTTGTGTGAGCTGCCACAAAGCACCCTACGAAGAAGATGGGCGGCTCCAAAAGCCGAAGGCGGGGCTCAGATTCGACGCCGCCTGGGCCATCAAAGCCGGTGGAGAGAATGGAAAAGTTTTGGAGCCGGGTGATCCTGAGAAAAGTGAGATGTACTGGCGGACGGACCTCCCCGAAGATGACGATGATTTCATGCCTCCCAAGGGAGAGAAATGGACCGATGCGGACAAAAAACTGGTCTTTAACTGGATCAAATCCGGGGCAGAGTTTGGAGGCTGGGAAGGAAGTTTGGAAGGGAAGCCGATTGAAACCCAAAAGACGGACGAAGTTAGGGTCTCCTGGATACAAGAACATTACAACCAGTTGGCCGAGGGATTGAAGCCAGCTTCGCAGGATGCGATTGCCGCCGTCGATAACGCTGGCGGGCGGGTGACTCCGCTGGCGATTGGAAATCCGCTTCTGCGGGTCGATTTTATCGAAGATCGCGAGAACACGGCGGATGAGAGCGTCGCGGCCCTTGGTGGAATTGCTCAGAATGTCGCGCAGATCGATCTTTCTCGGACCAAGATTACCGATGCGAGCATGAGCCAACTGGCAGATCTTCCGCGACTGACCCGGCTTGATCTCCACAGCACGGAAGTGACTGATTCCGGGGTCAAGCTGTTGGCCAGCTTGAAGAATCTCAGCTATTTGAATCTCTACAATACCCCGGTGACGGATGCGGCCCTCAATGACATTGCCAAAATCAAAAGCCTGAAAAATGTCTACCTGTGGAAGAGCAAGGTGACTCCGAAAGGAGCCCAGCAACTTCAGAAACAGCTTCCCGAGGCAAAGGTAAACTGGAAATAGGTGACCGGGGACTGAAATCCCTGACCCTCAGCGAGGTAAGTCTTACATTCTGGACACCACTTTGTAGTCGCATTTAGGGTGTTCTCGGTTCAAAGTGCTTCCATGCTTGAACTGAATTTGGCACCCATGATGGGTATCATCTTTGGAGGCGTTCCCGAAGGGATCGCCTTCCTCCTTTACATCGTCACAGGAATCTTTGCCACGATGAAAGCGGTGCGTTACACCAGTGGTGCAGCGACGCCGGTTTGGCTGGCCCTGATTTGGCTAGTGCCCTGCGTTGGAGCCATTTTGGCCTTCATCGGGATCCGAAGAACCGATATTTCGACTGAGTTAGAGCGTCTGGAAGAACGAATCGATCGGTAATTGATTTTCGACTTGCCAGGTTGACCATTTTTCTTCGAGAAATACGGGACAATCGCCCTTAGTTTGCGTCTTAAAGAGAAACGTTATGAGTGATTCCGAGTTACCATCCAATCCAGAGACTCTGGACGTTGATCCCTCGTCGGAATCAACCTCGCCGGGATCGGAATCGAAACAAGATTCGGTTGCCAGTTCGTCCGCCTCAACAAGGCCGAAAACGCAACCCTGGAAGATTTGGACACCGATTGCCGTCCTTGTGCCCGCAGTAGGGATGTTGGTGATGCCTGCTTTCTTTGTAGCCACTCCGGAAGCTCCCCAAGAAATCGCGTCCGCTCCGAAAGCTATCGTCGTGGATCTGCATCGCCAGTGGCTCTATGCCTATGAAAACGGCGAGCTCGTCAAGCACATGCCGGCCGTTACCGGGAAACGCGACAAGCCGACCCCGCCAGGGAAGCATGCGATCGGTTGGAAAAGCGAAGACTATACCAGCCGCGAATACAATGCCCCGATGCCGCATGCGATGTTCTTTGTGGTGAAGCGCGGAATAGCGATTCATGGGAGCACCGCGATTCCTTGGAGATGGCGAGCCAACCGCTTTGGGGCGAATATGGGCTCTGCCGGGTGTGTCAGCTTGACTCCGGCCAACGCCAAAGAACTGTTCGACTGGGCTCCTCCTAAAACGCCGGTGTTTGTTACCATGAGTTTAGATCCCTCGATTATGCCGCAGTCCTCACCCGTGAAGGATGATTCCGAGGTGAAAAAGTAGCTTCGTCAAATCCATCGAATAACTGTAGTCTTAAGCCGTCCAAATTCATCACACTTGCGCTGCCCAGCGTGACGAAACCGCCACCAAATCTTGTGTCTCATCTTCTCTCACGTTCCTCTCGTTCTCGCTCATCGAACACTCGTCGAGCGTTCCTTCAGCGGTCCGTCATCGTCGCGGCGGCTTCGTTGTTTCCAGTCGCCGCTCAAGCCGGCACCGCGACACTGGTGATCGTAAAGAAGAGCCAACGAAAACTGATCGTCATGAGTGGAGACAAAAAATTGGAGGAATTTAGCATTGCACTGGGGCCTAGCCCGGAAGGACACAAGCGCGAACAAGGAGATGGAAAAACTCCTGAAGGCACCTACACGCTGTCTGGGAAGAATTCCCGCAGCAAATATTACCGCTCTATCCTCATCTCTTACCCTAACTCAGAAGACCGAGCCCAGGCTGCTAAGCGCGGGGTGAGCCCGGGAGGTGATATCTACATTCATGGGTCTCCCAATCATTTATCAGGTGTGCCGGGGAGTTTGATGAAGATCGTCGATTGGACAGAAGGCTGCATCGCGGTCAGCAACAGTGAGATGGATATTCTTTGGAAGATCGTTCCCACTGGGACTGAGATTCGCATCGATCCCTAGTTTTTTGCTTACCGAGAGATTCCCAATTGCTCGATCGGTATTTTCGGCAGAAGCATTAAGGTAATGACCTTTGAAGATTTCTGCAATTCGATTGAAGCGGACCAAGAGCCACCGGAAGGATTGAGTGGCGAGTTGAAAGCGCTCTGGCTCGTAAAGAAGAACCGCTGGGAGGAATCTCATGAGGTGGTGAACGATCTTTCCGGCGAGATGGGTTCGTGGATTCACGCTCACCTTCACTTGATTGAGGGAGACCTTGGTAATGCTGCATACTGGTACCGATCCGCAAACGTGAAAGTTCGCCAAGATCGATCAGAGATTCCGGAAGAGTGGGAGCAACTGGTGAAGGCCAATTTGTAACGACACAAGACCAACGTGCGCGTCGATTAATTTAAGGATGGATTGATCTTCAGTTCCCTTTTCGAACTCGCGGTTACTCGCAAAACCTCAGGCGTTCACTAACGCATTGCCTAGACTTCGGTATTCTCTTCCGGTTCGCCTTCCGGAGGAATTGGAGATTCGTCTTCCACTTCCCGAATCGTTTCACGGAAATCATTCCAGAAGGACCGAATCTTGTCCCGAGAATCCCGATTTTCCGGGGTGTCTTCCTCTGGCTCCGGTCGAGCTTCACCACCAAACTGGGTCCGAGGAGGTTCAGCTGGTTTTTCGTCCGTCTTTACGGGCGCTCTCATTAACTGATGTCGCTCCAGAATCTGCCGGAGTTCGAGATCGATATCAACAACCTGATTCTCCGCAGATTTCGGTAGCCGCGGCAGTCGTTCGAGCGGTTCTCCTTTTTGGTAGTTTCTCGCTCCGCTGTGAAAATTATCGACGGGGATCCGGTGTGGTCGAAACTCTTTGCGCAAGCTCCGGTGATCTTCGATGAAACTGGTCGGGCTGTAGTAGCTAGAAAAATCCTGCGCATAGCGAGTCCGGCTCATTCCAATGTTGATGTTTTTCCGGATTTCGAAATGCAGGTGAGCCATATACATCCCCCGATTGGTCCCAATCGTCCCCACCTTCTGCCCTCGCCGCACTTGCTCATGCAACTCAACATAGCGTTTGTCCAGGTGGCCGTAGAGAGAGTCGATGTAGTGGACCTGTCCACTGGACGCTCGGTAGGCATGGCGAATGATCACGACGTTTCCCCATCCCAGTTTGTAATCCTCAGAGAATACTACTACCCCATGACCAATGTTGTAAACTGGGTCTCCCAAATCCGTATTGCCTCCACCTCGACCATTCCAATCTTCCCCGAGATGACCGTTCGGTCGGTAACCGCGCGCTTTGTAGTATCCATACGCGTCGGGGAACCCGACGGGAAAATCAAACCCATCTGACATGGGTGCCGTAATACTATTGCCGAAGGCTTGGCCTACGAGAAAAGCTGCTCCAATAAATGCCGTAGCGTTCGCGAACCAGTGCGAACACTTGGCAGATCTTCGAAAAATCATGTCATTCGGGTGATGCGAGATGTTTTGGGTAAGCTAGTGCGCGGCCTGGAAAGATCGTATCGGATGAATGGACTTTCGACAAGTAAGCAATGTGCTAAATCACGCTGTTTTGGCCATAAAAGCTGCAAAATTCTGCCGCTAGGTTTATTGAGAAAAGAGGAGGGTTATCGTGATGGGGGTTGATTGTGAAAATTCAAACCTTCCCCTCGAAGCTATTAGGGGTGAGCCTCGACGACAGGCCAAGTTTTGCGATGGCTAGGGAGATGCGTCTTCGCGCAACTGGGGGCGAAAAGCGTCCCAGAAAGACCTGATTTTGTCACGTTCCGTTTCCGTCTCATCCGTTGGCTCAGCGGCAGTTGAATCCTCGTCCGAATCGGACAAGAGCCGATTTTTGATGAGAATGTTCCGAAGTTGCTGATTCATCTGTGCGGGAGAAGTGGTTTCCTGCTGGGTCGGCAAATCGGGGAGCGCTTCCAGTCCAGGACCTGCGTATCGATTGCTGACGCCCCTATCGAAGCAATCAACCGGAACGGGATGCATGCGGAATTCATTTCGCAGCGAGCGGTGGGCTTCAATGAACGCTGTTGGGCTGTGGTAATTCGAAAAATCTCTGGCGTATCGGCTATGGATCAGTCCGACATTGATATTCTTTCGGATCTCGAAGTGAAGGTGGGTGGGATACATTCCTTCATTGTTGCCGATGCTGCCGATCAGCTTGCCGCGTTTCACCCGATCATGGAGTTCCACAGATCGTTTCTGAAGGTGGGCGTAGAGGGAATCGATGTAGTAGATCTTTCCGTCCGAATGGCGATAGGCGTGACGGATGATCACGACATTTCCCCATGTGGATTGGTAGTCCTTGGAGTAGACGACCAGACCGTGTCCAATCGAAAAAACCGAGTTGCCCAAGTCGCTATCCGGATCACCCAGCGCGTTCCAGTCTTCGCCGAGATGATACCAGGAACGAAATGCCCGGGCCTTGTAGTAGCCAGACGCATCCGGTTTTCCGACAGGATAATCGAACCCATCCGCCAACTCCGCCATTTGCGTCTCCACCTCTTTACCGGTCGCGGCTGCTGGGCCGCTCAACCCTCCCAGGAACACCATGCAGGCGACCGAAACTTGAAGGTGGAGAGGGGAGGGGACTCCGATCACGGCACGAGTTCCGGAGATGGGGCCGTGGGCAGGCGTGGCTCCGCATCAGCGGACATGCTAAAGTAAAGAATCCCTGAGATTCCGACGATGAAACAATAAAGCGCGAAATATTGGAACTTGCCCTTCCGGATACTGTCGAGAACCCAGTAAACGGCAACTAATCCCGTCGCGAAGGCGACCACCGCACCGACGATACAATTCGTCATCATCCCCTCGGGAACGGATTCCAAATCCTTAAATTCGAAGACCGCGCCGCCCAGAATCGCCGGAATCGCCATGAGGAAGGAGAATTCCGCAGCCTTGCTGGGATTGACGCCCGCGATCATCCCGGTGGCGATGGTTGAACCGGATCGCGAAATCCCAGGAAGAATCGCGAAAGCTTGACCCAGACCCATGAGGAGGGCGGACTTTGGACTTACTTCTCCTTGGGGCTCAGAATTGCGCAGTCGGCGGACTAAAAGGGGGAGCAACAAGAGTCCCCCAGTCACGATAAGCATCCACGAAGTGAAAACGGGGCTCTCGAAGGCTCTTTCGAAGTAAGATTTGAGCGTGAATCCGGCAATGACTGCGGGAATCGTCGCGATCACGAGAAACAACACGGTTCGTTGCTCTGGTGTCACCGGAGATTGAAAGAAACCGAAGATGATCTCCAGAATCTGTTTCCGGAAGTATATCAGGACGGAGAACAGCGTGCCAACGTGGACAGCCACGGCAAACAGGATCTTCGCGGCTTTCTCCGTCTCACTCGCGGCTTGATCCGGATTTGCTTCGATTCCCAGGAGTTCACCCACCAATACGAGGTGGCCAGAGGAGGAAACCGGCAGGAACTCCGTGAAACCTTGGACAATTCCGAGAATGATCGCTTCGAGTAGACTCATAGGAAAATGCTGCGGATCAAACTCTGCTATGAGGTGGAGAGCAAGCCCAAAGCTGTGAATTCGTGCTCGGTTAGGCTAAAACGCAGATTCGTTTCTGCGGGAGAAGGGGCGCTTCATCCGAAATCGGGATTTGAGGTTCCTGAAATGACAGCAGGAAAAATCTCGCTAAGGTGAACGCTCTCCTGTTCATAGCTACTAAACCCCGTGATGAATCGACCCCTATTCGCCTTCTTCTGCTGCTTTTTCGTTTCGTCGAGCCTTCTCCCGGGAGTCGATTTCAATCGTGACGTTCGCCCCATCCTTTCAGACAAGTGCTTTGCTTGCCACGGCCCGGATGAGCACGACCGGAAAGCGGGGTTGCGATTAGACACCGCCGAGGGAGCCTTTGGTGACTTGGGCGGCTACGCGGCCTTTGTTCCGAATGATCCGGACGAATCTGAAGGGTGGTTGCGCATCATCAGCGAAGACCCGGACGAGGTCATGCCGCCGCCGAAGTTTCATAAAGAGCTAACCAGCGGAGAACGAGAGACCTTGCGGCAGTGGATCGAGCAAGGTGCAGATTTTCAGATGCATTGGTCTTTCAAAGCCTTGGAGCGTCCGGATGTTCCTGATGTCGAAGGCAAATGGGTTCGGAATGAGATTGATTCCTTCGTCCTGGAGGCGCAACAAGAGCGTCAACTGGCCCCTTCTCCGGAAGCGGACAAAGTGAGCTTGATCAGGCGTCTGTATCTGGATCTGCTGGGCCTTTCGCCGAACTCCGAAGAGGTCGCAGCCTTCGTCAATGATCCTGCCCCTGATGCCTATGCGAAAACGGTGGATCGCTTGCTCGCTAATCCGGCGTTTGGGGAGCGCATGGCGGTCTACTGGCTCGATCTGGTTCGTTATGCTGATACGATCGGTTACCACAGCGATAACCTGATGGAGGTCAGCGCCTACCGCGATTATGTGATCGAGGCTTTCAATCAGAATCTTCCCTACGATCGTTTCACGATCGAGCAGTTGGCGGGGGATCTGTTGCCCGATGCGACTCGCAACCAGCGCGTTGCCAGCGGTTACAATCGCCTGCTTCAAACGACCGAGGAAGGGGGCGCCCAAGCCAAGGAATATCAGGCGATCTACGCGGCAGATCGCGTCCGCAACGTTTCGGAAGTCTGGCTCGCAACGACGATTGGTTGCGCCCAATGTCACGATCACAAGTATGACCCCTTCAGCGCCCGCGATTTTTACTCGATGGCGGCGTTTTTCGCGGATGTGAAGGAAAAACCGATTGGGAAGCGGATTCCGAATCTCAAGCTGCCAACCGCCGCGGAAGAGGCAGAGTTGGCGAGCCTGCGGACACGGCTGGAGGAGAATACGGTTGCCAAGCTGCTCGGAAAGGATCCAGATTTGGCGGAGCAGGTTCACGCGGCGCAGCGCGCTTGGGAAGAATCCACCGGAACCCAACTCGCGTCCGGCGAAAACGATTGGCAAATTGGGCTGCCGAAAGAGCTGAAATCGAGCGGAGGAGCAACCCTCAAGACACAGCCTGATGGATCGGTTCTCACGTCTGGCAGGAATTCGAACACCGATCACTACACGGTGGTTCTCGAAGGGACATCCGAGCAAGTCACCGCGATCCGGCTTGAGGTGCTAACCGATGCCACGATGACCAAGCAAAGCCTCTCTCGCGGCAACGGGAACTTTGTTCTGACCAGCTTTGAGGTTTCCCATCAGGGCGTTCCGGTCAAGCTGGATCGGGCGCTGGCTGACTATGAACAACCGGGTTGGCCCGTCGCTCATGCGATCGATCAGGACAAGAAAACGGGATGGGGCGGGAATGGTCATGTTGAAGCGAAATCACGAACCGCCGTGTTTCTCTTCGCAACACCCCTCGATTTGGCGAAGGACGAGAAGCTCCTGATCACGCTGAAACACGAGTCCTCTTATCAGAAACACGCGATTGGACGGTTTCGACTGGCGCTCACCAACCAAGAGAACCCGACGCCCACCGGTGGGCTCGATTTGCCGATCGATGTGAGGCAGGCGCTCGGTAAGCCCGTGGAGCAGCGCAGCGCGGCACAGCAAGGAGCGATTGCTTCCCATTACCAGAGTGTTGCGCCTCTTCTCTCCGAAGCCCGAGACAATTTGACGACTTGGAAGAGCCAGCTGGAAACGATCGAAAAGAACATCCAGACGATGTTGGTTTCCGAAGCCGTGGAACCGCGGATGACTCGCATCCTTCCCCGGGGAAACTGGTTGGATGATTCCGGGGAAGAAGTTCAACCTGCCGTTCCCGTTTTTCTCCCGCATGAACCCATTGAGGATCGGCGTGCCACTCGGCTGGATTTGGCCAACTGGATTGTTTCGGACACGAATCCCCTCACCGCGCGAGCGATGGCCAATCGGCTCTGGAAGCTGTTTTACGGAGCTGGAATTTCTAAAAACCTGGGAGACTTAGGCGGTCAAGGCGAACCGCCCAGTCATCCGGAGCTTCTCGACTGGTTGGCGGTTGAGTTCCGCGAAAGCGGTTGGGACATCAAACACATGGTCAAACTGATGGTGACTTCGGGGACCTACCGCCAGACATCGATCGAAACGCCGGAAATTCGCGAGGCGGATCCTGGCAATGTCTGGCTGACTCGACAGGGGCGGTGGAGACTGGATGCGGAATTTGTGCGGGACGTGGCGCTGGATGTCAGCGGCCTCTTGGTCGATGAATTGGGCGGGAAGAGCGTGAAACCCTACCAGCCGCCGGGTTACTGGGAACATCTGAATTTTCCCAGGCGCGAATGGAAGGATGGTGAGGGTGATGCTCTCTATCGACGGGGACTTTACACCTTCTGGTGCCGTTCCTTCCTTCATCCCGCAATGTTGGCCTTTGATGCTCCGAGCCGGGAAGAATGCACTGCGGAACGGGCTCGATCGAACACGCCGCAGCAGGCCTTGGTTCTCCTCAACGACCCCGTTTTCGTGGAAGCCTCACGGGCGTTCGCTGCTCGGATCGCCCAACAGAGTGGAGACGCGGATGCGAAGATGCGTTGGGCTTGGAGAAACGCCGTCTCCCGCCAGCCGACCGAGGTCGAACTCGATGTCTTGAGAGGCGTTTACAGCCAACAGAAGGCGAAGTTTTCGGAACAAGTCGATTCCGCTGAACTCCTGATCCAAACCGGAGATTCGCCGCTGCCCGCGGAAATCGATCCTGCGGAACTGGCGGCTTGGACGCAAGTGGCCCGGACCATCATCAATGCCTACGAAACGACCTCGAGAAATTAAACCGATGAACGAATTCTCTCTCAATCGCCGAACCTTTCTCAATCGCTCCTCTGTGGGGATCGGCTCCCTGGCTTTGGGCCAGCAACTCATGGCGGACTACGGTGCGATTCGACCGCATCATCTCAGCCGCGCCAAGCGAGTGATTTTCCTCTGCATGGCCGGTGGACCATCTCATCTGGAAACCTTCGACTACAAGCCGAAGTTGGCTGAGATGGACGGAAAGCCGATGCCTGAGTCGATCACGGCCGGTCAACCCATTGCCCAGCTTCAGGGAAAAGAACTGAAATGCCTGGCCCCTCAGCATCCCTTTGAGCGCTTCGGGAAATCGGGACAACTGATCTCGAATCAGTTCCCTCAAATCGGAAAAATCGCCGATGATATCGCGATTGTTCGCTCCCTAAAAACGGAGCAGATCAATCATGATCCCGCTCACACCTTCATGAACTCAGGGACCCAAATTTCCGGGCGTCCCTGCATGGGGAGCTGGGTGCTCTACGGACTTGGCAACGGTTCTCAGGACTTGCCGGGATTCGTCGTCCTCACTTCGGTCGGCGGCGGCCAGTCTCAGCCCATCGCCAGTCGGCAATGGCACAGCGGATTCCTGCCGAGCAAATACCAGGGGGTTCACTTCCATTCCAAGGGTGATCCCGTTCTTTATGTTGGCAATCCCAAGGGCGTGAGCAGCGCGGATCAAAAAGTGGTGATTGATGCCGTAAATGCCCTGAACCGAGCCAGAAACGAAGTGGTCAACGATCCGGAAATTGCTACGAAAATCGATCAGTATGAGTTGGCTTTTAAGATGCAGACCAGCGTCCCTGAGTTGACCGACATTTCGAATGAACCAAAGCACGTTCTCGATCTCTACGGGGCCACTCCCGGAGACGGATCCTTCGCCAGCAATTGCCTACTCGCCCGCCGCATGGCAGAGCGGGGCGTCCGCTTCATTCAACTCTACCACCGCGGGTGGGACCATCACGGGAAGGTGAAAGAAGGGATCGAGACGGTTTCGAAACTCGTCGATCAAGGGACCTACGCGCTGATCGCGGATCTGAAACAACGTGGGCTGCTCGACGATACCCTGGTCATTTTCGGAGGCGAATTTGGCCGAACTCCGATGGCGCAAGGTTCTGGCCGCGACCACCACATCAAAGGCTTCAGCATGTTTTTGGCCGGTGGTGGAATCAAGGGCGGGATGAGTTATGGAGCGACCGATGAGTTTGGCTACAACGCGGTGGAGAATGTGGTCCCCGTTCGTGATCTTCATGCAACGATGCTCCATCTTCTCGGGCTCAATCATCAGCGTTTCAGCTTCAAGTTCCAAGGCCTGGATATGCGGTTGACAGGTGTAGAACCCGCTCGGGTCGTGACTGATATCCTTGCGTAGCGACCTTTCTTTTTGCCTCTCATTCGCGTTTTTTTACCGCCGATTCATGAGTGAGTTCGAGGCCGCTCAGGCTCGATCCCGTAGTGTCGCCAGTGAAACGAACTTCAAGGGTGCCGTCTGCAACCTGAACCGTTGACAAGGTTCTGACGATCCCTTCAGAAGAGCCTGCAAGATTGAATGCCGTTTCGACGACTTCGTCCTGCACGGTCAACCCAAAGGATCGATTCGATGATTCCAATTCCCCAAAATACAATCGGACCTGGTAGCCACCACTTTTGAGCCCGGAGATGCGAATCGATTCGGCTCCAATGACCGCTGAGCCAACGACCCAAGGCCACGCCTGTTTGGACGGATTTCGAACGAAGAGGGAATGTCGGTAAAGATAGCGAACCCGCTCCCGAGGCTCGATTTCGACCTCAAGGTTGGGTGACGGTCCGCCGAAATTGGGAAAGTCCAGCCACAGCGTTCCTTCTTCAGTCATCCGATCGCCGGGAGCCCCAAAATTGAGGCCAATTCGCCTGATTTTTCCCCGCAGAGACTTCGAAGAAGCATCGCCCCAGGAGGTCCATTGCTCGTGAGTTTGAGGCATACTGACGAGGGCCATGGCGGTGGGGAGAGGGTAGCTACAGGTGCAGCCTTCGTAAAAGTAAGGGACGTTGAGGACGCCGTTCGCGGGGATGACGCTGTTGGTGCAACCGGAGCGCGGGCCGCTCAGGTTGATGGTGCCGCTTTCGGTTCGCTTGTCATAAAACGCGGCAGTTCCGGATCGCATCGTGTAGAGGTGGCCGTAGTCGAACCCGCCGTCGCAGCCATAGCTTTTGGGAAAGACGCGGGGCTCTTGCTCGCCGGTGAGCGGGTTTTGGCGAACGCCGGGTTTGGGCTGCCCCGGTTTCCAATCGTCTTTCTGGTGGGGCGGGCGATATTGGGACGGCTGGACCGTTTCCAGATCGATGTCGGCGAAGGACTGACGCAGAATCGGAACTTCCTCTTTGGTCAAGACACGCCCGGTGTAGACGTCCGAGAAGGTGGCGGGTTGGAGACGGTAATCGACCTTTCCGGTTCGGGTCGAGGCGTCGGTCCAGGTTTTATCGATCGAAATCATCACGCCGTCGATGAATTTGGGCTGAGGGGAACGCTTGAAGTGGCCGAGGGTGTCATCGAACCAAAGCACGCCGACAGGGGCGCGAACCAGTTCATCAGCACTCTGGTTCCAGTCGCCGGTGTAATTTGTGCTACCGGGGAGTGAAGCGCGGGTCCAGATGGCGAAGTTGTCTCGGGTTTCAACGCCGAACC
>CAYGQD010000021.1:38120-54852 GCA_964351855.1 uncultured Verrucomicrobiales bacterium
GAGCGATGAGTTTTCCTCCGAAGGGACGAACGGAGTTAGAGAGGCGAGGAAGTTTCTCGGCGGAGACGGGATCGCGGGCGATGATGAGATCGGCAAGGTAAGGCGGGAGATTGCAGGTCAACGGTTCGGCGTTGCGAACGGCGATGCGATGCCCATAGAGATCGCTTTCGCTCAAGGCAAGGCGGGTCGATTCGACCAATTCCGGGGAAGACTCGATTACGACCAGGTTCAGGTGGGACTGGGAGACGAGCGTCTCAAGCGTCTCGATCGACGGGGCCCCGAGAAGCAAAGCAAGACCGTGATCGGCCTTCGTCAGGTCGAGAAGGGAGTTCGCCCGGGAATCATCTTGCCAAGGTTCTCTGAAGGATGGCGAGTGAGTCTGCGGGGAGCCAGACGCGTCTCCTTGAACACCAAAGCAATGGATTGCGCCACGTTCGGTCACGACGAAGAGCTTTTCATCGGCGAGGAGCATCGTGTGGGGTTTGCTCGGCAGGTCCAGAATCGGCGTTTCGAAAGAGACCCGTTCGCCGCTGGCAAAGATCGCGGTGCGAATCCCGGCCTTGCCTTCTTCGCGCAGGTTGTCTTCGTGGCGTTTCTGATTGACGGTGCGCTCGAAGAGCAGCTCCCGCTTTCGGGCAACCTCGGTTCCGGGAAGCAAACCTAGCTTCGAGGTTCCCGGCTCGCCTCCGGTGGAGACAAACCAGCCTCCCGGCTTACGACCAGCGGCAGGGAGTTGGAATTCGAGAAGTTCGCCCGTTTCCAGGTCGAACCGGGCTGGGTAAGCGGAACTGCTCGGAACGATCAATTCTTCGTCATTCACCAGGAGATAGCCCTGGGGAGCCAAGCCGCCGTAGGCTTCGGCATTGTGAGGATGAACGCCGTAGAGGTAGCCGCACTCATCATTGCGCCAAACGACCTCGCCGGTTTTGGCATCGAGCGCATAGACGAAAACGCCTTCGAACGACCAGACTCCGGCGGCGAAATAGACCCGGTCTTCATGCAAGACCGGGCCGCCTCGGATTGGCCAGGTCGAGATGAGACGGCGATTGCCGAGGAGGAGTCGATCCGAGGGAACGGCCTGAAAGTTCCAGATCACGGTGCCGTCCTCCGCGTTCAGGCAATAGAAGTGTCCGTCATCTGAGCCGAACCAAACGCGATTTTCCGAGGCGACAGGGGCAAAGCGAATCGGTCCGCCGGTGAAGAATCGCCAACGCTCTTCACCGGTTTCCGTGTCGAGGGCCAACAGGCTGTCGTCCCGTGAAGAAGCCACGAAGAGCGTTTTCCCAAGCACGATTGGTTCGTAGCCGCGATCAAATTGAAGGCGGACATCGCGGAATGCCGGCTGCAAAGGGGGAAGCTCTCGGGTCCACTGAAGTTGCAAGCGATCGAGGTCGATGGCTTGAGGCGAGGATCCGGTTCTCCCGGAGTCGTAGCGCCATTGCGGCCAGTCGGCAGCGGAAGCGTTGAAGAGGGTGGCCCAGAAAAACAGACCGGCTCCGGAAATCAAGAAACGGGTTCGCATGTCGCAATCCTGAAGCTTTCTCTACCGGGAGTCCAGCAGATCAATTCAATCGAAGGCAGGAAAGCTTTCGTGCAATCTCGCGACATGTTTCTTGCGGACCCCGTCAGAGTAGTTCTTCGTGGCGATGTGAAAACCCTGACCTCCCTCTTTTTCCTCGCTGCCGTCCTTCCCCTCGTTGCCGTCGAACCCAAGTTTGAAGCGGAAACCATTGATGCCGAAATCGAAATTGGCTATGGGCTGGCGATTGCCGATGTCGATGGGGACGGAAAGGACGATATCCTGTTGGCCGACAAGCGGGAATTTGTCTGGTATCAAAATCCCACATGGGAGAAACACGTCATGATTCGCAACCTGACCTTGCGAGATAATGTCTGCATCGCAGCGCGAGACCTGGATGGGGATGGAAAGTGTGAGGTGGCGGTCGGGGCGAATTGGAATCCGGGTGAGACCAATAGCGAGACGAACTCTGGCTCGGTCGATTATTTGATTGCGCCGAAAGATCGCACGAAGCGCTGGACCGCCGTGAAGCTTCCTCACGAGCCAACCGTTCATCGCATGCATTGGCGCCGGAGCGAAAAGAACCGTTGGGAATTAGTGATGCTGCCGCTTCACGGTCGGGGGAACGTGAAAGGGGATGGCGCAAACGGCGTCCGAATCATGGCCTACGAATTACCCAAAGATCCGAGCAAAGCGGAGAACTGGAAAATCCGCGTCTTGAACGATGAACTCCACCAAACCCACAATTTCGACGTCGCCCTCAGCGCGCGCGGTGGCGAGGAAATGATCATCGGCGGAAGTGAGGGGATTCTTTCGGTGAATCGAAGAGGCGAGACCGACTTGACGGTGAAAGCTGCGGATTTCGCAACGGAGAGCGATGCTGCTGCGGATCCGAACAAGTTCAGTGGAGGCGCGGGGGCGGGAGAGGTGCGCTACGGGCCGGATTACACCTTTCGGGGCAGCTATTTGACGCATTTTGCGGCGATTGAGCCGATTCACGGGAATGAGGTGGTGATCTACACGGTCGAGAAAGAGACTGCGCCGATCCATAAACCGGTTTGGAAGCGAACCGTGATCGATAATTCCCTGGTTCAAGGTCACGCCTTGGCGACGGCCGACTTACTTGGACTCGATCGCGAGCAAATCGTCGCAGGTTGGAGAAAGCCCAACTCTGAAGGGAACGTCGGGATCAAACTCTACACCTGGAACGCTTCGGACGATTCTTGGTCCACCCATTGGATTGATCAGAACGAGATGGCAACGGAAGACTTGAAAGTGGCCGATTTGAACGCAGACGGAAAGCTCGATATCATCGCGGCCGGTCGGGATACCAAGAACGTCAAAATCTACTGGAACCAATCGACGCTCGGCGAGAAGCCGAAACTCGCCGGAGGCTGGAAAAAACACGAACTCTGGAAAGGTGCCAGTTCACCGTCCGCCAACGCAGCAGATTTTAACGGCGACGGGAAGATGGACGTCGCCTTCAGCGCGGCGGGCAAGAATCATCTCCTCCTCGCTCCCGATTGGCGGCACGTCGTCATCCACAGAGGCAACGGCGGGATTCACGGGACGAACTTGGACGTCGATGGTGACGGCGACCCCGACTACATCGGTGGAGATCGGCACATTTACTGGCTGGAAAATCCCGGAGGTGCGAACGCTGAGAAAGGGGACTGGCTTTATCGCGCGATCGACAAGGACATCACCGGAACCCACTGCGTCTTGGAGGCGGACGTGAATCAGGACGGAAAGATGGACCTGATCGCCAACGAGTTTAATCCGGACAGCCCGGTCGGGGATTCAATCATGTGGTATGAGACCCCCAGCGACGTCGATGCGGAATGGAAACGCCACATTTTCGCAAAGGGCGATGCCGGTGGAGGCAGCCATTACATGGGTATCGGGGATTTGGATGGCGATGGCGATAACGACATCACTGCCGGAGCCAAAGGAAAACCCTTCCTCAACGGAAACTGGTTCGCTTGGTGGGAGAACACTGGCGACGCGCCCTGGAAAAAACACGTTCTCGCCATCGAAGAGACCGCCGCGACCTGCGCCATGCCTGCGGACCTGGATGGTGACGGAGACTTGGACGTCTTCGCCACCCGTGGCCACGATGCCGGGATTCTTTGGTTCGAAAACCAGGGTGGCAAAAAATTTAAGCTCCATCGCATCGACAACCTCCTCAGTGGAGCCCATTGCCTCACCCTGAATGACCTGGACGGAGATGGGGACATCGATGCGGCGACCACGGCCAAGGATGATTTCCGGACGGTGTGGTTCGAGAACGATGGGAAAGGAAACTTCACGTCCCACGACATCGACGACAACCAAGCCGCCTACGACATCCGGTCAGTCGATCTCGACGGCGACGGCGACCTGGACCTCCTGGTTGCCGGTCAAGCGAGCCAGAACGTGGTTTGGTATGAGAATCAGATGAAGTGATTGGATGGCCGATTAAACCAACCCGAGAACGACTCGGACCGAGTCCAAGCGAGGTTGGGAAACGCGCAGGGCTTCAATCACTTGCTTGGCTTCGGTGGTGAGAAGGGTGAGTTCGTGTTCGGTGACGAGTGGGTTCCGTTCGACGAGCTGGCGCAGCCGTTTCAGTTCCGCTGTGTAGAGTTTTTTGGCGCGGGAAAGCGAATGATCAATAATGGCGGCTGCGCGGCGTTCGGCCAAGTCGGAAGCCGCGCTGAGGGCTTCGGGAAGGCCGTCGGGGACTTCTGGACGGCGCTTTTTGGGCCAGACGTCCCCGGCCAACATCTCGACCGGATATTCGCTCGTCCGGTCCGTGGTATCGTCGCGGACGACCAGTCGAATCGGGGTCGGAGGAAGAAATCGGTCGGCGTGAAGCGCCGGAGGAGCCTGGGGCTCTAAAACAAAAACGCATTCGACGACCCACTTCGTGCCATGATTGAGAACCTTGGTGTTGCCGAGGCTGATAGTTCCGCGCTCTCCTCGAACGATGTGTTCCATCGCTTCCCGAACCGCCGGATGATCCCAACTGATGAATTGCCAATCCTCTCGCTGGAGGGCACGGGCACGTTGAAAGGTAATGGAGGTTCCCTCGAAGCGGAAGCCGGGGAGAGCCGCTGTTTCCTGACCCTCGGGATCGAGCACATACGCTCCTTCTTCGAGCCGCTCGACATCCCAACCCAGCGCCTCGAAGAGATCCAGCGTGTATTCTTCCAGCTCGGAATCGGCATCGACGGCGGCAATTCCGGCTACGATCTCCCGGGCCAATTCCGGTCGATAGGACGCCAGTTCCAGTAGATAGTCGCGGCCTTCATCGAGCATCAGATTGACCTCTTTGGCGTAGCGCTGCGTTTCCTTGATCAGCGTGTTGAGCTCTTTCTCCCATTTCTTCGCGCCGTCCGTCCCGTATTGCTTGCCAAGGTCGCGCACCCTGGCGGCGAATTTTTCCAGGAAGATGTCCCCGCCTTCGCTCGGGGCTTCAAAGGCGTCAATCCCCTCGTGGAGCCAGCGGAAAATGACTTCCTGACCGGTACCGATGCCGTAGGGCACATGAATATTGACGTTCCCGGACTGCCCGATCCGGTCCAACCGGCCAATCCGTTGTTCCAAGATCGCTGGATTCAAGGGGAGATCCCAAAGGGCGAGATGCTGGGCAAACTGGAAGTTCCGTCCTTCACTGCCAATTTCCGAACAAACCAAAATCTGGCAGCCGTCAGGTTCCGCGAACCGCGCCGCCTCGCGATCGCGCTCAATCATTTCCAAGCCTTCGTGAAAGACGCCGACCCGGATCTGACTCGCTCGAAGCGCTTCATGGATCGATTCCGCTTTTTCGCGGCTGGAACTGATGAGGAGCAGTTTGTCGTCCTCCAGCTCTGTTAAAAGGTTGAGAAGCCAACTGAGTCGTGGATCATCGAACAACTCGTATTCCGGAGCTTTCCCGAAGGCGGCATCGGCCAGGAATTCCTCATGCATCGCGGTTCGAACCTCCTGATAATGGATGTCCAGTGGCGCGGGCAAGAGAATCCTTTCGGGGAAGCTACCTTCCAAGGCGGCCCGGACGTTGCGGAACATGACTCTCCCAATTCCATGCCGGTCGATCAGTTCCTGGATCAATTCGTTCCGCTGCTGTTCGTCGTTTTCGTCGATCCGCTTCACTTCCCCGCCAAACGTCTTCCACTCGGCATTGGTGAGGTTTTTTCCGTCGGCCAGCTTTGCGGCGGCTTTGGCCACATCCGGAAGTGCGGCGATTTCGGCTTGGTGCCTTTCGAAATCATGGTGACGAACCGGATCGAGGAGGCGCAAGCGGGCAAAGTGACCCATTTCACCAACCTGACGCGGCGTCGCGGTGAGAAGCAGTAAACCCGGAGTTTTCGAAGCGATTTTTTCAACGGCCGCATACTCCGGACTGGGATTGCCCGGTTCCCAGGCCAGGTGGTGCGCTTCATCCACCACCAAAACGTCCCAACTGGCTTCCGCCGCCTGGGCCAGGCGATTCTTCCCCGGAATCGCCGCACTTTCGGGCGTGACCTCCGTCAAAAACTCGATGCTGGTGAGCACGAGCTGGACTCCGGTAAACGGATTGCTTTCCGCGTCATGCAATTCCACCGCTTCGCAATAGCTTTGGTCGATCAACGTGAACGCGAGATTGAACCGCCTCAAAAGTTCGACAAACCATTGGTGCGCGAGGGATACCGGAACGACAACGATCACTCGGTTGGCCCGCCCGCTGAGCAAGAGGCGGTGAAGAATCAAGCCAGCTTCGATGGTCTTCCCCAGACCGGCTTCATCCGCCAATAAAACCCTGGGAACCCGGCGAGAAACCACTTCGTGAGCGATGTATTGCTGGTGAGGAATGAGTTCGACCCGGCCACCGATCAAACCGCGAACGGGCAATTTCCGATACTCCGCTCGCAATCTCAGTGTTTGGTAGCGAAGATCAAAATCGGCCGGTTCATCGAACATGATGGTCGAAAAAAGTCGCCCGAGGAGTCCGCCAGCAGCAGAACGCGCCGCGATTTCTCCTTCCGGGATATCCGTGCCTTCAGCGTGATAAATGAGCAATCCTTCGTGCTCAATCACGGATTCGACCGTAAAATGCCTTCCGTCTTCGGTCTCGATATCCTCGCCGACCTGAAATTTGGCGCGTTGCAAGGGGGCAGAAGCGGCGACGTAGGTTCGGCGCTCTTCCACGGCGGGAAAACTCAGTGTGACACGGCGACCTTCGCGTTCGATCACGGTTCCGAGCCCCATTTCGGGCTCCGTTTGGCTGGTCCAACGCTGACCTGGGAGGGGATCTGGCATACAGCGCAGATCATTCGCGAATCTGGCCGGGCCGCAATCGGTAAATTCTTTGAAAGGAATTCTGCCAAACCGCCGTCTCTAGACGTAGATTCTTCGACTCCTGTTGACGGGTCTACTACAATAAACTAACTAACTCTGATGAAAACAGTATTGGCAACAATTGGAATGTTGGCCTTCGCATTCGCCTCCTCGGCGGTTGCAGAAGAAGTCGCTTACATTGCCGGCATGACCGGCGTAACTTGAGGGGGCTGCAAAAAGGACGTCAGTTCGGCGTTCAGCTCTCTCGCAGGCGTTAAGTCTGTTAACATTGAAAGAGGCGATGAAGCTGGGACTCAGAAAGTGACTGTGGTCACCGATGGTTCCGCTGAGATCACCAAAGAACAGGCTGTAGAAAGCTTGGGAGCTAAGGCTGCCCGCTATGTCGTCCAGACCTGGGCGAAAGATGGTGCCGATAGCTGATCTTGCTATCATTTTGTAATTTCTAAGTCCCGTTGCCATTCATTTGGCAGCGGGGCTTTTTTTGTTGGTGGGTCTCCATATCGTGGCAGGTTGTTGGCAATGAATTCCCCCATTTATTTGGATTCCAACGCGACTTCTCAGGTTCATCCCGAAGTTGTTGAGGCGATGATGCCCTTCTTGACGGGAAATTGGTTCAATCCGTCAAGCGGCTACCGAGCGGGAAAAGCGGTCAAAGAGGCGATCGCAACGGCGCGGGAACAGGTGGCAGCGTTGATTGGGGCAGAGCCTGAAGAAGTCGTCTTCACCGGTTGCGGAACGGAATCGAACAACATGGCGATCAAGTCATTGGCTCGCACCATCGGGAGAAAGAACTCCAAAGTGGTGACCAGCGAAATCGAGCATAGCGCCGTTCTGCGACCGCTGGAAGCGATGGCGGCGGTGGGATTCGAGGTGGAAAAAATTGGAACGGACGAAGAGGGGCGACTGCGGCTGGATCCGTTTTTAGCGGCGTTGGATTCTACCCGAGCCGGTTTTTGCTCGGTGATGTGGGCGAATAATGAGTCTGGCGTGGTCCAACCGATTGCCGAAGCGTGTGAGATGGCGAAGGCTGCGGGTTGGCACGTTCATACCGATGCGATTCAGGCGGTTGGGAAGGTTTCCGTTCGGGTAGATCAGGTTCCGGTCGATTTTCTTTCGATCAGCGGTCACAAATTCCACGCTCCCAAAGGCGTTGGTGCACTTTTTATCCGCCGCAATGCTCCCTTTGAGCCGATGATTCGCGGTGGTGGCCAGGAAGCCGGGCGGCGAAGCGGCACCGAGAATGTGCCGTATGTGGTCGGGTTGGGAAAAGCGGCCGAACTCATGAAAAGCTTACTCGATCGCGACCAACACGCGGAGATGACTGCGTTGCGCGACGAATTGGAGGCTGGATTAGCAGATGGTCTCGATGGCGTTCAGTTCAATGGTTCGCGCGAACACCGCACCGGGAATGTAGCTCATGTTTCCTTCGATGGATGCCGGGCCGCCGATCTCCTCCCGAGGCTGGACGAGGCGGGCGTGCTTTGCTCCGCAGGAAGCGCCTGCATGACCGGAAAAGCGCAGCCCAGTCACGTTCAAAAGGCGATGGGGTTCAGCGATGAACGGGCTTGGAGCAGTCTCCGGCTTTCGCTCTCCATTTTTTCGACGCGAGAGGAAGTGACAGAGGCGGTAAATCGCATCTGCAAGGCGGTGAAAGAAGTCCGAAACGGCGCGTAACGTTTAGGCGGCTCGGTCCGCTTCTCGGAATCGATTGAGGAGTTCGCGAAGGCTTTGGTCTGGCGCGGGACGAAGGTTCTCCTGTTCCAGTAGCCAAGTGGCGGCAGGTCCGATCTCGCAGTCTGGATAGAAATGATCCCGGGAGTGGTGGAGAAACTTCATGATCAAAAAGGCGTCGAACCATCGGAAAAAGCGGATTCGGAACCCTTCCGGAGTGGTGACATTGCTCTGAATCTCTCTCATGCGTTCCCATGCCGGAAGTGTAGCGAGGAAAGAACGAACGCTTTCAGGAAGTTTCGCCACCAACGGGACAAAATCCGGTTCCTGAAGCCCATAAAGCTCATCGACCGATCGAAACAAGGTTCTGAGGTCTTGAAAACTGCGTGGGTCATAGGTTCGGAGGGCTTCCCCTGTTTCAAGAAGTTCACCGATTGCCTTACCGGTCCCAAAAGGAACTCGGTGAGAGGGGCGGGGAGAGGGGATCACTCGCGTCGTTTTCAGCTCAGTGACGTGGCCGAGCGGGGTGAATTTATGGAGAAAGTAGAAGTCTTCTCCGGCCTTTCGCCGGTTCATGCCGTTCTGCGCCTGGTAAGCGTCGCAGCGTACTGCCATGGAGGATCCGATCGTCTGGACGGCATGGGGAAAGCCTGCGTAGCGTTGGGCTCGGATGAAATAACGGAGGTGGAGTTCGTAGGCGATGATCGCTTCGTAAACGTCAGCATCAAATTCGCGTCCTTCGGTCGGATGCTCGAAGTAGATGCTACAGGCTTGGGAAGTTGGATCAGCTTCGAAATGAGATTCAAGGGCCGTCAGATAGTTGGAGTCGCAGCGACTGTCGGCATCGAAACAGGCCAAAATCCCAGTTGGATTCTCCGCTTCAACCAGCCGGCGACAGCCCTCATCCAACCCGATTTTTCGAGCCAAACCAACTCCCGCATGTTTCTTCGGCAACTGCGGGAAATGGAGAAGATGAAAGCGTCGGGAAGCCGTGGAAGAACGGTCAGCCCAAGTCCTCGCTTGGTCATAGATCGCCTTATTCTCCGCAACTACGGTGGCATCATCCGCTTCGCTCGTGTTCATCACCACGATGACTTCGACATCCGCTTTCGGGGAATCGCATTCCCGAAGCGATTGAAGCGCGAGTTCCAAATTCGCCTCATCTTTCGCCGGAATCACCACGACAAAGCCGAGTTGAGGCGAGGCTGGAGTTGGAATCAACGGGCCAAAAAGAGTTCGTTCGCGGAGATAGCGGGTCATTTTGCCGGAAACACGTTCAAATTGCCACAAACGCGAGCCACCAAACGGCGATCAGGATTCCAGCATCGGCCGCAGCATGAAATATCACGACCGAAATCAGTCCACCGAACTCGCGGCGCATTTGTCGCCAAAGCCATGCCGAACCGGTCAGCGCCAACAGCGAAACGGCGAAGAGAGGCCAAGCGCCCGGAAAAAAGTAAGGTAAAACCAGGAGATGATAGGAGGCGAAGGCAACGTCCAGAACATGAATCTTGCGAGAATCTGATCCCAAGGTACTTCGCCAACCCAATTCCTCCAGGATCGGGTGAATCAGGACAAAATAGGCGAAAAACACAAAGAACCAGGGGGCGGAAAGCCCCGTTCTCGCCAGTTTCTCATGTAGAAGGGAGCCCACTTCGCCAACCTCCATTCCAACCAGCCAAGGCAAGCAGACAATAACGGTCGGAATCGTCGCCAAACCGATTCCGATGCCCGCCAGTGTCGGCAACCAGCGGAATCCCCGGTAGAGTTCCCTGATGGTGCTCCGATGAAGGACCAACCCAAGGATAATCGGGGCGTGGTAGAGGAGAATGGCGCACCAAGCGTTCCCAAACACCCACAATCCGATCGCAACCGCCAAACACGGCCAGATTGACCAAAGGAACTTCGCGCGCGGTGTCATCGTGGAAAAGGGCCCGACGAACCGCAAATTTGCCAGTTGAACCGAATTTCAAGTGCGATCATTTGAGAGCATAAGCCGGATTTCGAGCTTGGTCCAAGCGCTGTGCCAGTTTGTCTCACGGTTGAAAAGTTCGGGATGATTAAATGTTTTAGTGGCGCGAACTGCGGTCCCATTTTATGACTTTGTTATGGCCGACAAATCCCCTCAGCCGGAAGAAGAACAGGAACCTGAACTCGACGCTCAGTTTGTCCATTTGCATCTTCATACCGAGTATTCGCTCCTCGATGGGGCGATCCGGATCAAAGATTTGATGGCGAGAGCGAAGGAGTTTCGGATGCCAGCGGTGGCCATGACCGATCACGGGAACCTCTATGGCGCGATTGAGTTTTATCAGCAAGCCAAGAAAAACGGGATCAAACCGATTATCGGCTGTGAGATCTATCTGACGCCTCCCGGCGTTCCGATGACCCAGAAAACCAAAAAGGTGGGGCAGCGAAAGAACTCTCACCTTACCGTTTTGGCCCAGAATGAGAAGGGGTTCGAGAACCTCTCCAAGCTGGTTTCAACCGCCCACTTGGAAGGCTTTTACTACAAGCCGAGGGTCGATAAGGAGACGCTCGCGAAGTATTCGGAGGGTCTCATTGTGTTGAGCGGATGTATTACCGGAGAGATCAATCAGTTTATCCAGGAGGATAGGATCGATGAAGCGAGAGAGAGCGTGCAGTCCTTTATCGATATCTTTGGGAAAGACCGATTTTTCCTGGAGATCCACAATCATGGAATGCCGGAGCAAGCGAAGTGTCGCGAGCAATTGATCAAATTTTCCGAGGAGTTTGGTCTGAAGTTGGTCGCTGCCAACGACTGCCATTTCCTCAACAAGGCGGATCACAAGGCGCATGATATTTTGATCTGTATCGGAACGAACCGATTGGAGATGGATCAAAACCGGATGGTCTACAGCGAGGATGTCTACTTCAAAAGCGAAGCGGAGATGCGAGCGCTGTTTCCCGATCATCCGGAAGCTGTAACCAATTCCCGTTTGATCGCGGATATGTGCGATCTGGAGATCACGTTGGACGCGACGAGTATCGAGAAGTATCCGAAGTTCGATGCTCCGGACGGAAGCCCGGCGGAAGAGTTTTTTCGGCGGATCTGTCAGGAAGGATTGATCAATCGCTACCGCGAAGAAAACATCAATAGCGAACTGCAGGGACGTCTGGACTACGAAATCGGAATTATGGAAAAGATGGGATTTGTCTCCTACTTCCTCATCGTTTGGGACTTCATCAAGTGGGCGAAAGATAACGGGATTCCGGTTGGTCCCGGTCGTGGTTCTGCGGCAGGGAGCCTCGTCGCTTACGCATTGGAGATTACCGATATATGTCCTATCCGTTTTGGGCTGATTTTCGAACGTTTCCTCAATCCCGAACGGGTTTCTCCGCCGGATGTCGATGTCGATTTTTGTCCGACCCGACGCCATGAGGTAATTGACTATGTCCGCAAGAAATACGGAGAGCGCTGCGTCTCTCACATTATCACCTACGGCACGTTGGGTGCGAAGAGCGTGGTGCGTGACGTCGGTCGGGTGATGGGCTGGAGCTTCACCGAATCTGATCGTTTGGCGAAGATGATCCCGGCTGAGCTCAATATTAACTTGGCCGAGGCGCAGCAGAAGAATCCGGAACTCAAGGCGGCGCTGGAAACGGAAGCCAAAACCAAAGAAGTTTGGGAATACGCGATGGCGCTGGAAGGACTGACGCGAGGCACGGGTGTACACGCCGCCGGAGTCGTGATCGGTGATCGAGATTTGACGGAGTTGTTAGCACTCACACGCGCCAAAGAAGGAGAGATCACGACCCAATATGCGATGAGTCCCCTGACCGATTTGGGGATGTTAAAGATGGACTTCCTTGGCTTGAAGAACTTGACGGTGATCAAAGATGCCGTCGATCTGATCCATGTTCATACCCCGGATTTTGATATTGCGACGATCCCTCTCGATAATCAAGCGACCTTCGATCTTCTCAATCGCGGCGAAACCTGTGGCGTATTCCAGTTGGAATCTGGTGGCATGGTGAATTTGTGTAAGCAATTCGATGTCAGCTCGATTGATGATATTATCGCGTTGATCGCGCTCTATCGGCCAGGTCCGATGGACTTTATTCCCAGTTATATTGCACGGAAGAAAGGGAAGGAGCAGGTCGACTATCCTCATCCTTTGTTTGAGGAGATTGCCAAAGAGACTTACGGAATTCTCATCTACCAGGAGCAAGTTCAGCGCTGCGCGAACGTCCTGGCGGGATATAGCCTGGGTCAGGCTGACTTGCTTCGCCGTGCGATGGGTAAGAAGAAGGTCGAGATCATGGAGAAGGAGCGGGTCAAATTCGTCGAAGGCGCGAAGGCCGTGAACGATATTGAGCCAAAGCTGGCCAACCAGATTTTCGATATTCTTCAGGAATTCGCCAAATACGGATTTAACAAATCGCACTCGGCTGCTTATGGATTGGTAAGTTACCAAACCGCCTATCTAAAGGCCAATTATCCGGTCGAATTTATGTCCGGATTGCTTTCGAACGAGGTCAACAATACCGAGAAAATATCGGTCTTCGTGGCGGAATGTCAGAAGATGGGAATTGAAATTCTGCCTCCGCACGCGAACAAGAGCCGCCTGAAATTCGCTCCGGAACCCGGGATCGACGAGTGGGGGCAGCCGAAGCGAGCGATTCGGTTTGGAATGGCGGGGATCAAGAATGTGGGTGAGGCCGCCATGGCCTTGGCCGTGAAGGAGCGCGAAGGAAATGGAGACTTCAAGAACGTGGAAGACTTCAGTAATCGGCTGGATTCCAAAGCGGTGAACAAGAAGATTCTGGAGAGTCTTATCCGCTGTGGCGCATTTGACTTCACCGGCGAAAAACGTGCGGTCATGTTCAACCGGTTGGATCAAGTGGTGGCCTCCGCGGCGGCGACGCAGAAAGATCTGCGATCAGGACAAGGTTCTTTGTTTGGTCTGGACGAAATGATCGAAGCGGCTCCTTCGCCATCCGCGTCATCTGAAGAAATTGAGGAGTGGCCTCAGGACGAGCGATTGATCGCGGAGAAGGATCTCCTCGGATTCTATGTAACAGGGCATCCTCTCGATTTATATCGAAAATCGTTCAAAGTTGGAAAGTTCAAGCGGTTCAACCAAATTACTCAGCTTCCCGAGAGCAAATCGCCCGTTCGATTCGCCGGTCTGATTACGGAAGCTGCGGTGAAGTATGCAAAGCGGGATGGAAAACCCTTCGCGATTCTCATGGTAGAAGACTTCACTGCAAGTGTTGAAATTCCGGTATGGAACGACACCTACACGGTGTGCAGCGACCTTTTACAAAAAGGGAACGTCGTCGCGATCAAAGGAATTATTGAGTTCGACCGACGCAATGAAGTTCGCCGCCTGAACGCTCAGGAGTTTTCGCTCTTGGAGCCGATTCCCTTTGATCCGGCGGAGTTTGAGAAAGAGACGATTCAAGTCCCGATCGAGCCCTTGGAGCTGGTCATCGATGCAAAGATCGATGGCACGGCCGACCTGAAGCGGATCAAAGCGATTGCCGAGCGTCATCGCGGTCATTCACCCTTGCGATTGCGGGTTCACTCTCCGGATGGGACTGAGACGGTGTTGCTGGCAGCTCGCCGGTTCTGGATTGAAGCGACGGATGATGCCAAGAAGGAACTCAGTCCCTGGTTGTCCAGTTAGCCGGACATGGCTTGTTCGACCTTGAGGCGTGCTTCTTCGAATGCTTCCTCAGTTAATTGTTCAGGGATCTCGATGTAGGGACCGATGTGAACGTCGACCCTGGAAAAGGGTTTCGGGATTTGAAATTGATCCCAGGTGTTGAGTCGCCAGCAGTTGTGGTAGACGAATCGCAAAACCAAAATGGGGGCCTTGGTCTTTTGGGCTAGGAGGATAATACCGGGCTGCAAGACCTGTTTGGGGCCTCTGGGCCCGTCAGGGGTGATGGCTATATCGTAGCCATTCTTCAGCCACTTTTTGAGTTCAATAATCGCAGTGACTCCCCGACGTGAGTTGGAACCTCGAACGGGCGAAATGCCAAAACTCTTCAACGCTCCCGCAACAACTTCCCCATCTTTGCTTGCGCTGGTGAGGGCTGCTCCGCTGCGATAATCCCAGTTCCTGCGATAAACCGAGGGCCATGAAAAGATCGCATTGTGCCAAAGAGCATGAATCAGGCTGTGCTTTGGCCGTTCCGTGAGAAATCCACAGTGATCAATGACCTTCATTCGCATCGTTGAAGTGACAATGCGCATGACGAGCGCCGCAATTTTTCCGTATCGGCGATTTTGCCGGCGCTTTTTCTCGTCGGAAGTCATTCCGCTCGTTCTACGGTGGATTCACTGGGGAAGCAAAACCGAAATGGGTACGGACTTGGAATTCGTCGGCGTTTCCGCTAGTATGAAGCCATGAAATCATTGGTATTGGCGGTTCTTGTTGCGATTTCGGGATTGGCCGTTGGCTGCAAGGAAGAACGCGCCAATGAATCGAGCAAGTTCACCCACATTGTGAAGTTCCCGGCCCAGTATTACACGGGCGGTCCTCAACAAGCTCGGCCACCGGATGGAGTTTTCGACTCGGGAACCAGAGTCCAACTGGTTGAGGACGCAGGGAGCTATTGGCTCGTTGAGGCGGAAGATGGCACCACGGCCTATGTCAGCACAGGCTCTCTGGAATCGATAGATTGAGTCGGCCTGCAATTTCTTTCGCAATCGCCTCGGGGCATTGATCGATGCTCACGATTGGAATCTGCTCAGCTTCCGTTGGCGTTTCCAAGGCTTCGAACTGGCTCTCTAAGAGACTGGCGGGCATGTAATGGTTTTCCCGCGATTGCATTCGGCGATTGATTAGTTCAAATGAGCCCTCCAGCATGACGAAACCGACCTTTGGGGATGCGTGCCGCAGGCGGTCGCGATACTTTCTTCGGAGGGCCGAGCAGGCGATAAAGGTCCACTGATTCGCGGCCGCTTGCTCTGTGATGAGGATGCTGAGAGCGTCGAACCAAGCGCTTCGGTCTTCATCACTCAGCGGAACACCATTTCGCATCTTCTCGACGTTCTCCGCGGGATGAAAATCGTCACCGTCAACGTATTTTCCGCCGGTCAACTGGGCGAGAATTTCGCCAACCGTACTTTTACCGGAACCGGAAACCCCCATGAGGACTACGACTTTGGTCATGAATCGAGTTTCAGGCGGAATTGCTCAAATTCCAAGCTCTGAGCCACCGAAAAGTTGATGATCCCCCAATGAGCGCGAAAAATAGGCTGCGAGTCGAATCGAAGTCCATTAGACTGAAAGCAAAGAGTTAGTGACTCTTGAACGGTCTTCCATCAAGATCTTCAAGAACTGAAACCCCGCGAACCCCATTTTGAGCGAGAAAGAACCAGAAGCCGATACTCCACCCGAAGGCGAAGCAGAAAAGGCTGATGACCAGGAAGGTGGCACGGATGATCCGAAGAAAACCAAAAGTGGTTTTAACTACCCGGCGACTCGAAAAACTCTCATTCAAAAACTCAAAGACTGGGATGACCAAGCCAGTTGGGACGAGTTTTTCCGGACCTACTCCAGCTTTGTTTTCAAAGTGGCTTGCAAAGCAGGGTTGAGCGAAACCGAGGCCAATGAGGTGGTTCAAGAGACCTTCATTCGTGTTGCCAAGAACATGAAGAAAAAGAATTTTACTCGTGATGGCGGTTCGTTCAAAGCTTGGCTGATGAATCAGACGCGTTGGAGGATTGCGGATCAATTCCGGACCCGCAAGCAGCAGGAGGTTTATCAAGGGAGGCCGAAAGACGCCTACGATGATCGCAATACGGCGACGATGGATATGATTCCGGACAACTCTAATTTTGGGTTTGATCAGATTTGGGAGCGCGAATGGAAGGGCAATCTGACTGATATGGCTCTCAAGCGGACGAAGGCGAAAGTCTCACCTCAGCAATACCAGATTTTTTACTGCTATGTGGTGAAGGGCTGGGATGTCGATGAAGTTCGCAAGGAGCTGGGAGTCACCAGCGCCCAAGTGTACTTGGCAAAGCACCGGGTCGGTCGCGTCATGCGCAAAGAACTCGAATACTTGGACAAGGACGACGAATAGGACGCAGCCACTAGTGTAGGCCGTCCCACCGATTGCACATTCCGGAAATTTTTGAGATTTTGAAAATTTGCCGCTCTGCGGGGGTTTTGAGAAGAATGCCGCCTTTTCCACAATTTCTGCGTTGCTCGTCAGTCACGAAGCCCGCTTGGCTCTTTCCTC
>CAYGQD010000022.1:0-53653 GCA_964351855.1 uncultured Verrucomicrobiales bacterium
GGCTTGGCTGGTACGTGAAGGTCCTGTATCCTGAACCTTCGGTGAACCTGACCTATCTCAAAAGCGCGAGCCAACCCGTTGGCGTTTTGCGGACGCGAACGCAGTTGCGGGATTCGTGAGAAACCTCATTGGCGGACCGCCACCTCACCTCCTCCACAGAAATCGCTCGCAGCTCACTTCCCTCTCCATTTTTCGAAATCGCTCACTAGCTGCGGCAGGTGAATCCTCAAAATTCGGTCTGACCATGCTGGATCTGACACCGATTGTGGATTTTTTCTCAGCCATACACCAACGTCCGACGATTATACGGACACCTTTTTCACGAGGCACGCTCTATCTCATCCGCAATACGGTCTCGGTTCGCTCAGGATTGGTCAAAATTTCGACAAAACTCGATTTCAGCCGATGTCGAGAGATGATCGGATGAGGAACTTTTCTCTGAAGCGATACTTCGTTTTGGCAGCGAACAGTGTCGGGTGTCTCACCCCAGTCTCCTTTGGCGTGCTTTTTTACGAGGTCTATAACCTCACCTTTCTGCAGAGCTCTTGATACGGCAATAGTCGCCCTCACCTCGCCGATGGGAAATAACATCTCCAAATTTATAGGTTTTTTGGCAATTTCCATAATATTATATTACTTAGAATTATTTAAATATCAATGCAATATTTAAAGTCTCAGTAGTTTTGAGGCCCGAGTGATAAATGTTCCACTCTTTGATCGGGCTCCGCTGATCTGCGCTAGAACGGGCAAATTGACGGATCGATTGGAAGGAAGTAGATTGAGTTCGAACCAGGTGACCTGTTATTCACCATTCAGAGCGGAACCGGGGCGCGGTTTTCGGGGGCTATTTTTGCCGAAGATGGATACGTGTTGCTCGGCGATTTATGGGTTAGCCATAAGCTCGCAAGGCGGGACCGGGGAACGCCCTGCTTGATGAAGCGGAACGCTTTGCCGCAAAGCAAGGAATTGGATGGCTCCGGGAGAAATCTTACCCAATACGATCTCGAAGCCTCTCCCTTCCTGTTCCAGTTCTACGAAAAACATGGCTACAGCATCACAAAACCGGAGGATCCAGCCTAAACGAAGAAATCCCAAACAGGACTGCTTCAGGAGGCTTAGGCCAAAAATGCGTCACTCGCCTAAGCTCAGGAGTGGTGGTAAGCTTTGGGCAAGATGATCAGGGTTGTGAGTCATAGCAGTGGAGCGGCTGCGAAGAGTTATTATGGGCGGGCTTGAGTCGTGAAGATTACTATTCGCAAGGTCAGGAGATTATCGGCAATTGGTATGGCAAGGGGGCTGCGAAGCTGGGGCTAACCAGTGCCGTGAACAAAGAAGCCTTTGAACGACTTTGTGACAACCTGCATCCGCTGACGGGCGAGCAGCTTACGCCGCGCAATGACGCAGATCGGATTTCGATGTTCGACTTCAACTTCCATGCGCCGAAAAGCTTGAGTCTTGTTCAGGCGATGACGGGAGATGAGAGGCTGGTAGTGGCGTTTCGTGAATCGGTTCCGGAGACCATGGCTGAAATGGAGGCGCAGTCAGCAACCCGTGTTCGAATCGCCGGAGCGTATGAAGACAGGCGAACGGGCAACCTGACCTATGCTGAATTCGTCCATTTCACGGCACGCCCGGTGGATGGGGAGCCCTATCCCCATTTGCATGTCCATGCCTGCGTCTTCAACGCGAACTATGATACGGTGGAGGAGCGCTGGAAAGCCCTCAAACTGCGTGATGTGAGGCAAGATATGCCACTGCATCAGGCTGCCTTTCACGCTCGCCTGGCAAAGCGGGTCACGGAGCTTGGTTATGCGGTGAAACGAACGCGCAACAATTGGGAGATTATTGGGGGCGCTCCGGAAGTGATCGAGAAGTTTTCTCGGCGGATCCAGGTGGTTGAAGAGGAAGCGAAAAAGCGTGGTTTAACAGAAGATAAAGACAAGGATGCGCTCGGAGCCTTGACCCGCGAAGGCAAAAGCAAGGGTTTTACTGGTGCGCAACTGCGGCAGAGCTGGGAGAAACGCCTCACCAGGATTGAGGAATCCGAAATCGAACAGCTAGCCTATAGTCGGACCGGTCTAAGCGTATCGGCGCGGGAAGCGGTCGATCATGCGATCGAGAAGCAATTTACAAGAGATGCGGTGGTGCGCAAAAACCGGGTCAGTTATCAAGTGGATGTAAACGGCAGGAAAGGCCTTCCTTCTTTGGTTGCCTTTATACAGATTTTATACAGCTTCAGCCGTTTATACACGCATTGCCTTGCAAACCTGTGCAAAAATCTGGAAATGCGAGTCACGTAACCTGTTGGTAATGAGTCAATTTGCAAAGCTATGCAAAGCTGCGAAAATAGCTGCTACAAGATGCCAAATCTTCCTGCGCTTGGCACCGAGCGAAAGGCAGTTCCAAAAAGTATCACGCAGAGCCGCAAAGCCGCAGAGGATCAAAAAACAGAGACGCCGAAAAACCTCTGCGTCTCCGCGTGAGGCCTCCTCATCAACCCCGGCCCGCGCGACTCTGTCGATAAAGATCGGCGATCTCCTCATCGCTCAGCCCCACTCGAAACATCGCCAGCTCGTCCATCCGCCCGTTCAGGTTACGAATCGCAAAGGTCGGTTCTTCCCGGAAGGGTTGCCCCCAGTTGCCGATCTCTCCATTCCCAATCCGTAAAGTATCGATGAAATACGCATCCTCGATCACAGCTTCAGAAATCTTCTCCCCGTTGACGTAGTGACAAGCCCGGCGCTCCTCAGGATCATAAACGGAGGCGAGATGGAGCCATTCTCCGCTCATCGAAAGATCCCACATCGGCGGCGAAAAGTAGACGCGATGCCAACCGGCGTCCTTCGGACTTCCAGGATTCGGGCGGGTATCATCCACCATTACGGAAAGCATCATCGCGCCATCTTCCCGGATCTGCCAATGCGGCTCCCCGGTTTCATAACTGTCCCCCATGAAGAGGGCATTGTACCAGCGGTCCAGGCTATCGATCCGCACCCAGGCCATGAAGGTGAAGGCCGGAAACTCACCCGGGACATTGACCCGAACCCGCGCCCCGGGACGGCGAAACTCCAGCGCCGACTTCAAGCCTGGCCAACGTCCATCGACCGGCTCCGCCAGAATCACCGCACCATCGTATTCGGAGTTCCGTGGGAGGGTTTGGTTGGGAATCAGCGAATCCGCCTCTTGATCAAACGTGTAGTAGGCGATGAGCCGCTCGTCCTTCGCCAATCGATCGCGATGCGCTACCCATCGTGCGAAATCGATCCGGAGCTGCTCCTTCGCCCGGGATCCGAATTCATTCTTGTCCGGAAACCGCATCTGACCGCTGGGCGTCTCCGTGTAAGAACCGTCTTCCTCCAGGGCCAAAGCCGTCCCCGTCGTCATCAGCGTCTCGGCTTTCCCGGGCTGCTGCAGCGCGATTTCGCCATCAAAGACTTCCACGTGCCCTTTTCCGTCCCGCACCACCAGCCCGAATTCCGTCCCCAGGTCGATGATTTCCGTGGAGGGAGCCTGCAACTTAAACCCGCGCGCCGCCGGCGGCACCAGCATCTTCACCTTGCCCTCGTGACAAGCCGCTTCCCAAGCCGACTTCAGAGAAATGGTCGCCGGTCCTTCCACCGTCATCGTCGCCCCGGAAAAGAACTGAATCTCCGCTAACCCGGAAGCCAGCCGAAAAACCTCCGCCCCCAGCAGTTCACCCTCGCGTCGCACGACGGCATCCGCAGGCCAGCCCGCTTCAAAAAGGTGCTCGATCACGGCAAACCCGCGGGCAGACGGCTCGGAAGCAATCGTTCGCACCAGCGGAGTCTCCTCGTCGCCCGTCCCCGAGAAATACATCAACACCAGCCCCAACAGAAAGGCCACCGCCGCCGCAGCTGCCAGAGGCACGACACTGGGAAAGGCCAGAATCTTCCGTTCCTCCGCGATTCGTCCCTCTTCCGCCACCTCTAACCACGGCGCCGTCGCCTCCTCCGAATTCTCTCGATCCACTTGGAGAGAATGATGCAATCCGGAATACCGCCGCACGATCTTGCGAAGCGCCGCGCTCTCCACCAGCCGCTCCTGGAGCGCCTCGAACGCCTCCGGCTCGATCGTCCCATCCAGATATCCGTCGATCCAGTCCTGCTCTTCGGCAGTGAGATCCTCAAAGCGTTCCGGCGTCATGAGTTGTCCTCCATCGGTTGAAGATTCGTTTCCACACACTGCATCAGCTGATGCCGTAACCGCTTCAGCCGCATATAAAACGCCGCTGCGGAGGAACCCGCCTGCTCCGCCATCTCTTTCACCTTCACCCCAGGTGTATAGGCCAGGGTCAGGAACTGGCGCTGCTTCTCCGGCATCTTCTGCAGACACCGTTCCAGGGCCTCATGCTCCGCCCGGCGGCTATCGATCTCCTCCGCCTCTTCGTCCGCCATCAGCTCCAACAAATCCTCCCGAAACACCAGCCGATCCCGCGCCATCTTCCGCCGATACGCCAGCGCCTCAAACCGCGCGATGACACACGCCCACTTCATGAAATGCGTATCCGGATCATACTGATCAAACTTCCGCCAAATCACGATCGCCGTCTGCTGCAAGACCTCATCCGCATCACTCCAGGTCGGCAGCAACGACCCAATGAATCGCCGCAAATCCGGCTCATAATGCGCGAACCGTTTCACGAACATCTCATAGCGAGCGTCTTCCGGGGCGGGTTGGGAATCAGAATCAGACATCAGCGTTCACACCATCACTGCCGCCACCCGGAAAATCTAACGCCTTCAATCCATTCGTAGCGGAAGATGCCAAATCTCCAGAAAACGCAGCAGCTGTTCCCGAGCGGCGGCGATTGGCTCGGCCATCGTCTCAGTGCCCTTCGCAAACCGGTCCTAGTGTCGTGATCGAGAAATAGATGGTTAAAATTCGCGAGCAAATTTTTTGTGATTTCAAGTTGAACCGGCATTCCGGCGTAAGGAGGGAACTGAGCGGGCCAGTGACCGACGAGCAACGCAGAAATCGCGAAAAAGGGCCGCGATTCGCCAAAATTCCGCGAACGAAGTGAGGTATTTCCGCCAGCAACAAAACAACCTATTTTATCCAGCTATTTAGCGGTCACTACACTAACCATCTTCCTCTTCGATCAGGTCGCGGAAACGCGTGTAGAGGTAGCCGATCACGAGCAGCAACACGGCAACTGCGGCAAAGGCGATGATCCGGTAAAACGTATCTTCCAGATCGACGACAAAGACCCGGATGATGCAGAGAAACAGACCGACCAATCCGACCACCCGATAGGCGCGGCGACGCAGCAGCAATCCCCCGAGAAAAATCGCGCTCCCGGTGACGCCCCACAACGCCGTGGCGATGGGATAGGCCGCCGAATCCGGCCAAGCAAAGACGGGCAAAAGGATTGCGGATGTGGAAATCGGATAGGCCCAGAGCGCGAGACGCCGGGTCGGTTTGAACTCGAATCGCTCTCGGGGAGCCGTCGCAATGATCAAGCCAGAGATCAGGACACTCGTTCCGAACAGCACCAGATGAAGGAACTCGGTCGAGCTCGGCGGCGTGGAATCGAGCACCCGCGCTTGCCAGACATTGAGCCACCCCAAAATCGCGATGAGAATCGAGGCCCAAATCGCCGGATGAGCGATCCGGAATCGCCAGAGCAGAACCAGAGCGATCTGCGCCAGAGCGAAGACGATCAGGTGCCATGTGGGAACCGGATCGTCCGCGTGAGGATTGGCCACAATGATCCACCAGAAATATACTAAGGCCAATACCACGCTGGTATAGACCGGAACGGTATCTTTGGTCCGGAAAGCCGCGATCAAAACGACGGAACCCGCCAGGGCAAAGGCCAGATCGATATAGGGTGCGGTCGTCGCTGAGAGAAACTGCTCCAGCGGCAACGCCAACGCCATGCCCAGCCCTAACGCAATCATCACCCGAAATTCAATCCGATCTTCCGCCCGCCAACTGTGAGCAACGAGGATCACTCCACCCACGGCAGCCCACGCCGCATAGGTGATCATCTGGGTCACGATCTCCGGATGCTCCAGCGCCCCCCAAAAACCAAGAAACAGGCCCAGAACCAGGGTTGAAAATCCTAGGGCGAGGAATCGGCAGAATCCGGGCAACTCCGAATCCGCCTTCCCGAATCGCCGGATCAACTCCGCCGCGACAAAACCCGCAGCGAGAAGGGCGAATCCGGTCAAGAGACCAGGGATGTCGAAGACTTGGCGAGGCTCCAAATTCGCAAACCGACCAACCAGAATGGCCAGACCAACTCCACTAACGAGACAAGGAACCCAAGACCGGAGGGCCACCGCAAGCAGGGAGACAGAGGCGACCACGGCGACCCAGAGCAGCAGTCCCCAGGCGTGATCCTGAAGACCCTCTGACGAATTGCCTAGCAGGATACCCGCGAGGATCGCCAGGACGACGATCCACTTGCGCGATTTTTCGAGCGAGGACGCCCAGCGTTGATAACGCGATAACGTGGCTGTCTGGAGGAGGACGAAGGACACCCCCGCCAGCCGATCGAGGTGAAGACCTGCGGAAAAGGACCAATCCCTCGCCGCCAAGAACCATGCCACCAACCAAAGCGTCACCACCGCCCGTTCGATCCAGACCGACTGCGTCCGGTGCAAGGCGTAGAGCAGAATCCCCACCTGGAGCGCGACCGCAAACCACTCGGCCGGTCCTTCAAACGCCACTACTACGAAGAGGGCAAAGGCAGCAGTCGCCTTGAGGAACAGCGTGATGCAGAGATACTCCAGCCTCGGCCGCAGAAACTCGATACCGGCCATCGTCAAGAGCACCACACCCAGCACAAGATAGAAGCCATCCAGCGAATCGGGAAACACGATGAGGCTTGTCATCAGCCCGACTACCGCCAGAGCCGAGCTGTTCGCTAATATCCCCGCTGCCCGAACCCGATCCTCCAACGGGGCCCGAACCAGATGCGTAAGATAGAACGCCGCGAAGAAAATTCCCGCAAGGTTCAAGAGCCCCGAGGCACTGACCACAATACTGGGAGGAACCTCACTCCATCGCGTTAGAACCAGGAGAAGGTAGCCCGCGTAGCTCCCGATCATGGCAATGACCAGCGGTGATAACCACTTCCAACGAAAGAACAGCAACGCCGCCATCAACGCGAAAAAGATCAAGCCAACCAAGGTGAACGAATACAGATCAAACGCGTGACTGAACCAACAGCTGATGAACCCGAGAACCATCGCCAGCGATGCTAGCGGCTCCGAACGCTTCCACATCGCAAAACCTGCCATGGCGATGACCCCGAGCAGCTGAAGGCCCAATCCTTGCCAGGGAGACTCAATCACCCGGAGAGGCGCAAAAGAATGCGACGCCACCGCCGCTACATAGAGAATCGCTAATCCACCGGCCGCGAGAATCTGGCCAAAGGTCTGCACGGTTCTCTCAAGTCTTAGCCCGGTGAGAAAGACGAGGATCCCCACGACCGCCAACCCGATCAGGCGAAAGATCGGAGGCGTATTCTCGCTCACATGAACGCCGAAAAACACCGCCGCAATCACCCCCAGAATGATCCCGATCCGCGTCGCCCACCAAGAAGCGATCTGAACCTCTGAAGTTCCCTCACCTTCCGGCGGCCAAAGATGAAGCTTCCGGAGAAGAGACGCATCCATCCCCTTTGGCGATGGAACCCGAGCAGGCGGCTCCACAGGACTGGCTATAACGGGTTCCGGGTGAGGTTCTTCCTCCATCGAAATCGGTTCTTCCGTTCGCGGTGGTGGCGGCGGCAGCGGAGGAGGGATTTGGGCGCGACTCGTTGGCTCCGCCGTCGGATGATCCCGCTTCCAAAGTCTGTCCTCCAGCTCCGCCAACCGGTTCTCGAGTTGCTCCACGCGTTTCCGCGCCGCTAGGGCAAACCCCAACGCTATCAGCGAGACCACGATGAAAAAACCCATCATGGGCTGAACCGGATACCGTAACTATTCGCGTTTCTCATCTGCCTTGATTGGACCAGGATACGAATCCCCTGCCCTGCGACTAAAGATTCTTAGAGCGACGTGCTCACCCGCCGCCGGAAGCCTTCTTCTTCGCTTCCAGCGCTTTCATTCGAGCAATGCCACGAGCGCGGATGCTATCCGAGTGATAGTGCCTATCGACGTTGGTAAGATCTTGCTTTTCGTTTTCCGGGACTTCGTATTGGTCGCGAAGAGAATCGAGCTCCTCGTGCAATTCCTTCACCACTCCGGCATACTCGGGGTTGGCATATTGATTGCGCATTTCCCGGGGGTCACTTTCCAGGTCATAGAGTTCCCACTCACCCAGTTCGTAATAATTCATCAGCTTGTACCGGCCATCATAGACACCTTCGTGACGATGAACCATGTGCCAGCCGGGATACTCGTAGTAATGATAGTAATGAGACTTGCGCCAGTCCTTCGGCGTCTCTCCCTGCAAGATGGGGACCAGGCTGGCACCTTGCATTTCGGCGGGCGCTTCCGCTTGGGCAATTTGGAGGAAGGTCTGGGCGAAATCGAGATTAGAAACGAGGTCGCTATTGACCGTTCCCGGTTTGACAACTCCTGGCCAACTCACCAAGAGCGGCGTGCGATAAGATTCATCAAACATAAACCGCTTATCGAACTATCCGTGCTCACCAAGATAAAAGCCTTGGTCGCTGGAATAGATAAACACGGTATTCTCCAGAAGTCCGTTTGCTTCGAGATATGCCCGAAGCTCACCGACGCTATCATCGACTGATTTGATGCATCGCAGATAGTCTTTGAGATAGCGTTGATACTTCCAGCGAATCAGCTCTTTCCCTTCAAGATTCGCGGCGATGAACGCATCGTTCTTCGCTTGATAGGCGGCGTCCCATTGCGCTTGTTGGGCTGGCGTCATCCGACCGTAGGCGCTCATCACAAACTGCCCGGTATCGTCTTTCTCTTTCACCTTGAGATCGCGCCCCAGAGTCATCGTCTTCTCGATCGACATATCCTGGTCCCGGGCGGCGGTTCCCCTCCCTTCGTAGTCATCAAACAAGGTGTCGGGCTCGGGAATTTCGACATCATCGAACGCCGAAAGATACTTGGGGGCCGGATCCCACGCCCGATGCGGGGCTTTGTGTTGGACCATCAGGATGAAGGGCTTTTCCGGGTCGCGTTGATCGAGCCACTCGACCGCCTTCTCCGTGATGATCTCACTGACATAACCTTCGAGGCGGTATTTGCCTTCGGCATTGATGAAATCCGGATTGTAGTAGCTCCCCTGCCCCGGCAGGATGTCCCAGTGATCGAAGCCGGTCGGCTCGCTCGCCAGATGCCACTTGCCGATCAGGGCCGTCGTGTATCCGGCACCTCGGAGAAGCTTGGGAAACGTCACCTGGGAACCATCGAATTTCGTCGCCTCATTTTTGAAAAAGCCGTTCTTGTGACTGTATTTTCCGGTCAGGATAGTGGCCCGACTCGGCCCACAGATCGAATTCGTCACCATGCAACGGGTGAAACGCATTCCTTCCTCCGCGATCCGATCCAAATGCGGAGTCGGCGCGACCTCGGCCAACCGTCCCCCGTAAGCGCTAATGGCTTGGGTGGCGTGATCGTCGGAGAAAACGAAGACAATATTAGGACGATCCGAGGCGTGGACGAAGGAAAACGCAAGCAGGAGAATCGCTCCCAAAGCGGCGACGCGAGCAGCGGTGAAAGAGGGTTGGCCGGGGTTCATGCCTCTACCTATCACGGAACGCGAACCGTTGCAGAGAAAACTCCGGGTATGGCCTCCGGTCTTCGGATGCCTCCGTCCCCCTCCTCCCTTTCGCTTCCGCCAGCGGATTTCTTGCCCTTCCAATTTGAACTTCGAACTCCTCACTTTGTCCACGAACCTGATGAATTGTCCCCTGCGTTTCCCTTGTTGTATTTTTGCGCTTTCTCTAACGGCGATGGCCGATGAGAAAATCACCTATGATGACCATGTGAAGCCGATTCTGCGGGAACATTGCCTGAAGTGCCACGGAAACGACAAGCAGAAGGCGGGGCTGAATTTGCAGACATTTGGTGATGCGGTGAAGGGCGGTAGCGGGGGCGAGGTCCTGATCGCGGGGCGTTCCAGCCAGAGCCTGTTGTATCAATCGTTGGTGGAGGAAGACGAGGATTTGCGGATGCCGCCGAACAAGCCGCCCATTCCGACGCCTCAAATCGAGATGATTCGGCAGTGGATCGATACCGGGATGCTGGAGTCATCCTCAAGCAAGGCGATGGTGGAACAGCGGGATCTTTCCTTTCAGCCGACTGGTGATGTAGCGGATGCCGGGCTGGAGCCGACAATGCCGGAGGGTCTGCCTACGGTCACGCCCCCGGAAACGCGGCGGCCCTTGCCCATTTTAGCCCTTGATACGAGCCCTTCGGCACCGCTTTTGGCCGTTTCGGGCCAAGATCACGTCCGGCTGGTGAATACGGAGACGCAGGAGACAATCGGCCATCTGGCCTTTCCGGAAGGCGTCCCTCATGTGATTCGCTTCAGCCGCAATGGGACGATCCTCATGGTAGCGGGTGGGCGTCCGGTGCAAAACGGCTCGGTCGTTCTGTTCGATGTGAAGACCGGGAAACGCCTCGCGGAAATCGGTGATGAGTTGGACGCGGTCTTGGCGGCGGACCTGAGTCCCAACCAGGAACTCGTCGCGCTGGGTGGTTCCGGGAAGCTGGTGAAAGTCTACGCAACATCGACCGGCAAGGAGCTCTATCAGCTTTCCAAGCACACGGACTGGATCACCTCGCTCGCCTTCAGCCCGGATGGAACGAAGCTGGCGAGCGGTGACCGAGTGGGCGGCCTGCATCTCTGGGAAGCCCGGGAAGGCGGGCTGCTTTTGAACTTGGCGGAGCACAAGGACGCGATTCGGGCGCTCGATTGGCGGCTGGATAGTCGGTTGTTGGCTTCAGCCAGCGAAGATGGGCGAATTGTCTGGTGGGATGTCAAAGACGGCTTCCCGGCGATCAACAAAAACAACGAGCACCCGACCCCGCGGCCTCCCGGTCAATATGGAACCATGCCGAACGGCGTGCTCGCGGCGCGATTCGGGCGCGATGGTAATTTGGCCACGGCGGGAAGAAACCAGATCGTCCATCTCTACAATCCCGATGGGAACGCCTTCAAAAAATATCGCGTTGATGAAGCCGTTCCTCTCAGCACCGCCGTGACTCACGACAGCAAGTTTTTTGTAGCTGGTTACACCGATGGCCAAGTGAAATTCTGGAACGCGCTGAAATAACCATTTTCCGACCCATTCTGTTCATGAAATCCTCTTCTGATTCTCCTCATCATCGCGGCTGCTCCGGCTTTCGACGCATGACCCGCCGTCATGCGATTCAAGCGGGAACCCTCGGCGGCCTCGGCTTGTCGATGGGCGATCTCTTCCGGCTCCAAGCCGCCGAACCCGACACGAACTTGTTCACCAAGGTGGCTGGCGAGAAGAAGGAAGCCAAGGCACTCAGCGTGATTCAAGTCCACCTCGGCGGCGGTTTCCAACAGCATGAATCGCTCGACCCCAAGCCGGAAGCGCCCGTGGAAATTCGCGGCTCCTTCGGTGTGGCCAAGACGAATACCGGCGACATTCTCAGCGAAAACTTTCCGCAAACGGCCAAAGCGGCCGATAAGCTGACGATCATTCGCAGCATGGTGGGAAAAATCCCCGATCACGGCCAAGCCACCTATCATCTTTTCACCGGCTACACGCCCACCACGGTGATCGACTTCCCGCAAATGGGCTCGATCGTTTCTCATGAACTGGGCAAGCGAGGCGAACTGCCGCCCTACGTCGCGATTCCCAAAAAGCATGCTTTCAGCGGCGGAACCGGCTTCCTCAGCAGCACCTACGGCCCGTTTGAACTCGGCTCGGATCCGGGAGGTCGGAACTACCAGGTGCGCGATTTCTCGATTCCCGAAAACGTTTCCCTGGATCGGGTCGATCGCCGGATGACGGCCCGTCAGCTGGTGGAGCAACGCATTCGCGAGATGGAATCAAATCCGACGATGCTGGAGACGATGGACGACTTCTACCAACAAGCTTACACCCTCCTCACTTCGGAGAAGGCGCAGGGTGCCTTTGTCCTGGATGACGAAACAGAAGAGACCTTTCAGCTCTACGGGCGGGATGTGGTGGGCCTCCGCGGGCCGGACCGGAAGTTTCACCCGAAAGGCTTGGCCGAGCGCCTGATGGTCGCGCGTCGCCTCGTCGAATCCGGGGTTCGCTTTGTCACGGTCGGCTACGGGTCCTGGGATTGCCACGTGGATGTCCGCAGCAGCACCTTGGACCAGATGCCGGCTCTGGATGCCGGAATCGCCGGATTGATCACCGACCTCGACAATCGCGGCTTGCTCGATACCACGATTGTCTGGGTGACGACGGAGTTCGGCCGGACGCCGAAGGTCAACAAAGACGCGGGACGCGATCACTGGGCGCGCTGTTACTCGAACCTCATCGCCGGTGGCGGATTCACCCGGGGGCAGATGTTCGGCAAGAGCGATTCCACCGGGGCTGAGCCGATCGAAGACGCCGTCCCGCTCGAAGACTTGCTCTACACGATCTATCACCAGCTGGGAATCGACGCCCACAAGGAACTGGTCGCGTTCGGAACCCGGCCCATCGAGATCGTCGAAGGCGGGAAGTTGGTGAAAGGAATCCTCGCCTAGTTGCTCATGGTGCCAACGCTCCCTCTCACCGGTTCGCGTGTTGTCGCGATCATCACTCTGCTCTGCCTAACCTTGCCCTCAGCCCGGGCGAACACGCGGCAGAAAAGCATCGAAGCGGTGAGTCCGCGGATTGGCCAGCAAGGGACGACGGTCGATGTCCGCATCATCGGAATCTCGGTAGAAGACCCGCGCCAGATCATCTTCGATCGACCGGGGATCGAGACGATCGACTTGGCGGACTCCGAGATCCCGCCGGGTGACCCGGGACGAAGAAACTTTAGCGGGGCTCCCCGCCAGGACGTGACCTGCCGCTTCGTCATTGCGCCGGATTGCCCACCGGGCGAGCACCGCTTCCGGCTCCTCACCGGCACCGAACTTTCCCATTTGGCGACGTTTCACGTGGGTCGGTATCCCGTGATCCAAGAGGTCGAAGATTCGCTGCAACATTCCAACGACGCCCTCGAAAACGCCGTCCCGATCGAGATGAACACCACCGTCGAAGGCCAGATGGATCGCGGTTCGGCCAATGACCGGGACGTTTATCGCGTGCCGGTCACGAACGGGAAACGACTCTCGGTCGAGGTCGAGTCCGTTCGCATCGCCGACGCCCACTACGGGGATTCCGAATTCGATCTCATGGTTCGAGTCTTGAACGAACAAGGCAAGGAAATCGCCCGAAACGATGACAACGACTACTCTCTGCAAGACCCGGTTCTATCGATTATCTCCAACTACGACGGGTTTGCCTTCATCGAGATCAAGCGATCGATCTTCGCGCCCAGGAAAAGCACCTACTGCCTCCATGTCGGGGATTTCCCGCGACCTACCATCGCCTTTCCTCCGGGAGGTCCGGCGGGCGAAACGGTGAGCGTCGAACTGTTCGGCGATCCCACCGGCAACCTTACCCGGTCCATCCAACTGCCGAAACAGCCGGGAGGGTTCGGCCTGGATGTGGGGGCTCCCTCTCCCGTTCCGATGCGCGTCAGCCCCTATCCGAATCTCCTCGAAAATAAAGGCCCCAAGCCAACCGAAATCTCCCAAATCCCCATCGCCGTGAATGGGCGACTTTCGAAGATCGGCGAACAAGACGACTTCCGCTTCACCGCGAAGAAAGACGATCGCCTTCGCATCCGCGTTTACGCCTTCTCCCTTGCCTCGACGATCGATGCGAAGATCGAGATCTTTCAGCTCGACGAAACCGGCGCGTTGGGAGAGCCGATCTTCGAGCAAGACGATTCCAGCATTCCGGATCGCGACATCTTCGGGACGTCGTATCGCGGCGGAACCGGCGTCGGTGACATCATCGATCCCTCCTTCATCTGGAAGGCGAAAGCGGACGGGGACTATCTTCTCCGCATTTCCGATTCCAGCCGTCGCGAGGGCGTCAACGGCATCTACCGCATCGAAATCGAACCGGCTCGGACCATGGTGATCACGAACCTGGCCAGCCGGACCTTTGACTGGACCGAATCGATGCGCGTCAGCGGGTTCGCGGTGCCGCGCGGGAATCGCTGGACGGTGAACGTCTTCTTGCCGAAGGGCCAATTCGACCAACCGACCGAGCCGTTCCGCCTCATTGCCGAAGGCCTGCCGCCCGGGATCGAGATGATCTCCCCGCCGGTGGTGCCGGGGAACGACGTTTGGCCGGTGCAGCTGATCGCCAAGCCGGACGCGAACATCGGCGGCGGCCTCTTCTCCTTTCAAGCGCGTCAGATCGAACCACCGAGCGAGGCGATCGAGACCCACGATCAACAACACGTTCCCTTCATCAATCACTCGGGTGGCAACGCCTGGCGACGCGTTTCCACAGACGCCTATTTCTACGGCGTGACCGAAGCAGCACCGTTCTCGATTGAAGTCGGCACGCCGGAACTTCACCTCGTTCGGCAAGCCACCCGTGCCATCCCTGTGAAAGTGACCCGGCATGGCGACTTCGACGGCCCGGTTCTCCTCAGTGTCGGGTTCGTCCACAGCGCGATCGACAAGTCTCCGGACGTCGTTGTCCCCGCTGGCGAAACCGAGGGCGAGATCTCCCTGAACGCCCGATCCTACGCCCCGCTCGCCACTCTCCCCTTGGTCATCACCGGAAGCACCATTCATGAGGTGATCAATCCGTTCCTTGGTTCCGGTCACATTCGGGTCTCCTCGGAAATCGTCGATCTCACGGTGACGCAACCCTATCTTCAGCTGGCGGCCGAACCGCAAAGCATCCGCCGAGACTCTGAGGGCCCCTTGGTCTGGAGCGTCAGCCACCTCACCCCGTTCGAGGGCGAAGCGACCCTAACCTTGCACGGACTGCCCAAAGGCGTGGAAGTGACGAGCGCCCCTACCGTGACCCCGGATTCCCGCGAAGCCGTCTTTCAATTGACCGTCTCGCCAGAGACCTTGCTCGGCAATATCACCGGCATCGAATGCGAAGTGACGGTGATGGTCGATGGCGCGCCCGTCCGCCAAACCGCTGGCCAAGCCTCCCTCCGCATTGACCCCGCATCATGAACCTTTCCCTTGCCCGTCTCTTTCTCCTCCTCGGCTTGCTCGCCGCACCGCTCTCGCTCCAAGGTGCCGAATCCGAGCGAAAGTTGAGTTTCCGTCACGACGTCATGCCGGTGCTCTTTCGTTCCGGTTGCAATGCCGGGGCTTGTCACGGAGCGGCTCGGGGGAAGGACGGCTTCATGCTTTCCCTCTTCGGCTACGATGCGAAAGGGGATCACTATCGAATCGTCGATGACATGGTGGGCCGCCGCATCAATCTGGCCCAGCCGGAGGAGAGCCTGCTCCTCACCAAAGCGATCGGAAAAGTGCCGCATACCGGCGGGGAATTGTTCACCGAAGACAGCGAATACTACCAGACGCTGCTCCGCTGGATCGAAGCCGGCGCGCCTGATGACGAGGGCGAAATCGCCAAGACCATCGGGTTGGAGCTTTCCACGGAGCGCTTCATCTTTGAGGGCGACCCAACCAGCGACAACATCAAGGTCACCGCACTCTACGATGATGGAAATCGGCGAGACGTCACTTCACTGGCGCTCTTCCACAGCAACAATCCCAGCGTGGCCGTCATCAACGAACACGGGCAGGTTTCCGCTAGCGGACCAGGCGACACCAACGTCTTTGCGCGATTCAACCGCTTCACGATCGGCGCGGAAGTCATCGTGCTACCACCGGCTGACGGATTCGTCTGGAGCGACCCTCCGACGAATAACTACATTGATAAGCTGGTCTTCGATCGGCTCGAAAAGCTGCGAATCAATCCCTCGGACCTGACCAGCGACGAGATGTTTCTCCGCCGCGTCACCCTGGACCTGATTGCTCGCCCGCCAACCGTCGAAGAATACCACGCCTTCGTCGCCGACCCCGATCCCGACAAGCGCACCAAGAAAATCGACGAGCTGCTGGAGCAGGACGGGTTCACCGATCTCTGGACGAATCTCTGGAGCGAGCAGCTTCGCATCATCGGCGGGAACTATGCCCCGGTCGGCACCCACGTAAAAGCCGCCGATGCCTTTCACGAGTGGATTCGCCAGCAAATGGCCGACGAGCGACCACTGAACGAGTTCGTCAGTGAGATGGTTTCCGCTTCCGGCAGCAATCTCCGCAATGGCCCGGCCAATCTCTACACGATGCTGGTTCACGCGCCCCAGCTCATCCCGAAAAATTTCGCCGCCGACTTCTCCCAGGTCTTTCTCGGCATCCAGATTCAGTGCGCCGAATGCCACAATCATCCCTTCGATCGTTGGACGATGGACGACTACTACAGCTTCGTCAGTTTCTTCCAGGGCGTGCAACGGAAGCCGGGAATCGAAGCGCGCGAACGTCGCATTTTCTACGACACCAAAGCCGAACCCGCCAAGCATCTCGTTGATGGACGCCCCATGCCGGCCAAGCCCTTGGGTGAGGTGGAACCAGTTGCTCAAGGCGGCGATCCCCGCCAGGCCCTCGCCGAATGGCTCACGTCTCCGGGCAACGAAATGTTCAGCCGGAATCTCGCCAATCGTATCTGGGCTCACATCATCGGACAAGGCGTGATTGAACCCGTCGATGACATCCGGGTGAGCAACCCGCCGGTCAACGGCCCGCTCCTCGACGCCCTGTCCGCCAAGCTCGTGGAATACGATTTCGATCTCCGTTCCCTGGTTCGCGACATCTGCAACTCCCGCGTCTACCAACTCGGCTCTGCCCCCAATCCATCGAACCGACTCGATACCCGCCAGTTTTCTCGATTCTACATGAAGCGGCTTCGCGCGGATGTCCTGATGGACTCGGTCGTCGCGGTCACCGGAGTGGAACGCGGGCTCAGCGGCTTCCCGGAAGGCACCAAGGCGATCGACTTTTATCCCCGGGTCGGAGGCGACACCAATCGCGCAATGTATGGCGACCAGTTCTTCGAGACCTTTGGCCGCTCCGGACGAGATACCGTCAGCTGCACTGCGACCAAGTCGGAACCCACCCTCTCCCAAGTCCTCCACCTTACCGTCGGCTCATTGATCAATCCGCGGATCCACTTCCAATACGATCTCCACGACATGGTCAAAGCCAGCACCGATCCCGCCAAGCTCCTCGAAGAACTCTTCATCCGCATCTTGAGTCGCAAACCCACCGACCGGGAACTGGAAGGCTTCGTCGCCCTGATCGGAGCCGAACCCCAAAACGCCGCGATTTACGAAGACATCGTCTGGAGTCTGCTGAACTCGACCGAGTTTTCCTTTAACTACTAGAGCATTTGAATGCTGAAGCGACAGATCTCGTCGCCCCAATCGAGTCGAACCAGTGACATGGTCTTGCGATCGAAATACAGATCCATGGCAGGCTCGAGAGCACCGGAAACTCGTAGCCCAATCAATAATCAATTCCGCCTTGGATGTTTCATCCACGAGCGTTGGGAGTCCTTCAATGACGGCAGCAGCATCTCCAAGGACAGCCATCGTCCAACCATACGCGAGCCCTTTAGCCTGCTCTTTGCCGCGCTCTATCCATTGGCCCTTTTTTTGCAACCACCACAGGTTTGGCGCATCAATATAACTCACTTTTGGTTTCCGGCCATCGAGAGGCTTGAAGAGTTCTTCTTCATCACGATTCACGCGCATGCCTCTGTTAGGGTGCCGAATGGCGTTTTACCAACATTGGGATTGCACGTTTGTTCCAGAACTCCGGGCTTATCGCGCCATTCGACATTCCACCGTGCATCAACCGTTCTACCCTGAAATGATCACTGTGATGAATGGGATGGCCCGTGGCTTCTTCATATTCTTTCTCAATCAAGCTCCGCAATTGATCGGGGGTTTCGGGCATTTCAACGCGATCTAGCCGTTCTTTCAGCTCACGCCAAAGATAGGGATCGCCTCGCAATCCCCACTGCTCAGGTTCGTCCTCAAATATCTTAGAAACTCTCATTTCTTAACACCCATAGCGGGCTCCTCGGAGAATCGCGCACCTTCATACGTGAAAAAGCCCTTCCCTTTCTCGCTCGGTTCCCTTCTCGTCCATTTCTTCTTGGAGTTGGCGTGGGCCCCGGTGGAGACGCTGCGCTCTGACAGCAGAACGTGCGCGGGTGATCGTATCGGTTGGGTAAGATCCATCGGGAAGCGGTTCCAGTGGCGGAAGCCTATTCCTCACGATCGGTCTCGAAGCGATAAGCGAATCGAGCTAGAGATTTCGGAGGGTAACCCCGCAGAGCAAACTGGGTCTGTTCGATGGTCTTCCTGTCTGGTCGTTCTTTCAATTTCCAAAATACGGCGACATATAGCTTGTCGGGGAGGGAATCGACGGTTTCGCCCGGAAGAGGGAGCTGCGCCGGTATCGAAAGATAAAACGGATAGATGCGAATCGCTGAAGGTCGACCCAGTGGATCGACCGTCACCAGCGGCTGCCGTCTTATCATCTCAGCAGGCGATTGCATTCCTGTGGGCGCTATTTTCTGGGAGTCGGGCAATAGGAGATTATAGTCGTCGAAGTTGACCGTGAGCTCTACCGTATTTCCTTTTTCCCGTGGTCGAAGGGCGGACATGTCGTGCTTCAGATACACGACAATGGTGTTTTCGTGACCGTATCCGCTTACCGGCTCCCCAGTAGTACCGAGCGAGTCGTAGACGGGGTCGAATCGGGAGCTGGTAACGTCGACGATCTCTACGCCATTGGATAGCCGAAACCAGATGAACAAGGCAATGCCGACAGCGAGAAGAACCCCTGAGATGGAAATCATAATGATAAGATCCCGCTTTTTATTTCCCCTCCGCTTTCTGGTTCGCCTCGCTGGAGTCTTCTTCTTCATTACAGGCATGATAATCGCGATGTGAATGGAAATCATCGAAGTGAAAGTGGCAGTAGGCGCTTTGCTTGCACCATTTCGACAATATGCCCGCGCTGTTCAGACATTAGCTGTTCCAGGCCATTTGCCAGTTCCGTGCGTTCATAGAAATTGTCCATATCAAGTTTAGTCCCAACGTTTGATTTTAGTTGATTACTGCTCTTTTTTGTTCGGACTACCAACCATTTCACTTTCGTTTTTATCGGCCTAACGTGTGAATCCTTCCACTCAGAGTCAATTACCAAACCGCTTTATAGGGAAGATGGATTCGGTTATCCAGCCGAATCGGCGATAATTGGAAAGGGATTCGTTAAGCATGCTCCAGGGGCAATAACTGGAATTGAGAAATCATTGTTTTTGTGGATTATACCAATTCTGTGCAAAGGCCTTTGATTCGCGAGGTTTTGACACGAAGCACGGAGGATGGGTCTCCACGCCTACGCGTGCGCATGCCGCCCCCCCGCTTCACTAACCCCTTCAAAAAATCCTGCCCATCCTGCTTATCCATGTAGGCAATCGGAGGAAGGGAACATGGATGGACCGGATGTTCAGGAGGGCGGAAGCTTGGTGGAGCGAGGGGTGCGATGGTGAGAATCGACCGTACCTTTCATCTACCGAATCGGTGCCCCAACCGCTACCACTCCCTGTCGCAGGCCATCGAACGCCGAATGATCCAAACGAGGTGCCCGGGGACCCTGTAAAATGCTCGCGGTAGCGGATCTATCGATTTCACGTAAAGAATACCGTTCAGCCGCTATCTTCCCACTTTCCGGTTACTCGATCACAAACGGAATCTTCACGATCTTGACCGGATCGGGTGGGTCGGCGCTGGTGAAAAGATCCACTTCGAACGGCTTGCCGACACTGTTGCCGGCGAGGTCTTCCAGAATATCCGGCGCATGCAACTGGTAGCGTCCCGGTTGCCAAGGTTGATCAGGTAGGAAGCTCCAGGAAGTTCCTTGGTTGGTGAGTTTTGATTTCCCCGCCAATTCACCGGCATCATTCCAGATGGAGAGAAGGCGTAGGGCAAGAGCATGGTCGAGAGGCTCGTCGAATTGTACCTGAAGAGGCTTGCTACCGGTCGGGACCGATAACACCCAATCCTCCGGGTTCGGTGACGTTTCATCCGCAGGCCCACTGAGGAAGGTTTTCCGGAATCCCTTGGCGAGGGATTGGCCCAGCGCGTCTTTCCAGGCGGCATCGATTTCGAGGGTGAACTTCTTTCCGAATTCGAAAACCGGACCGAGATCAGCCCGGGGAGCCAGCTCATGTTTGATCCGACCGGGATCGATGAAGAGCGTTAATCGCGTCATCGCCGGATTCCACATTTCCTGGTCGAGCTCGAGAAAGGGATTCGGGATGGGATCTCCTGCTTCGGAGAGAATGCGGACGTGTTGATAAATGCTGCCGCCGCTCATGGGGGAGGAGAAGTGAAGGTAGAACTTGAGGGTGTTTTCCGGCAGCACTTCGTTATCCGGATAGACGTTTGCGACCGTCGTCGTCGGTGCCATTTGGAGTTTCGCCACTTCCAATACCGCCGCGGTGATGGCTTCCTCGGTTGAAGGTTCGACCGGAAGAGCTGTGGGATCGAAAACCGCCGTGTAGCGAACGCCCCGCTGCAGAGGGAACCGGGGCTTGAAGATCATCTCTTTTCCGGTCACTTCATACGTGCCTGCCATGGGAGGGAGATCGGCCGCGATTGAGCTCTCTGGCTGGTCGATTCGCACCGGCATAATACCCTGCCAGTCACGGAGCGTATAGAGGGCCGTAGGAATGGCTTCGAGAGAAGCCTTCGGAATACCCCGGCAATGAACCGTCGCATCCAGCGGTCGATCCGGATCCGCTTCCCACGAAAGCGTGATCTCCGCAGACGCGACTCCCGTGATGACGGCGAGAAAAGCGACGCCGAGGGAAACCGCGCGTCCCGGCAAGGTCATGGAAGCATCTTCGTCACCAGACTGAGCGTCGATCCTTCCCGGACGAGAGCAAGCGCCTGATTCGAATCGAAGGTATCCAGCTGATTCACTCCGACCCAATCTTCAATGGTTTCGTAGGGTTGACCGGCCATGGCGGTTCTGGAGGTAATCTCTTCAACATCCTCCAACCCGTCCGTGGCGATCTTCATGATACCGCGTTTGCTGTTGGCCATGAGGACGAATTGCTTGCCGCTTTTCTCGTAAAGAATCATGTCGAGAGGGCGGTTGCCATTCCCGAGTTCAGCAACGGTTTTGCCCCGGATTTTCTTACCAGGGCTGAGGGACTCCACGGGAATCTGAACGAGTGGAGTGCAGGTGTAGGCCGCGAGCACCGACGGAACGCCACCGATTTCGAACGGCAGAAACGTCCGCACCGGGGACCGTGTTTCGAACCTTCCATGGGCACCGTGATAGATTTCAACGGCGGTTCCTTTCTCGACCGTTTCAAAAGGGAATGGGATGGCTCGAAAGGAGGAGGAAAACTCCTCGTTCGACAAGCCGGCCATGAGGACACGGTCCTGGAAGAAAGCGATGTCCGTGATGCTTTCGAGCCGGTCTCTGCCATCGGGCACTTCCGTCAGTTGGGCTTGCGAGAACAGCACCTTCTCCAGGGAGACCAGCTGCATTTCCGCGTTATTGTCGATCTTTACAAGAACGGCTGCGGCGTCCGGCCCTCTCCCCCGGGAAACGGACACGTAGACATTCTTCGAAATCGGATTGACGGCGAGGTCTTGAATCGAAATCTGATCGGGTGTGGTTCCGAGCAGGGCGGCCAGCTTTTGATCGATCGCATCGACCCTCAGATCCGTCGCCGTCCCCGTGTCCGTATCGTCGGTCGCGAGCGCGATGATGGTGCCGCCCAACGTATCGCCAATGAAAAGGATTCCTTCGGGACCGAAGGCCAGTTGGCTTGCGCTTTGCAGGGATAGATCTCCTTTACTCATCCCTTTCTTCCAGTCGCCCGTAGGACCACTGCTGGCGGGAGCATTCCGAGCGAACTCCTGGTCTTCCGCGCTCAACTTCGCGAGAGGATAAGGAACCACCCGTCCGTCTCGTAATCTTAACAACACGTTGTCACCCTGCATTCCCTTCATTTCCGCGGGAATTTCCACCCCCTGATCGTTTTTCCAGATTCGGACTTCGGCGAGACCGGATGCCACCATCCCGACCGTCAGAGTTACAAGGATCGCAAAGCTCTTCATATTATTGTTCTTGGGTTACTTTTGGGGAGGATCCTGATTGATCGTCCGGAATCGCGACGACGAAAGCAAGGAGAAATTTTGAGGGACAGACTGAAACACAAGGTCAGGGAAGATCGCGAACCAGACGAAATCCGGCGTAGCAGAGCCCGTCGCTGGCTTCGGCGTAGGCCCGCATTGCGGAGCGCGCGCTGATGGGTCCGGTGTACCATCCGCCGCCGCGCAGAACCCGCCAGTTTCCGTGCTTCTGCTGTTCGGTGTCGGTAGGGCCTTGGGGATCTTCGATTCTCACGGTTTCCCGTTCCTGGCGATCGAGACCTTTGACGAGCTTTTCATAGTGATCGACTTCCCAGATGTCCTGGCACCATTCCCAAACGTTCCCGTGCAGATCGTGGAGCCCGGCGGGATTCGGGAGAAAGGTGCCGACCGGAGCGGTGAAGGGGAAGCCGTCGCTGTGTTGATCGGAGTCCAGGCCGATCGCGCGCTGGTATTTCGTCGTTTCCGGAAAGAGACGCTCGAGGGTGGCGTCCGCGATGTTGGCGTGGCGATAGCAGTCGTCAGGCGCGTTCCCCCAGGAATACCAGGTCTGGGTTCCGGCCCGGGCGGCGTATTCCCATTCCGCTTCCGTCGGCAGGCGGTAGCGTTTCCCGTCCTGCGAGCTCCGCCAGCGGCAATAGGCCAGGGCGTCGTTCCAACTCACGCCGACCACCGGGTGATCGTCTTCCTGCTCAAACCCGGGATTCCGCCAGGTGTAAACCGGATCGATCTTCATCCAATCGGGCGGCTTCTTCCCTTCAGGATCGAACCCGGTGCCGGTCCCGAGTTTTTCCGAATCTGTCTCGTAGCCGGTCGCTTCGACGAAGGCGCGGAACTCCGCCACGGTGACTTCCTTCACCGCGATCTCGAACGGCCGCGTTAGCTTGACCCAGTGCTTGGGACGCTCGGGCCAAGTCGCGTTATTCTTCAACTTCACGCTGTAGGGATGATCGTGATTGATCGCTCCCATGTCGTTCTCGCCGCGTTGATAATCGCCTGCGTCAAACCGGACGAATTCGGTTTCCGCGAACGTGGGCAGCAAGCCGAGCGCCGCCAACCAACTGAACCACCGCGTGAGACCGATCATGCGACGATTTCGCTAACCGAGTTCGGGCTGTCCTGAAACTTCGCCCCGGGATCGACGTCACAGCGTTCCACCATCGTCTGCCAAACGGAACTGAGCGGCGTGGCGCGACTGAGCTTGAGGTGACCTTGATGCTTCATCCCCAACGCCGAGCCGCCGGACACCACCGTGGGTAACAAGTCCTTACTGTGACCAATTCCCATTCCGCTGGAAAAGCCGAGCACGGTTTGATCGAGCAAGCTGTGCTCCCCTTCGCGAATGCTCTGGAGCCGATCCAGGAAGTAGGCCCAATGGCTCATGTAGATGGTATCGACCTTGGCCAATTCTTCCAGATTCCGCGGATCGTTGCCGTGATGGGAGAGCGAATGGTAGCCTTTCGAAACCCCGAATTCCGGGTAGACTCCACCGGAAAGCTCCCGCCGAACCACGTAGGAAACCACCCGAGTGGAGTCCGTCTGAAACGCCAGCGTGATCAGGTCATACATCAGCTTCGCGTAGGTCTCGTAGCGAAAATCCGGCTGCTTGTCGTTCACCGAATTCTCGAACGCGGCATACTGCTTCGCCTCCAGCTCCGGCTTCGGTTGGTCCGACCAGGAGACATCGCGCTCCAGCTGTTTCTCCAGCTCGCGGACCGAATTAAAATACTGGTCGAGCTGCTCGCGATCATTCCGCCCCAGTTGCTTCTCCATGCTCTTGGCTTGATCCTGGACGATGTCTAGCACGCTGCCGCGCTGGCGAAATTCGTGCACCCTCCCCTCCCGCAGCTCCGGGCTGTCCGGCCGAAACAGGCGATCGAAGAGAACCTTGGGATCGTTCTCTGCCGCGAGGGGCACGCCTTGCTCGTTCCAGGAAATCGTGGCCAGCGATTGGCTCCCGTAGCCCGTTCCCCGCTCCACCGACATCTGCAGGGAAGGCATCCGGGTTTCCCGACCGATCTGTTGGGCGACGATCTGATCCGGCGAGAGAATCTGCGGCTCGCCCCGGGCGATGGAGGTGGCAAACGGGTAGGCACCATCGTGGCCCCCGCCGCTCTCCAAAAACGTGTTCGAGAGAACCGTGAACTGGCCGCGATTGTTTTCGAGCGGCTTGAGGATGCGGGTCGCGGTGAAGTCCGGGCCCTCATCCACCGGCGTGAACTGGCGCATGTTCATCCCGGTCCCGAAGTAAAACATGCCGAAGCGGGGTTTGGCTTTTTGCGCACTGGCTCCCATGCATTCCAGCCAGGGTAAAGCGAGGGTGGCTCCGACTCCTTTGAGAACGGAGCGTCGATTGAGTTGGATCGATTTCATGACGTAGAGAAGGGAGGTGGGTGGGGTTATTTTTCGAGAAAGGGGCGGCTGGTCGCGATGCGTTTCAGGAGCGTTCGTAAGGTCGGCGAATCCTCTTTCAACTCTCGAACGATCTCATCGACGAGGCTGCGATCCGAAGGCAGGTGCGGGCGGCCCAGCGCGTAAACCAGCATCTTTTCGGTGAGTCCACGGAAGAATCGCTCGTCCTGGGCCAGGAGCAATTCTTTGAAATCTTCGATCCCGGTGAAGGTGGCCCCGTTGGGCAGCTTGCCACTGGCATCGATCTCCGGAGCGGAGTTCGGTCGAAATCCCTCGCCGTTCTGAATCGTCCGCCAGCTCCCGATCACGTCGTAGTTCTCCATCGCCATTCCGTAGGGGTCGATTCCGCGATGACAGGACGCACAGGACTCGATCTCCTGGTGCTGCTCCAGTCGCTCGCGCACCGTCAACTTCTCGCCCTTGATGTTCGGCTCGATCTCTCCGGCGTTCGGCGGCGGTGGATGCGGCGGATCGTTGAAGAGTACTTCCAGCACATAAATCCCTCGCGTCACTGGCTTGGTCCGATCTCCATCCGATCCGGCCAGATGGACTCCCGCCTGACCCAGCAACCCACCCCGGTTCGCCTCCGCCGGCAGACTGACCCGCCGGAACTCCTTCCCCTTCACCCCGTCGATCCCGTAGTGCTGAGCCAGTCGCTCGTTCACGAAGGTGAAGTCCGAGTCGATAAAATTCCGCAGGTCCAGGTCCTGCTTCAGGATCTCCCGAAAGAATGCCGTCGTCTCTTCCACCACCGCTTCGCCCAGATCCTCGTCGTAGTCGGGATACTGCCGCGCATCCGGCTGGAAGGCGAGAAAGGAGTCGATCCGCAACCACTGCACCCCGAACCCCTGGACAAACCCTTCGATCTTCGGATCGGCGATCATCCGATCCACCTGCTCCAGAATCACCGCCTCGTCCGTCAGCTTCCCCGCGCTCGCCAGGGAGAACAGTTCGTCGTCCGGCATGCTGTTCCAGAGAAAATAGGAAAGCCGGGACGCCATCTCGAAACTGTTGATCGGTCGCGATTCCTCCGAATCCGATGGCTCATAAAGATATAGAAAATGAGGCGATGCCAAGACGCCGGCCAAGCCCGCTCGCATCGCCTTCTCGATCGATTTCCCCGCCGCCAATTCACCGGTGACGTAGGCCACGTAGGGCTCGATCTCCTCTTCCGCGACTGGTCGCCGCCACGCCTTCGTTAAGAGCCGGGCAAAGGTTTCCCGGATCGCCGCTTCCTCCGCCGCGCCCTCCGTTCCATTCGGAAAAACGAACTCATGACTCTTGGGCGGCCACTGCTCATAGAGCGGCCCCTCGATCTCGATCCACTCCAGATGCAGCATCGGCAGGTCGTCCGTTTCGATCCGGTCCGGACGAATGATGGTTTGCTCGTGCCCTCCCTCCAGCTGCGCTCTTCCGGTGTAACGAATCACTGTTGCATAATCCTGCGCCTTCCCCGCTTCACTGATCTTGCTACTGTAAACGCGATAGGTCTGGTTCCCATTTAGGAAGGGGATTTCACCCACCCGGCTCACCTGCCACTCTCCGCCGTTCGGATCTCTCGGCAACACGACCGAGTAAACCTTCGGATTCTCCGGCGTGGCCTCTACTTCCACCTCCATCACCTTGCTCTGAGCATCGTCCGGATGACTCTGGTTCAGACGCAGCTTCACCGGCTCGCCGTCCGTGCCCCGTCGCGCTCCCGCTTTGATCGAAACCCGATAACGTCCCATCACCGGCGCGGTCCGATTCTCTCCCGGATACTTCAAGCGGGCGAACGAACGCGTGGTCCCGGAAATCAGCTCCAACCGATCCTCAAAGCAGGTGAACCCCGGCCGATCACACAGGTAATCGATCGCTCGATTCTTTCCGATGTCAGAAAACTCCATCCGCATCGTCTCCGTCGGATACGCTGGCGGCCCCGTCACAATCGCCGCCTCCGCAATCTCGCTCGCCACCTCATAATACTTCGCCAGCAGGGACGGATCGATCATCAGCGCGGCGCTCACTTTATCGAATCCCTCGACCCGGCCATCGGGCGGCAAAAAATCCAGCGGGCTATCTCCCGGCAGAAACTCCATTCCCAATAGATCCCGAACCGTGTTCGTGTATTCCGCCCGATTCAGTCGCCGCATCAACACCCGGCCATCCTTCGCCAACGCCGCCCGCTCTGCGGCCTTGATCCCCAACGCAATCCAATCGGACACCTCCTCAGATGCCTTCGCCTCCGGCAGCGGCTCGTCATCCGGCGGCATCTCCCCCAGATTGATATTATCCCGCACCTCAATCCAGTGGGCCACATTCTGGAAATCGGAAAAATCATCCGTCAGCGTATCCACCCGAAACTTCCCCTTCTGCTTCTCCGGCCCATGACACTTCACGCAATGCTCCTGCAGATACGGCCGAATCCGCGAATCCAAACGCTCCCCGGACTCCGCCCGAACCGTCTCCCGCAGGCCTCCCAAAAAGAGCCAGAGAACTGCGAAGGCGAAAAGGGGTTTCAAAACGACGTGAGACATGGTTGAACGCTAAAATGGGATCGCCACCAGCCGATTTCCAGCCGATTTCCAGCCGATTTCCAGCCGATTTCCAGCCGAATTCAGCGTCCCGAGTCTTTCACGAGGGGGACGGGGGGAATGTTGCAGGATTTGGGTGGGCAAACGGTGGCAGGGCCGATGCTGACAGATTGCAAATCTGTCCTACGAAGACGCGCGGGCTTCGACTATCCGACCGCGCTCCACTTGTAGGACAGATTTGAAATCTGTCGGCGGAGCCAGCGTCCCTTGTTTCGATTGGGACAGACCTATTCGGGATCGCTCCCCCGCACCTGTGAAAACACCCACGGAAAGACTTCTTCATCGTGGGCCAGCTTCCAGTGGATCTGGTTGTGGGTGAACTCGGGGAAGCCTTCGAAATGGGCTTTCTTGCCGGCGGCGTTGAAGGCGGTGGCGACGGCTTCGGCTTTTTTCCAGTCGCGCTCGCCGGAGAACCAGAGCCAGAGAGGCGTGTCGATTTTCTGGACCCATTCGTCGCTGGCCTCTCCGTCGGCGAACATGGCGGCGGCGTAGAAGGTGGGGCGAGAGAGGAGGAGGGAGGCGATGCCTCGGGCGCCCATCGAATAGCCGGAAAGGTAGATGCGGTTGGGGTCGATGGGAGTGGTGGCGACGAGTTCGTCGATGATGGCTTCGAGCTTGCTGACGTGCTCGCCCCAATAGGTATCGGGCGGACAGAGAGGGACGATGATGAGGCAGGGGGTTTCTTGATACTGTTCTTCCCAGGCGAGGCGGGTGGCGGCAATTTCGACCTTGCCCACTTCCACGTCCTCCGCTCGCGCTCCGGCACCGTGAAGATGAACGAAAAGCGGGACGGGTTCTTTCTGGCGAGCGAGATCCTTGGTCCCATAAACTTGGAAGGTGAGGCCGTATCGTTCCGGGGGAATTTTGACCCATTCGCCTTGCAGGGCCTCGGCGAAGGAGCTGGTTGCAAAGCTGCGCTGCGCAAGTTGGGCGCGGGCGAGGAACTGAGCGACGTAGCCACGATCCGCCGGTGAGACCTTGTCGAGGGTCACCGTGAAGCTGCGTCCATCTCGGCGACGAATCGTGGCCTCGTTTTCGGTGGCAGCGGTAAGCTGGCCTTCGAAAGAGGATTGGCCATCGGCGGAAGTCCAGGTGCGATCCGGTTCGGCGGCGGAAAGGGCGAAGGGAAGAAAGAGGGTAGCGACGAGGGCGAGAAGTTTCATCGACGCAGTGTGACGGAACCGAGGCGCGGACGCGATGCGTTTTTTTTAGTTAATCCAAGGGCGTGACGGTGAGGTTCTGCAATCGCCAGCGTCCGGCGGCCTCGGTTCCGTAATGCGGACTGCTATCGAGCCGAAGGGTTTGGCCAGCGGGAAGTACGCCGAGGTCGCTGAGGAGACCTTGCTGCTCTTTGGCATCGTTGTCGGCATCAATGCAGTAGATGGCGAGCGGGGCGTGATCGGCGACTTGGTAAAAGCCGCCGCAGACGCCGTTGCCCGCGACGATCGCGGCTGAGTGAATGACGACGTCGCGATCGAAGGTGAGGAGAAGGGCTTCTTCCTGGTCGACCTGTTCGAACTGGCCACCGCTGATGCCAAGCCCGCGTTCGTTGACCTTGAAGACTTGATCCGTGAGGGGCTGGTCTCCTTGAACGCCAGTCAGGGTGAGAGTGAGGCCGTTTTGGGCGAGGGTGGCGCGGTTCGTGGAGACGTCGTGGAGATCGCTCATGGCGAAGGTGATCGAGGACGCCGGAGTGAAGGCGGTGAGGCGATGACCGCCGGCGTTGCGATGCCGGGTCGCGAGCTGGGAGAGATGCTGGACGAGGGGTTGGAGTTCGGGTTCGCTGATCCGGTTGGTGGTTTCCCGGGAATCGCTGGCGAGGTCGTAGAGCTCGAAGGGTTGGGCGATGCCTTGGCGGACCAACCCGGCGTCGAAGAACACCTTCCAGCTTGCTGGGATGAAGAGTTCACCGACTGGTGGGTAATCGACCCGCATCGCGAGAACGGCAGCGTCTGTTTTGTTGGCTTCTTTGTGATCGCTGAAGAAGAGCGGCGGGCGGGTGGTGAGGGGTTCGCCGCGCAGGGCCGAGAGAACGCTGAAGCTATCTTCGCCGCCTTTCTCGCCCGCGCGAATATTCGGTAGCTCGACACCGAGGATTTCGGAGAACGTTGCGAAGAGATCGGTCAGGCTAATGGGCGAGGGATTCGATGCGCCGGGATCTTCCGAGTTGCCATCGCCGATGCCGCCAGCAGCCCAGCTGACGAGGAAAGGGACGCGGTGGCCGCCTTCGTAGCAGGAACCTTTATGGCTGCGAAACGGGCCGGTCGCGATGTCGCTGTTTTTCTCCGCGCCGTTGTCGCTTGTGAAGATGACGAGGGTGGTTTCGAGCAATTGCTTCCCGGGATGGCGCGGATCTTCGATCTCGGCGAGGTAATCGAGCAATCGGCCGAGGGCGACGTCGTTCTCATAGATGAGGTCGTGACGAGCATCCATCGGTTCGCCGGATTTCGTGCGGGACGCTCCGGCGACGGGAACGCCACCGATCGTTTCGTCCGGAGTGTAAGGGCTGTGGTTTGCGTTGGCGGGGTAGTAGAGGAAGAAGGGGCGCTCGGCTTGAGGCTGCCCGGCTTCATGGGTGCGGAGGAATTCCAGGGCGTGATCAGAGTGGCGGCTCCCCAATTTCGTGAGGACGTAGGCATCGGGGCCTTCCGCGACGAGCGTCTTCCCCTCCCCCGTTGCCGCGATGACGTCGCGTCCGTGAATGTGACCGGGGCCGACGCTTTGCTCCGGGCCGTTGCGGGCCATTCCTTTGGGCGAACCGAAATCCGGCCCGGAAGTTCCATGGGAACGCGAGGTGAAACGGGCGAACTCGAATCCGTGATCGAGCGGGGTGGTGTGCAGGGGTTGGGAGAGATCCGCATCTTCCCAGCCAGCGGCCGGCTCCCCATCCGCCCGGCGATAGCGGAGGCCGACGTGCCATTTCCCGACGATCGCGGTGCCATAACCGGCGTCGCGAAAGAGGGTGGCGAGGGTGGGTCGCTTCGGCTCGATCATGGGATCGCCTTGCGAACCGTAGAGGACCCACCATTTAAGGCGATTCCGCCAGGGATAGCGGCCCGTCAAGAGGCCGTAACGCGTCGGGGTGCAACGCGACGCCGGAGTGTGGGCATCCGTGAAGCGCACTCCCATTCGCGCGAGCCGCTCCATGCTGGGAGTAGCGAGTTGGACGTCATCCGCGTTGCCGGTGAAATCCTGGTAGGCGCTGGTATCGCCCATTCCCATGTCATCGGCCATGAAAAGGACAACATTGGGGCGGTCCATCGCGACGGCAGATCCGCTGAGAATGAGAACGACGAGGAGGAGTCGCGGAGAAAGATCGAGAACGGGGGTTTCCATCGGCTGGAGCAACGGCCAGCCCTCGAACGGTCGCAACTTTTCTTCAAGCCCGCCACTCGGTTTGACGCGTAACGGTTAGAAGCCTAGGATGAATACGACTATCGAGTGCAGTCCGCACCCCTGGCTTTTTTTCTCATGACCACCGCGCCCATCGACTACGCATCCGTCCCTGATTCCCACGGCCACTTTGGCACCTATGGGGGCGCCTTTGTTCCGGAAACCCTGATGACCGCGTTTCACGAACTGACGGCGGAATACGAGCGCGCCAAGGCCGATCCCGCCTTTCAGGCCCAGCTGGATGACCTGCTCCACAACTACTGTGGCCGACCCACTCCACTCTACTTCGCCGAACGCTGGACGGAGCAACTGGGTGGGGCCAAAATTTACTTGAAGCGCGAAGATCTGCTTCACACGGGAGCCCACAAGATCAATAATGCGATGGGTCAGGCGCTCCTCGCAAAGCGGCTTGGGAAAAACCGGATCATTGCGGAAACGGGAGCGGGTCAACACGGGGTGGCCACGGCGACGGTTTGCGCGCGATTCGGGCTGGAGTGCATCATTTACATGGGGGAAGTCGACATGGAGCGCCAAGCCCTGAACGTGGCCCGGATGCGGTTTCTGGGCGCGGAAGTGCGCGCGGTCACCGCCGGTCAGCGCACCCTTAAGGAAGCGGTCAACGAAGCTTTACGCGACTGGGTCTCCAACCCGCGCGACACCCACTACATTCTCGGTTCAGCACTGGGAGCCCATCCGTTCCCGATGATCGTGCGCGATTTTCACCGGGTGATCGGGGTCGAGTCCCGTCGCCAAATTCTCGAGAAAGAGGGACGCTTGCCAGATCTTCTGGTCGCCTGCGTCGGCGGAGGGAGCAACGCGATTGGACTCTTTCATCCGTTCCTGGGCGATGAGTCCGTGAAGATGGTCGGCGTTGAAGCCGGCGGACACGGAATCAAGGATGGCGAGCACGCGGCGCGTTTCCAGGGCGGAAAGCTCGGGATCCTTCAGGGAACCAAGACCTGGCTCCTGGCCGACAACGATGGCCAGATTCAGCTGACCCACTCTGTTTCTGCGGGACTCGACTACGCGGCCGTGGGGCCGGAACACGCATTCTACAAGGAGCAAGGCCGGATCGACTACGACTTCGCGACCGATGACGAAGCGCTCCAAGCGTTCCAGGACCTGAGCGCGATCGAAGGCATCATTCCTGCGCTGGAATCCGCGCACGGGATGGCCTACGTGACCAAAATCGCTCCGAAAATGAGCCCGGACCAGCTGATCATCGCGAACATGTCGGGGCGCGGGGACAAAGACGTCGCCCAAGCTGCCCGCTTCGTGTTCGGCGAAGAGTTACAGTTCTGACCTGTGGCGCAAGCGTCCGCTTGCGATTCAGAGGGCAACGCAAGCGGACGCTCGAGCCACGGTCAGCATTTGCGAGTCTGCGAATGCCGGGGCTGACGAGGAAGCCGCACGCAGAGACGCGGAGCTGGAGAGCTTCAAGAATAGAGGCCTCTGAAGAACCTCTGCGCCTGCGTGATCCTTTTTGAACCAGCTCTTTCCGGGCCCCATCAGGAAGATCTTCCGCTAAGATTGCGGTCCAGAACGCTTCTAGTTCGAGCGCTGGTAGTGCTGCATGTAAATATCGGTATTTAGCTGCAGCTTGTTCTGGATCTTCGTAATCAGCTCAGGGGCGGCTTCGAAGAAATAGTTCACATAGTAGCCGGAGGGTTGTTTCCGGGCGTCATAAGCGAACTCTCGTTTGCCGATTTTTTCGATCCGATCCAGCTTGGCACCTTCACCTTCGATTTCTTCGCCGACTTCTTTGGTCAATTTCTCGGCACCATCTTCGCCTTGCACATTCAGCACGATCACGGCCTCGTAGCGTCTTTTTTCGTCACTCATCGCAGTTTTGGGGTTCCGGAGAAGCATCGCCCTGGTCGGATGGACCGGTCTGAGACGCTTCTTCAGAGGTTGATTTAAGGTTCTTCTTTTTCTTGGGTTGTTCGTTCCGCGGCTTGCGGTTGAATTCGTTCATCGCCGCATCGATCCCGCGATCGAGCGCACATCCTAGAGCGTTCGTGACTTCTTGCAGCGATTTTTCTAAGATTTCCTCTTCTTCAGAAGCAAATTTCCCAAGGACATGCCCGATCATTTCCTTGGCGCCCTCGTTGCGACCGATCCCGACCTTCAGTCGCGGAAATTCCGGCGTTCCCAGGTGGCTGATGATCGACTTGATTCCATTGTGGCCCCCGGCAGAGCCATCGGCCCGAAATCGCAGTCGGCCCAGGGGCAAATCGACATCGTCATAGACGACCAAAATCTGTTGAGGCGAAATCTGGTGGAACCTGGAAACGGCAGCGACGGCGCGCCCGCTTTCGTTCATGAAGGTCTGCGGCTTGAGGAAAAAGACCGAGTCGTGGCGGAGAATGTCCGTGTGCCACTTTTTTTCGTCGGCCCACGTCTCCGGCCAAGTGCCGACCAAGCGATCCAGCACCATGAAACCGACGTTGTGACGCGTATCGCGGTATTTGCGACCCGGATTACCCAGGCCTGCGACCAATCGAATGACCGAGTCTTCCGCAGATTTACTCACCGCCTTCTTCAGCCGTTTCTTCAGCGGCTGCTTCTCCACCGTCAGCTGCTTCAGCTTTGGCCACGCGGGTCTCAGCGACCAGAGCGATGACCACCTGATCACCAACGATCGGAGTTACCCCTTCCGGGAATTTCACGTCGCCCACGTGGAGCGCCTCGTTCAGGGTGAGATGCACGACGTCGAAGTCGAGCGTCTCGGGAAGATCCTTGGGCAAGCAACGAACTTCAAGGCTGTGAACCTGGTGCTCCAACAATCCACCCATCTTGACGCCTTCCGGCTCGCCATGGAGATGAACGGGAAGCAAGGCGCGAATTTCTTCATCTTCGCGAACCGCTTGGAAATCGACGTGGGTAACCGCTCCGGAAAGCACGTTGTGCTGAACGTCCTGAATCAGAACGAGCTTGTTGGCCTCTTTCGCGCCTTTGACGACCAAGTCGACGAGAACATTCTCACTGGCAGCACCATGAAGGAGATCGGTGATTTCTTTGGCGATCACCTGGACCGGATAAGTGCGTTGACCGCCACCATAAATCACGCCGGGGACGATTCCCTGTCTGCGGAGTTTTTTGACCACGCTGGTACCAGTACCCTCGCGCATTTCGGTTTGGAGTTGAAACTTCTGAGCCATTGTCGTTCGCTGTAAATCGTAAAGCCGGGTCGAGCCGGGAACCACTCCTGAAGATGCATGCCTTCCGGACGAGGGGCGCGCATCTTAAGCGCCGGTTTTTCAAATGTCAAAAAGAGAACTCACCGACCGCTTGTCGTGAATGCGTCCGATGCCTTCGCCCAGCAATCCGGCCACACTGACGACCTTCAATTTTTCGTCATCGGCGAAGGGGGTGCTGTCCGTGCAGATGAGTTCTTTGACCGGAGATTTGGCGAGGCGCTCACGTCCCAAGCTGTTCAGAACGGCGTGGGAAACGGCGGCGCGGACGGTTTTGGCCCCATTCTGGATGAGGAGCTTGGCCGCTTCGTCGATCGTGCCGAAGGTTTCGGTGAGGTCATCGATGATGAGGGCGTCTTTTCCTTCCACTTCACCAATCAAATCGACCGCTTCCACTTCCGTGGCACTGACCCGACGCTTTCCGACAATTGCCATGGGCGCTTCTAAAGCGCGGGCATAAGCCTGAGTCATCTTCATGTTCCCAACATCCGGAGAAACAATCACCGAATTCTCGGAAGTGACGTTCATCTTCTTGAAGTACTTCACGAGGGTCGGCATCCCATAAAGATGATCGACCGGGATGTCGAAGAAGCCCTGGATCTGGCCAGCGTGGAGATCCATGGTAAGGACGCGGTTGACCCCGGAGGCGACGAGGAGGTTCGCGACGAGCTTGGCGGTGATCGGCACGCGCGGCTGGTCTTTGCGATCCTGGCGCGCGTATCCGAAAAACGGAATGACCGCTGTGATTTGCTCAGCGCTGGCTCGCCGCGCGGCATCCACCATGATGAACAGCTCCATCAAGTGGTGATTGGTGGGTGGCGAGGTCGACTGAAAAATAAAGACATCCATTCCGCGGATGTTTTCGTTAATTTTGACGAAGGTTTCACCGTCTGGGAAGGTCGTTACCAGAGCATCCGTTCGCTTGATTCCCAAATGTCTGCAAACGCCATCGCAGAGATCAGGATGTGACGAGCCGCTAAGGACTTTGAGGTTGGAGCGATCAGAATCCATCGAAGTTGTTTGGGTCGCCCTGGTTGGTGACGATTGAGCGACCGATAGGGAGAATGGCAGAGCGTGCAAGGTGAATCGTCCCGAAACGAATTCCGCTCGCTCACTCACCCCTCGCAACATCTGATTGTTCTCTGCCGTGTTTCCTGCCAAGGTGCGTCTGCATCGAGATCATGTTCATCGCCAATACCCTCTATTTCCCTGAAGTCGCGGCCGGTTGGCAAGTGGTTCTGGGATTGGCGACGCTGGCCTTGATCGCGCTGCTCTGGCTGGGGTATCGACATCAACCGCTCCCGCCCAAGATCAAGCTGGCCTGTGCGACCCTGAAGTTCACCGCCGTCGGTCTGCTCCTCCTCATGTTGTTGGAGCCGATGTGGACCGGTCAAACGCCGAAGCCGGGCTCGAACGATTTCCTGGTCTTGGTCGACAACGGCGAAGGGATGCAGGTTCAAGAAGCCGAGTCGGTCATCGAAGAACTGCGAGCCGCGCAAGAAAACAGCAGTTCCTGGTTCGGCGAGCTGGATGAACTTTTTCGAGTCGAGACCTTCTCCTTCGACACCCGCCTGCGAAAAGCGAGCGACCTCAGCAACGTGGACTTGGCCGGACAGCGCTCCGATCTCGTCCACGCGCTCGACAACCTCACCCAACGCTACGCCAAACGCCCTTTGGCCGGGATTCTCCTCTTCTCCGATGGCAATGCGACCGACGCGCAAAAACTCGAAGCGCTCGATCTGGAGGTGCCGGTCTTCCCCGTGATCGTGGAGCGCTCGAAGCCGATTCGCGACCTCGCGCTCGGAACGGTGGGGACGACGGAAAGCGCCTTTGAAGACGCTCCGGTTTCGGTAGCGGCTTCTGCGAAGATCGTCGGTTTGAAAGGCAAGACCGCCATCCTTAGCGTCACCGACAGCGAGGGAGCCGAAGTCCATCAGGAAACGCATCGCGTGCTCAAAGAAAACGAAGAGCATCCCTTCCGATTCCGCTTCCGCCCGACCCAACCCGGGATCTCGTTCTTCGAGGTCGCGGTTCGCCAGGAAGGCGAGGATTCCACCGAGACGACTTTGCGAAACAATGCCCAGACCATTGCGATCGACCGGGGGCGCGGCCCTTACCGCGTGCTTTACCTCACCGGCCGCCCCAACTGGGAATACAAGTTTCTGCGCCGGGCGCTCGAACCCGATGATGAGATCGACTTGGTCGGGCTGATTCGCGTGGCCAAGCGCGAGCCGAAATTCGAGTGGCGCGGTCGCAAGGGAGAAGCGAGCAATCCGCTCTTCCGCGGTTTCCAGGACAACCGCACCGCCGAAGAGAAATCCTACGATCAACCGGTTCTGATTCGACTCAATACCCGCGATCGGGCCGAACTGCGCAACGGCTTCCCCAAAGAACGCGAGGAACTCTTCAGCAACTATCACGCGATCATCATTGATGACTTGGAAGCGGAGTTTTTTACCGAGGATCAGCAACTGCTCGTCGAAAAATTCGTCTCCCTTCGAGGTGGCTCCGTCCTGATGCTCGGCGGTCAAGAATCGCTCCAGTGGGGCGGCTACGAGCAGAAGCCGATTGGCCAGATGCTCCCGGTTTACCTCGACCGCCTGGGCACGACCCAAGTTTCCGCGAACGCCACGCTCAAGCTGACCCGCGAAGGCTGGCTCGAACCCTGGGCCCGATTGCGGTTGACCGAGGAAGAGGAGGAAATCCGGCTCGCTCACATGCCCCAGTTTCAAGCGATCAACGAACTCAAAGCGATCAAGCCGGGTGCCAGTGCCGTGGTCACGGCGGTCGATGAAAACCGTCAGGAGTATCCCGCTCTGGTCACCCATCGTTTTGGCGAAGGACGGGTCGCGGCGATGACGATTGCCGATCTCTGGCGCTGGAGCATGGCCGATGCCTCGCTTCAGGAGGACATGGCCAAGTGGTGGCGCCAGGTTGTTCGCTGGATGGTCGTCGATGTCTCCGAGTTCATCCAGGTCTCGACCGAATGGAGCGATGTCGGAGGCTTCGCGAAACGGAAGATTGAAGTGCGCATTCGGGACGATGCCTTTCGCCCGGAAGAAAACGCCACCGTGGAACTTCAAGTGACTCGGATCGCCGATTTCAGCGATGCGAAATCCTTGGAAGAAGCCGAACCGCGAACGATCTTCGCCGAACCCAGTCTCGACGAGCCCGGTCTCTTCACCGCAGAGTTCTCCTGCGCCGAGGCCGGTGGTTACCACGTCAAAGCGATCGTCGATGATGCCGAAGGGATTCGCCTGGGCGAAGCCGAAGCGGGGTGGACCTGGAACCCGGCCGCCGAAGAATTTGCCAGTTTGGAAGCGAATCGCGATTTCCTTGCCGAAGTCGCGGAACGATCAGACGGACGAGTCGTTGAGCTGAGCGACTTGAGAGAATTCGTGAAATCGCTTCCTGAAATGGAAGTGCCCTATTCTGAAACTTGGGCCAAACCGCTCTGGCACCAGCCTTGGGTCTTTCTTCTCGTCATCCTTCTCTTTGCCGGAGAATGGGGATTGCGACGCTGGAAAGGCTTGGCTTAACCGCAACTGCCGCAGCGACTACGCCGCCGCCACTTCTGTGGTTGGGGAATGAGTCTTCATTCCGTAGCTCAGCTTCGGTGGAACCTCTGCGATTTTCCCGACCGCTTCGAAGAGCGGACCGAACTTGTCCTGAAAGACGTCACCGATCAGACAATCGGTCAAGGTCGGGCGAAGATCGGGATTAGCCTTGATGAGCTTTCCAAAGGAGAAGTTCTCATCGTAAAATGCGTAAACCAGACCGCGCATCCGCTCGATGGCTTCGCAAGTCGCCGCGCCGTAGCTGGCAAACTGAGCGGCGGAATAATCACCTTTAGTTAGAGCCTCTTCAGCCGCGTCAGCTGCAAGTTCGCCCGTCTTGAGGGCAAGGAAAACTCCACTGGAGAAAACCGGGTCGAGAAAGGCGAAGGCGTCACCCGCGAGAATGCAGCCGTCTCCGGCGCAGTATTCCGAACGGTAGCTGAACTCGCCGGTCGTCCAATATTCCCCCTCTTTCTTGCCGGGAGCGAGATGCTCTTGAATCCACGCATTCTCTAAAATCTCGCGATCCATGATCGCTTCGGCATCACGAGCCCCGTCGCGGAAGAGGTAATCACGTTCTCCAACGATTCCTAAGGACACCCGATCGCCTCGAAGCGGAATGTACCAAAACCAGCCACGCTCGGGAACGTAGGCGACGGTGGTAGTGCCCTCGTCGATCCCGGGATCACGCATCGCTCCGTTGTAGTACGTCCAGATCGCGATGTTGTTGAGTTCCGGATCGCGCTTGCGCCAACCCTGCTTCCGACTGACCAAGGCATCGCGGCCCGTCGCATCAATCGTGATGTTCGCGAAATGCTCTTCTTCCTTCCCGTCCGGTCCTTCACTGATGACACCGATCACCTTTCCGGAATCGTCTTTGATCACGTCCTTCACCTTCGTTTGCTCCCGCGTTTCCGCGCCGTTCGACTTCGCCTTCTGGAAGATCATGTTGTCGAAGTCCGCCCGCTCGACCTGCCAGGTGATCGATGACGGATGCTCGTTGTGCTGGTAAAAATAGAAGGGCCGCGATTGCTTACCGTCCGGCGTGACAAACTGCACACTTTGCTTCTGGGTGAAGCCGATTTCGTCCATTTTGTCCGCCAAGCCCAGGCGATTCAGCGTGTACCAACAGAAGGGCATGAGCGATTCGCCGACATGATAGCGAGGGAACGTCTCTTTTTCGATCAAGAGGACATCGCGCCCTTTTTCCGCGAGAAGAGCCGCTGCGGTCGAGCCCGCCGGTCCGGCTCCGATAATGATGGTGTCGTGGGAGGTAGGCATTTGAAAAATTTACGGTCTAATGAGGTGTTTGGATTAGTCCAATTTGGGTAAAACTTCGACGATATCGGCAAAAGCGACGCCATCTGGAAAGCTCAGCTCATTGCAACGCCCGTAGAGCATCGCGCCGACCTTCTCGCCCAGAGCGTGGGCCATGATTTCGTCCGCTTGAACCCGGAAAAAGCCCCGTGGTCGGCCAAAGTGAGGCACCGCTTCCTGCTGGAGAACGCCGCCGAGCGGAATCCGGCCTTCCTCGATCAATTCACGAGCCGGCGAATTGAACATATCCAGGTGAATCCCGATCGCGCCGCATTCGACCGGTCGCAAATTGTCGCGCCGACGCAGAATGACGATTCGGAGGAGGTAGTTGTCGCTCTGTTCCTTATCGAGAACCTCCAATCGTAGCTCTCCGCCATGAAATGCCTCCAACGTCGGGGTCATATCCCGATCGTGAACCAGCATTTCCCGATCCATCTCTGGCATGTCCTCGGGTTCGACGAACGCGAGGGGCGGAAGATCCAGATGGCGGCGCTCGTAAAAATAATGCAACGGCATCAGCCAATGCAGCGCCAAGGAGCCATCGACCGCAGCCGCCGGGGTCCGGACAGAGCTTGTTCTTGGTTTCAGTGGGGTTTCAGGCATGCCGTTGTTTTATTCTGAAAACTCGATTCCTTCATAGATTTCCGCCAAGGATAGTTCCGTTTTGATTTCCGGAAGCGGGATCGACGCTTCGAATCCTTTGAAAACCGTCCGTTCAAATCCCTGCCCGGATCGCCGGAGAGCGACGACCACGGGCCGCTCGGGTTCCACCATGAGATAGACGCTCAAACTCGAAATGGTCAGGTAGGCGTCTTTCTTCTCCCCTTCGTCAATTCTGCGGGTGGAAGGTGAGAGAACTTCGATGATGAGAACCGGGTCGTCTTGGAAGGTGTCGTCTGAGGGATTCGACCGACACACTACCATCGCGTCGGGATAGTAAAAACGAGTCTCGTTGGCCAGACGAATCCGGACTTTGGTGTCTGAATTTTGCGGCTTGCACGGACCGCCACGAAGTTTCGCATGAAGGCTGCCGGAGCAGTTCATCGCAATGTCGTTGTGGCGGATGTTGCCACCGGCCATCGCGTGGACGATTCCGCCAACATATTCGTGCTTCTGATCTGCCGACAACTCACCCGCGAGGTAATCCTCCTCGGAAACGAACTCCCAATGTTCGACGGCGGTCACGCGATGAGGGTTTCGGAATTCGCGATCTCGCCTGTTTCAGGCGTAGCGGGCATCGCGGTGTTCGGGCAAAAAGAACTCGTGGAGAAGGCGATCAACTTGGAGCAAGCCTTCGCGATTGAGGCGAATCTCGTCACCATCAACTTCGCCGAAACCTTCGCTCTGGAGATAGTTGAGCGGCTTCTCGAAGCGCTCCCGGGGATCGACGCCATATTTGTCGATGTAGTAGCTCGCGGTGACCTTGCCGAGTTTGAGGCGGAGGATGAACTCCCGCAGGACGCGTTCTTCAGCGCTTGTCCGATAGCCGCGATAGATCGGCAGTTTGCCCTCATCCAGAGCCATCATGTAAGGGCCGATGTCGTGATTATTCTGATAGTGGACCCCGCCGTAATGGCCGAAGGAAGCGACGCCCGCACTGAGCAGGTCCGCGCCTTCCCAGAGGCTATCGCGATAGACAAACTTCGTCTTCTCCGGGTTTTTCACCACCGTGGTCGCGCTGGTGACGGTATATCCCGCTTTCTCGAATTCATCGAAGGCGTAGCTGACCCAGCGCCGTTTCGTCTCCCAATTCGCCACCGGCGCGCTCAGTTTCCCCGCCTCCTTCATCTCTTTATAGAGCGTGGTGTTGTAGGGCACCTCCATTTGGTAGATCGTGACGCACTCGGGGCTGTAGTTGATGGCCTGCTCCACGCAGTTCTTCCAGTTGTCCTCGGTTTCGTCGACCATTCCGGCGATCAAATCGATGTTGAGCTGATCGAAGTTGAGCGATTGAGCGAATTTCAGGGCTCGGTGGAGTTCGGGGCTGCGATGCGCCCGTCCGTTCAACTCCAGAATGTGGTCGTTGAAGTTTTCCGCGCCTAAACTGAGCCGAGTGATGCCGATCTCTCGGATCGCTTCCAGCTTCTTCTCCGTCAGGGTGCCAGGCTCGGCTTCAAAGGCGATTTCTTCCGCCTCGTCCCAGGGGAAACACGCCTTCATCCCATCGGTCAATTCCTTGAGCTGGTTAACGGACAGAAAGCTCGGAGTGCCGCCGCCGAAATAGACGAACTGCGGCTTCCGTCCCGCGAGAAACTCCTTCTCCGCGTAGATCCGAAACTCCTTCAAACCCGCTTGAACGTAGCCATTGATCTCGGCAGCGTTCCGATCCGTGTAAACGCGGAAATAACAGAAGTGACAGCGTTTTCGACAAAACGGGATGTGAAAGTAAACGCCCAGGTTCGCCTCGCCGCGCGGACCGTCGAGGACGTCCATCACCTCGGAAACTTGATCCTGTTCCCAGAAACTAAAGGGCGGGTAATTCGCGACGAAGTAGTTGCCGACTTCGGTTTGTTCGCCCGGCTTGGCAATCGGCGTTTTTGCGTCGCGGACGGCTTCTTGGAGGGAGGTGTGTTCGGTGGCCATGGAATTTCGTCAGAGTGAGCGGGAGGTGGGGGTTGTCGGGGAACTTCGCCCCGGGTCGTGACTTTTGGACACTTCCTGGGTCTGGGAATTTACTGCAATTCACGCAATGTTCTATGGTAACCTGTCGAGTTGAACCGAATGAACGTCGATCGCTTCTGGCCCGACGAGGTCCCGAGCGCTCAATCGCAGAGTGGTTCGCCCCTTCGCCAGCGACAGAATTCCGAGTTCGAGCGGGGCGAAATCCTTCACGAAATAATGCGACGTTTCGACGCGCTCCAGTGCTTTGTCGTAAAGCGGCGGGTCGAAGGCTTCGCTCACCGTTGCCTCCACGAACTCGGCTTCCGCGGCCAGACGCATCGTGACGCCCAGATTCTCCTCCGCGCACGTGTAGTTCACCGTCGCGCGATACTCCCCCGCCCTCCCCACCTCGATGTCCCAGGTGATCACCCCGTCTGCGCGGGTCCAATTCTCGAAGAACGAGTTGTTCGGCGCTTTGGAGCTGCGCACGACTGATCCATGCGGCTCCCCATCACGGGCTGGAAGCGTGGTCGATGCCGCGTAACCCACGGTGAAGGGCCGATTCTTCGAGGCGGCGAAGTGTTCCTGCATCGTCGCATTATAGCTCGCCGCCGCCGCGCTCAGTTCCACGACCAGCTCCGGATGCTCCTTCGCGACGTTGCGGGTTTGGCCGCGATCCGCCTGGATATCGAAGAGTTTGCCGCTGGCATCGAAGCGGAACCGCTCCGTTCGCACGCTGACCTGACGGTTTTTGATGCTGAACAGGTTTCGGGGCGCCCATTCGCCCGGCGTTTCTTCGAAAAGTGGGGCAAAACTGCGCCCGTCCAGCGCCTTGGTCCCTTCCAGCTTCACCCCGGCCAGATCCGCCAACGTTGGCAAGAGATCGATCGCCGCCGTCACTTCCTCGACCCGTAATCCGGCCGGAACCCGCGCGGGCCAGCGCAGAAAAAAGGGTGAACGCAGTCCGCCTTCGTCAAGCGAGCCCTTCCGCCCCTTCATCCCGCCATTCCAACGGAACGAATTCGGGCCGTTGTCGGAGAAAAAGATCACGATGGTGTTCTCCCGCAGCTTCAGCGCGTCCAATCGCTCCAGCAGTCGCCCCACGTTCCAGTCGATGTTCTCGCACATGGCCAGAGCGGCCCGCGTCATCGCCAGATCCTCTGCTTCCGGGTCGCGATAGCGCATCTCCGGGTCGATCCCGTCGAACTTCGCGTAGAATTCATCGCTCACCATCATCGGCGAATGAGGCGTGTTGTAAGGCACGTAGCAGAAAAACGGCTCATCGCGGTGTTCCTCAATGAAGGCGAGCGCGTGATCCGTGAAATCATCGACCACGTAGCCGTTTCCCCGCACCATCGTCCCGTTGTGATCGAGCGGCGGACTGAAGTAGTGGCCCCAATGGCCGGAGGTGAACCCGTAGAATTCGTCAAAGCCGCGATCATTCGGATGATAGGGCGATTGGGTTCCGTTGTGCCACTTTCCGAACGCGCCGGTCGCGTAGCCATTCGCCTTGAACACGTCGGCGATCGTCGTCTCATCCGGATTGAGCCGCCCTTCGCCGCGACTGACCCCGCTCACGCCGGTTTTCGGGTGATAGCGCCCCGTGAGGAACTCTGCTCGAGTCGGCGCGCAAACTTGGCAGACGTAAAAGTTCTCCAGGGTGACCCCGTCCCGAGCCAACGAATCGAGGTGCGGCGTCGCCAGATTCGTGTTCCCGTTCACGCTGAGATCGCCCCAGCCTTGATCATCGGTCAAAATCACGAGGAGATTGGGCGGCGTTTCCGCTTCGGCCCCGTCTCGCCCGGCAATCAGGGTCCAACACAGGCCAACAACGAGGGTCCGGAAGCAGGGATTCATCCGCGCATCTTCCGAGCCGACCCCGCCGTCGGTCAAGCGTCGATTCCCCGCCACTTCGCTCAAATCGAAGCTTGCAAAAATGGCTTGACGTGGTATGGGACGGGTTCCGGTCACCTCTGGCCTCATCCCGATCCTTAAACCGTTGTCGTAGACAAGACCCAAAACGCTCCAGCCAGCCTGATGTCGGACCCGAAGATACTCTCATTTCACGGAACCGATTCACCAGCTACCGGAGCCGCTAATCCCGTCATGAGAAGTAATCTAGTCGAAGAGGCCGCCAAGGTGGTCAATGATCATCCCGTCCTCATTAACATGGTTTCCCAGCGCGTCCGCCAGTTGAACAATGGGCGTCCGCCCCTCATTCGTGTCATCAGCCGGATGGGGCAGGCCGATATCGCTCTCACGGAAATCATCGAAGGCAAGATTGTCCTTTCCGACGGAGAAATCACTGAGTTTCCCGGCGCGGAAGAGTAGGTTCGCGCAGCGCGTAGTTGCTAAACGTCGCCATTCGGCGGACGATAACGAAGCATGAGCCAAGTTAAGGACATCGCTTCGAACAAGAAAGCGCGCCACGAGTTCCACATCCTCGAGACCTTTGAAACAGGGATCGAACTGAGAGGCACGGAGGTGAAGTCCATCCGTGCCGGACGCATTAATTTGCGCGATTCCTTTGCCCGGATCGACAAAGGCCAAGTCTATCTCCACGGTTGTGATATCCAGCCTTACGAGCGGGCCAGCTACGTCCAGCATGAGGCGAAACGACCGCGTCGCCTCCTCCTCCACAAAAAGGAGATCCTCAAGCTCATCGGTTACACCGCAGAAAAAGGGCTGACTCTGGTCGCCCTCCGCGCTTACTGGAAAGGCCAGCTCGTAAAGATGGAACTGGGCGTCGCGAAAGGAAAAGACAAAGCGGACAAGCGCCAGGACATCAAGGAAAAGGATCTCGACCGCGAAGCGCGCCGCGCCATGACCACGTTCAACCGCCGGTAAGCCCCGGCGACCACCTTCGTCCAACTTCTGCCCTCCTCAACCATGCCTGAACTTGCCGAAACCGACATCACCAGCCGCTATCCCGGGATCAACCTGAAGCTCGGGAACGAAAAGCTGATCAAAGTGCTGCCGAACGCCTCGGATCGCCTTCGTGGGCTGCTCCAGAAGCAAGGGCGGCTCGAACTCGGCGCATTGCGCGTCGCCGTCGTCGGTGGTGGCTGCTCTGGATTGCAATACAAAATGGATTTGGTCGATGGACCGCAGAATCGTGACATCCTCGTCGAAACCGGCGAAGTCCGCGTGGTGATCGATCCCAAAAGCGCCCTCTTCGTCAGCGGATCGGAGCTTGATTTCAGCGATGATCTACAAAGCGGCGGCTTCAAGGTGACGAATCCGAACGCCTCCGTCACCTGTTCCTGCGGCGAAAGCTTCGCCGCCTAACCAGGCGATCGACCGATGACCGATTTCTTCGAGGTGCTAGGTCTGCCCCGCCAGGGCACCATCGATGAGGCCGAACTCCAAACGCGGTATCACGAGCTGGCCGCCGACATTCACCCGGACAAAACCCGGGATCCGAAGGAGCGCGAAGACTTCGCCGAGCGCAGTTCCCAGCTCAACCTCGCCGTCCAAACCCTGAAGAACCCGGTCACCCGCCTGCGTCACCTGCTCGAGCTCCTCGCCCCTGGCGAAAAGCCCGATGCCGGGTTGAGCGAAGACCTCATGCAGCTGTTCGCCCTCGTCGGCGGCAAGGTGCAGGAAGCCGATGCCTTTCTCGCCAAAAAACGCGCCGCCAGCTCCGCCCTGGCCAAAGCGCTCCTCGCCGAAGCTGAAATCCGCACCCAACAGGACCTCCAGGCCACCCTGGGCCAAGTCACCGAAGCGCTCAATCAGCTCGACCTGGACGCCTCTGATCTCAACGATCTCCGCAAGGTCTACACCCAGCTCTCCTTCCTCAACAAATGGCAGCGGCAGCTCAACGAGCGCCTTCTCGCCATCCTCACGGGCGACTGAGGAACGCGGAAACGGCTAATTTTCCGTCGACGTCGGCTTCGCCTCCTCATCCGCCAGCAGCTCGTCGAAGAGATCGCTCCAGACCAGCTCGAACGAGATCAACCCGAGCGGAATTTCGCCCACGTCGGTCGCGTTGACGGTGTAAGCGGAGCTTTGAATGCCGATCAGGCGACCGTTCTTGAGAATCGCGCCACCGCTTGAACCGATCCGGTAGTAACCTTTGGCGAGATATTGCAAGCCGCTCGACGTCTGGGCAATGCCGACGACCTCCACCGGATTCATCAGGAAAAAGGGATCCCCGGCGCGAAGGGGAAAGCTGAAGTGACAGAGGTGAAAAATGTCTCCGATGGCTACGGCCGGTTTCGTTTTCGAGAAGAAATCGACCTTGGGAAATTCACCTTTGGCTTCGATACGGAAGACTGCCAGGTCGCCCCCGTCGATGAAGCGGGATCCGTTTTCTCGCAGCATCGTCGCCCGGTAATAGCGCTCGAAGAAGGGCTCTCCTTCCCGATCCTTGAAGCTCACTTTGTGGGTATGAATGATCCCGGCGGGAAGATCCTTTCCGGTCCCGCGAAAACTGATTCGGAACTGGTCCGTGAAGGAATCATCGCCGCCCAACCAGGCAATATGAGCCGCCGAAAGGACATGGCCGCGATTGGAGATCACCACGCCCTGACCTCGCCCCTTCGTGGTTTCGCCCGAGCCTTCCACGATCACAAACGGCTTGGGATCGGAAGTCGCCAAGTCCTCCATCATCTTGAGCGTTTCCTGAGCGATTGCCGGCTGAACTCCGAAGGTGAACATGATGACGAGGAGACTCCGAAGGGCTTTCATGATCCAGCTTGCGCGTCTTTAGTCTTGACAGCAAACGCCAAATCCCCATCCCAAAAAGTGCCTCACCAGAGTCCCTTCTCCGTTGACAACGTTCGGCGAATTCGACAACATTCCTCCCAAGTTGAACGGTGCGATATGGCATCGGACGCTCTTTTCCAATTTCCCGCCCGTCCGGCTCTGAAACGGACGTTAGGCGGACTCAATTTCCTGCCGTGTTCGACCACCAGATGGAATGATAGGCCCGAACTGTTATAACCTACAAGGGAGGATCGCCGGCTGGCTGATGTCAGGCCTTAACTGGAAGGCAGATTCAAGCTCGTTTTAGCGACCACCCACCTAGAGAGGTCTGGGAACGTGGTCCTTGAAACCATGGACGGCACAATGGTGGGATACTTATGAGCGCCCGGATAGTTGCGAAATGCCTATCCGTGGCGCTTTTTGCGTTTTGGTGGTCGATGCTTCGGTGGATCGACCGCCACTTGCTTCACGGCTTCGCTTTCCCTCGCCCCCCTCATGACCACAATCTTCCGACCCATCGCCCTCCTCGCTTTCCTGCTCCTTCCGCCGCTCGGTGCCGAAGAGTCGCCCGAAGATGCCGTGATTCGGGAACAACTCTGGAGCCAAGCCGTCCCGCTGGCCAGCTTCACTGGCGAACCGCTCCACGAAGTCGTCGAAACCCTCCTCGACCTCGCCAGCGCATCCGATCCGACGGGTCCCCGCCTCCCTCTCGCGTTCGACCCCCGCATCGATCGCAACCAGCCGATCAAGCTGAAGCTAACCAACATCCCCCTCCATAATTCCCTGGCCAACGCGGCGGGCCATGCCGGAGCCGTCCTCCAGGTCCGTCAGGGAAAGATCCGGGTCATCCCCAAGGGCTCGGGCCCCAGCACCACCGATTTCATCATTCAGAGCACCATTCCGGTGACCGGCCTGCCCCATCCGGAGGGCGAACGCGTCGTGGTTCAGGCCAAAATCAAGGTCGCGCATCCGGAACGCTTCCTTCCGGCCCGTCTCCAGCTCAAAACTCGGTTCTTTAATCGCACCACGGACGGCGAAATCGTTCCCGGCGTCGGAGCTGCCCGCCGCATCCAAACCATTCCTCTTCCCCGGGGCGGAAACATCCTCGAAGTGACCGAAGAATACATCCTCCCTCACACTGCCAAAGCCAACGGACGTGACTATTTTGGCTATCGGTTCGAGTTGCGCTACGAAGGTATCCTCTATTATGTCGTCGGCGTGCCTCACGAACTCCAGGGGCGCTCCCAACCATGAAATCGCTCCTTCGACACGCCGTCTGGCTAGGGCCGGTCCTGACCTTTGCCGCTTTCATCAGCTATTTCCTGATCTTCGTCAACGTCCCCGCGCTGCGGGACTTCCCCTGGGTCAATCTCCCCCTCGTCATCGCGGGTGTGGTCTTGACGATCCTGGGCCTCCGGCAGAGCTGGGGAGGTGCCAGCCTCTGGAGTCGCCTCTTTCAGGGCACCGGATTGGTCGCATCCCTCTTCTTCGCCGCCCTTTTTCTCGCCTACATCTTCGTGATCTCGAATCAGGTACCCGAGCCCACCGAGAAAACCCTAGCCCTGAACCAAGCGCCCGCCTTTTCCCTTCAAGACGCGAACGGAGCCACCGTTCAGCTGGACGACTTCCGGGGAAAACGGGTCATTCTCGTCTTTTACCGAGGCCATTGGTGACCGTTTTGTGTCTCTGAACTGCAAGGTTTGCAGTCGCAATTGCCGGAGATTCGCCAACGCGGTGGAGAAGTCGTCGCCATCAGCACCGACAGCGTCGAAGCCCTCAAAACCAAGCTCGTGCCGAAGGGGATCGAGTTCCCGCTTCTTTCTGATCCCGATCTGGTCGCGATCGACGCCTACGGACTTCGCCACGAGGGGGCCGATCCCTTCAGCAACGGAGACATCGCCCGCCCCGGCGTCTTCCTGATCGATGAAACCGGGAACATTCTCTGGAAAGACCTGACCGAAAACTGGCGCGTCCGAGTCACCCCGGAGATGATTTTGGAAGAACTGGAGAAAAACCGGCCCGCTTCCTAACCTCGCCAAATCCTGGCATTGCCAAATTATCCGGTTTTTTGGATGTCGGAAAGCTTAAGAGAGCTTAAGCTCTTGCCCAGCCATGCGAGTTCTCTCCATTGATCCAGCGTTGCGAAACACCGGCTACGCCGTGATCGAAAAAATCACCACCACCGATGACGGGCGCAAGTTGCCCCAGCGACAGCAGTACCGAACCCTGACCTACGGCGTGGTGCGGAATTCCTCGAAGCTGACCCAGTCCGAATGCCTGGTGGCGACGCGTTCTGAGCTGAGCGCCGTGATTCAGGAGCATCAGCCGACCGTCTGCGCCATCGAATCGATCATCTACGTTCAAAGCTACAAAACCGCGATCACGATGGGTGCAGCCCGTGGCGCGGCCATGATTGCGGCGACGGAACACGGCCTCAAGATCCACGAATACGCGCCGAAGCGAGTCAAACAAGCGGTCGTCGGCCGCGGCTCCGCGACGAAAGATCAGGTCGCCTTCATGATGCGGGCGCTGCTCGGCCTAACGGAAACGCCGCCCAGCGATGCCGCCGATGCCCTGGCCATTGGCATGGCACACTTTTACACGGAGGCGATGGGCGCTATGTTGGGGACGGCAAGAGCCGCGATTTGATGCACCCCCTCGACGTTCAATGGCTCGGCCGCGTGACTTACGCGGACGGTTTGTCCCTTCAGGAACGCCTCCTGGCCCAGCGCCAGGCGGGCGAAATCCCGGACACGATCCTCTTTCTGGAGCACGAGCCCGTTTACACGATCGGACGCACCCGCGACCGCTCCAGCCTGCGGGATGCGAAGGAGCGCGGCCTCAACGTCGTCGAAATCAACCGGGGCGGCCAAGCGACTTACCACGGCCCCGGTCAGCTGGTCGGCTACCTCATTCTGGATCTGACCCAGTTCGGCAAAGACCTGCACCGCTTCCTCCGCGCCATCGAACAAGCCCTGATCGAAGGCTGTCGCGAGAGCGGGATCGAAGCGGATCGGCGCGATGGCCTCACCGGCGTTTGGATCGAGAACCGGAAGATTGCTTCGATCGGCGTCGGAGTTCGCAAATGGGTCAGCATGCACGGATTCGCCATCAATGTGGCCAAGGATTTGAGCGGGTTTGAGGCGATCGTCCCCTGCGGGATTTCGGACGTGACCATGACCTCGGTCGAGCTGGAGACGGAGCAGCCCATCGCCGTGGAAGCCTTCGCCCGGCAGCTCCAGCCCCACCTGATTCGGGAGCTGGAAGCCCTGCGCGAGGGGTAATCCCGCGAAACAGGCGGCTCATTCCATTGGCGTTTGCCCGGTTTTTGACGGACAGCGTTCCTTTCCCGAACCATCATGCACCCATTCCAAAAGCTCGGCATTCCGGAAGACCTCATTCAGGGCATCGCGGAACTCGGCATCGTCCGCCCCACGCCCATCCAGGAAAAGGCCATTCCTTTTTTGATGAAGGATGGCAGCGATTTCATTGCTCAGGCCCAAACCGGCACCGGAAAAACGGCCGCCTTTGGCCTTCCCCTCCTCACCAAGGTCGATCCCGGCGATCCCAAGATCCAGGCCCTCATCATTGCGCCGACCCGAGAGCTGGCCAAGCAGATCGGCAAGGCGCTCTTCCGCTACACCAAGTTTTCGGCGAAGGTCTTCGTGGAAGTCTTAACCGGGGGCGACAAGATCGACCGCCAGATGGCCGCCCTCAGCCGCCCCACCCAGATCGTCGTGGCCACACCCGGGCGTTTGCTGGATCTGATGGAGCAGAACGCCCTCTCGCTCGACCACGTCCAGTTCCTCGTTCTGGATGAGGCGGACGAGATGCTGAGCATGGGATTCACCAAGCAGCTCCACAAGATCCTCGACCTCACCGCCAATCGCAAAAGCACCTGGCTCTTCTCCGCCACCTTCCCGGAGGCGATCGACTTTCTCATCAAAACCTGCATGTCGCCCGACGCCTTCCGCGTCAAGATCGATCAGGCCCACGTCGTCAATCGCGACATCGAGCATCAGTTCGTGATCTGCGCCCGAGAAGACAAGACCGACTGCGTCGCCCGTTACCTGAAACGCCAGAAAGAAGGCCGCGGCCTCATCTTTTGCCGGACCAAAGCGGGCGCGGTCAACCTGGCGAAACAGCTCTCCACCCTCGGTTTCGTCGTCGATGTCCTGCAGGGCGATCTCACTCAGATGGAGCGGGATAAGGTGATGCGCGCCTTCAAAAAAGAGCGGGTCCAGTTCCTCGTCGCTACGGATGTCGCCGCGCGGGGAATCGACGTCGAAGGCCTCAACTTCGTCATTCATCATCAGTTGCCAGATCAACTGGAAACCTACACCCACCGCAGCGGACGCACCGCGCGGGCCGGGCGCAAAGGCACCTCCCTCATCCTGATCGAGCCCCGGGAAAAACGCCGCATCACGAAGCTGGAACAGGACCTGAAAGTCAGCTTCCGCGAAACCCGCCCCTGAGCTGGAGTTGGGAAGCGGTATCCTCACAAAAACCAAGGATTGGCTTCCTTCGTGCTTGTAAACGAATCCGGGCGGCTAATCTTGACGTTCCCTCCAGCAAGTATCGTCTCGACTCATGAAATCGCTCCTCTCCTTTTGCTGTCTCTGTTTCACCGCCACCGTCTTCGCCGCGGACTGGCCTCAGTTCCTCGGGCCGAACCGGGACGGGACTTCTGCGGAAACGGGTTGGAACCAGAACTGGGCCGATGTCGAACCGGAAGTGATCTGGCAGGCGAAGGTGGGCGACGGCTGTGCTTCGTTCGCGATCGCCAATGGCCGCGCTTTCACCGTCGGGAACCAGGGCGGCAAGGACGTCGTCTTCTGCCTCGACGCCGCTACAGGTGAGGAGATCTGGACCTACGCGTTCAAGGAAGGCCGTGGGCCGAAGTTCTACAACGGCGGTCCTTCGGCGACGCCGACCGTTGATGGGGATCGCGTTTACACCGTCAGCAAATCCGGCAAACTCCATTGCTTCCAAACCAGCGATGGCAAGCTGCTCTGGGAGATCGATTACGTGGCGGACTTCAATGGGAAAGCGCCCGGTTGGGGCTGGGCTGCCGCGCCGTTGGTCGTGGGGGACCAGTTGATCTGCGATCCCGGTGGTCCCGGGGCCAGCATCGCCGCGCTTAACAAGCTGACGGGCGAGGTGATCTGGAAAGCGGGTGATGCGGAATCCGGGTACGCCGCCCCGTTCATCGCTGGCGACAGCATCGTCCTCTTTCAGGGCAACGGGCTCAATCACTACAGCCTCACCACCGGCGAACTCACTTCTTCGGCTCCTTGGAAAACCACCTATGGGCTCAACGCCAGCATCCCGATTCCCTACAACGGCGGCTACTTCATCTCCTCCGCCTACGGATCTGGCAGCGCCTACGTCAAAGATGGTTCGCAAACCTACACCACCAAAAACCTGGGTCTCCATTTCCAAAACGCCATCCGCGTGGGCGACTACCTTTACGCCGGCGATGGCCAGGTCAACGTGCGCGGCGCGGAATACAAATGCGTCCGCCTCAGTGACGGCGAGCTGATGTGGAGCGAGGCGATCGGCAACGCCATCTCCACCACCATTCTGGTCGATGGCAAACTGATCATCCTCAGCGACACTGGCGAATTGATCCTGGCCAATCCCAGCCCCGACGACTTCGATGAAATCGGGCGCATCCAGGTCTTGCCGAAAACCTGCTGGGCCGCTCCCGCCTTCGCCCACGGCAAAATCTACGTGCGCAATAACGACGGACGGGCCGTATGTCTCGACGTCAGCCCCTAAGGAACGGCACAGAAATAACTCCAGATGATTTACTTGTCCTTTTTCCCGGCACCTGCGTTGGAATCCACCTCACGTAGTTCACTACGCTCCGGTCGATTCCGCCTTGGTGCAGAGAAAAATTTCGGCGCAAATTTCATCGGAAGTGATTCCTGCGCCGCTCCTAACTTTCGACCCACCGCTTCTCTTTCATGATCGCTCTGCAACTTCTCGAACGGAATCTCCTCCCCGACGCGTTGATCCGCTTCGGCATTCGCCAACGCCTCGCCAATCGGATTCGCCAGGAACAGTCTCCCACCCCCGAAGCCCGCGAGGCGAAGATCCGCGCCTTCGCCGAGGAACTGAAGACGCTGCCCATCGCCATCGAAACCCAGGCGGCCAACGATCAGCATTACGAGCTGCCCGCCCGCTTCTTCCAGCTCTGTCTCGGCAAGAACCTGAAGTATTCCTCCGCCTATTATCCGGACGGCTGTAAATCGCTCGATGAAGCGGAGGATCACATGCTGAAGCTGACCTGTCAGCGCGCCGCCTTGGTCGATGGGGATCGCATTCTCGAGCTGGGTTGCGGCTGGGGTTCGCTCACCCTCTGGATGGCGAAACACTTTCCGAACAGCCAGATCACCGGCATCTCCAATTCCAACTCCCAGCGCGAATACATCCTGGGCCAGGCCAAGGAGCGCGGCCTCGACAACGTGGAAATCCGCACCGCCGACATGAACGTTTTCGACACCGAGGCGGGCGAATTCGACCGCGTTGTCTCCGTGGAGATGTTAGAGCACATGAAGAACTACCAGCTCCTCATGGGCAAGGTCGCTAACTGGCTCAAACCCGGCGGCACCCTCTTCGTCCACATCTTCACCCATCGCGACTTCGCCCATCACTATGAGTCGACCGATCCGAACGACTTCATCGGCAACCACTTTTTCAGCGGCGGGATCATGCCATCCGACGATCTCCTCCTCCACTTTCAAGACGACCTCAAGATCCAGGAACACTGGGCCGAGAGCGGCCAGCACTACGAAAAGACCGCCAATGACTGGCTCCGCAACATGGACGCCGCCGCCGCCGAGATTAAACCGATCTTTGCCGAAACCTACGGGGCCGAAGCCGACAAGTGGTGGGTCTATTGGCGCACCTTCTACATGGCCTGTGCCGAGCTTTGGGGTTATGCGAACGGAACCGAATGGCTCGTCTCCCATTACCGCTTCGCCAAGCCGACCGCTTAACCGAACCCGTTACGCATGACGCCCGACGCCGGTCATTCCTCCGACCCCGAGCCGATGCGTTACGGCGTGCTGGGGCAAGACAACGCCAGCCTCATCGAGAAGCTGGAGAAGTACACCGGGGAGGTGGATTGGTCCTACCTCAAAAAGCACTACGAGGCCGGTGCTCTCCTCTACGTCGATCCCGCGCTCGATCTCATCGCCGTGGGCAAAGCCTTCGCCGAAGATGACGCCGAAGCCGTCGCTACCTGGAAGAGCCAGGGAGACCTCGTTCAGCCCTCCGCACCTCACGCCACGTTTTGGGAAGAGACCCAGCCCAAGTTCCAAGCCCTCGTCGTTTCGCCGTTCGTCTTGATCCAGCCCGCCGCGCCATAGCGCCGTAGCGGAATTTGCCAAAAATTCCGTCCCCCAGGTCGAACTAAACCAACCGCCCCGCCGCTTCGCGCGCCACCCGATCCGCCTCCAAAATCTGCTCCAGCGAGGGATGCTCCACATTCTCGTGCGCATCCATCACCGCTCCCACGGTCTCCCAAATCGCAGGAAACGGCGTCTTCCCATCCAGAAACGCCGCGACCGCCACCTCATTCGCCGCATTCATCACCGCCGGCAACGTCCCGCCATCTTCTCCCGCTCGACGCGCCAATCCCAGGGCCGGGAAATCCGCGAACCGGGGCGCTTCGAAGTCCAGCTTCGCCAGCTTGGCAAAGTCGAGCGGCTCCAGAC